>NZ_AP012322.1:0-336995 GCF_001025155.1 Bifidobacterium angulatum DSM 20098 = JCM 7096 | reverse complement strand
GGCAGCCAGACGATCATCGGCAACGCAAACCCCAGAAATACCAAAACGGCCCGGAAACGGCGAGTACAAAACCGCCGCTTCCGGGCCATCCCGGCACTCGATCAGCCGAAACGACCGGAAACGTAGCGCTCGGCCTCTTCGTTCTGAGGATTGTTGAACATGGTGGTGGTGTCGGTGAAGTACTCGAGGTGCCCCGGCTGGCCCACGGCCTTCAGGTTGAAGAAGCCCGTGTAGTCGGCGATACGGGCTGCCTGCTGCATGTTATGCGTCACGATCACGATGGTGTAGTCGTTCTTCAGCTCGTTGATCAGATCCTCGACGGCCAGGGTCGAGATCGGATCAAGCGCGGAGCACGGCTCATCCATGAGCAGCACCTGCGGGTGCACGGCCACGGCGCGAGCGATGCACAGCCTCTGCTGCTGCCCGCCGGACAGGCCGACGCCCGGATTGTCCAGACGATCCTTGACCTCATTCCACAGGTTCGCGCCACGCAACGCCCATTCGACCAGATCGTCCGCATCGGACTTCGAGATCTTACGGTTGTTGAGCTTGACGCCGGCAAGCACGTTCTCGCGAATGGACATGGTCGGGAACGGGTTCGGACGCTGGAACACCATACCCACGTCACGGCGCACGGCCACCGGATCGACGTCCTTGGCGTACAGGTTCTTGCCTTCCAGCAGCACCTCGCCCTCGCAATGCGCGCCGGGGATGATCTCGTGCATGCGGTCGAGAGTGCGCAGCACGGTGGATTTTCCACAGCCCGAAGGCCCGATGAATGCGGTGACCTTGTTCGCCTCGATATTGAGGTTCACATCCTCCACGGCCAGGAAGTTGCCGTAGTAGATGTTCAGATGGTTGACATCAATGCGTTGTCCCATGTGATTTTCCTTATGACTTGTTGATTACGACTGCACGGTTCAGCGTTCTGTTTTGACGGCGAATACCTTCGCCACCAAGCGGCCGATGAGGTTGAGGATAAGCACGAGTACGATGAGCACGAGAGCGGCGGCCCAGGCGCGTTCCATCGGGATGGTGGTCACGCAGGAGGCGTCCGCGCCGACCGGGCAGTTCGCGTTCAGCTTGGAGTATTCCTGATAGACGTACACCGGCAGCGTGGTCATCTGCCCGGAGATCAGGTTCACGTTCGTGGACGCAATGTAGCCGGCGGTCATGAGCAGCGGCGCAGTTTCGCCGATCACTCGCGCGATGGCCAGAATGCAGCCGGATACGATGCCCGGCAATGCGGTCCTCAGCACGATCTTGGTGATGGTGCGCTGCTTGGTGACGCCCAGCGCATACGATGCCTCGCGCAGATCGTTCGGCACGATCTTGAGCATCTCCTCACTGGATTTGACCACGGTGGGCAGCATAAGCAGCGACAGTGCCACGGAGCCTTCGAAACCGTTGATGGTGCCGGGCCCAAGCAGGATGGTGAACATCGAGAAGGCGAACAGGCCGGCCACAATGGATGGGATGCCGCTCATCACATCCACCAGCAGGGTGATGGCGCGCGACAGCTTGCCGCGGTTGGAGTATTCCACCAGGTACACGGCGCACATCAGGCCGATCGGAATCGAAATGACCATGGCGCCGAGCGTGATCTCCAGCGTGCCGATGATGGCGTGCTGCACACCGCCGTAACCGCCGGAGGGAGTTGGATTGCCTCCGACCACGCCGGTCATGTTGTAGCTCAGGAAGTTGAGATTCAGCCTCTTGACGCCGTTGGCGATGGTGGTCCACAGCACGGAGATCAGCGGCACGAGCGCGACGATGAACGCCAGCGAGATCAGCAGACGCATGGCGGCGTCCTTGCGCTTGCGAGCCGCGATGAAGGAACGGGTCGGTTTGAACTTGTCGAAGTCGATGACGGGCGCGCCGTCCATTGGCGATGCTTCGGTTGCGGACATCATGCACTCGCTTTCTCGGTGATCTTACGTGCGATGAAGTTCACCACGAAGGTAATGAGGAACAGCACCAGGCCGGTGCCGATCAGGGCGGAGACGCCCAGAGCGTTCGCTTCCGGGTACTGCGCTGCGATATTGGCTGCGATGGTCTGGTTCTGCGAGGCCTGCAGCAGTTTGAACGAGTAGTTGAGCCCCGGGGACAGGATCATCAGCACGGCCATCGTCTCGCCGAGCGCACGACCAAGACCAAGCATGGAGGCGGAGACGACGCCGGATTTGCCGAATGGCAGTACGGCGAGCTTGACCATCTCCCACCTGGTCGCGCCGAGCGCCAGCGCGGCTTCCTCCTGCAGGCGCGGTGTCTGCAGGAAAATGTCACGCGACATGGAGGTGATGATCGGCAGGATCATGACCGCAAGCACCACGGACACGGTGGCGACGGTGCGGGATGGGTTGGCCGCCGGGCCGGCGAAGATCGGAATCCAGCCGAAGGTCTTCGACAGCCAGTTCCAGAACGGGTAGATGGCGGGAACCAGCACCAGGCCGCCCCATAGGCCGTAGATGACGGACGGGATGGCGGCAAGCAGGTCGACCACGTAGCTCAGCACGGTGGCGAGCTTCTTCGGGGCGTAATGCGAGATGAACAGCGCAATGCCCACGGAGATGAAGAAGGAAATCAGCAGTGCGAGGGCCGAGACCAGCACGGTACCGAACAGCAGCGGCCCGACGTACTGCCAGAAGTTGGTGGCCTTGCCACCGGTGAAGTTGGAAATCGTGGCGCTGTTGGCTTTCTGATCGCCGCCGATCAGCGGCCATGCGCGGAACAGCAGGAACAGTGCGACGGCGGCGAGCACCACCAGAATGAGGATGCCACAGCCATAGGCAACGCCTTTGAATACCTTGTCAGCGGTTTTGCCGCTGCCGTGGCGTCCGGCCGTGTTGTCTTGCGAACTCACGAGTTCTCCTTGGAACGAATCGGTTTACTCAGCACAGTGAGCGGAGTCGGATTCCTCCCATCCTACATGGGGACCGGGGGCTCCGACTTCGCTCGGAACGGCAGGTTGTGAAGACCTACTTACTTGGTGGAGATCGCTTTGATGGAGTCGGCGATCTTGGAGGTCAGCGTGCTCGGCAGCGGCGCGGTGCCGGCGGCCTGCTGGGCGGTCTTCTGGCCTTCGTCGCTGGTGACGTAGCTCAGCCAGGACTTGGCGAACTCGGCGGTTTTGGTGTCCTTGTACGCCGGGCAGACGATGTCGTAGGAGACCAGCACGATCGGGTAGGCACCGTCGGCCTCGGTCTTGTGGTTGATATTCACCACGACGCGGTGTTCGCCTTTGACGTCGGCAAGTTCGGAATCCTCAATGACCTTGGAGCCGGCATCGGCGGAGATCTCGGTGTACTTGGAGCCGACCTTGACGGCTACGGTGCCCAGCTCGCCAATCTGGGAGAAGTCGGCGTAGCCAATGGTGCCGTCGGCCTGCTTGACGGTGTTGATCACGCCGGAGGTGCCCTTGGCGCCCTGCCCGACCTCATTCGGCCAGTTCTCGGACAGGTCATAGGTCCAATCGTTCGGGGCAGCGTCCTTGAAGTAGCTTACGAAGTTCTGGGTGGTGCCGGACTTGTCGGAACGGTGCACGACGGTGATGTCGGTGTCGGGCAGATTGAGCTTCGGATTCTGGGACTTGATGGCCGCGTCGTTCCACTTGGTGATCTTGCCATCGAAGATCTTGGCGATGGTGGAGGCATCCATGTTGACATGCTCGCCCTGATCGGACACGCCCTTGAGATTGAACACGACCGCGATCGGGGAGACGTACACCGGCACGTCGAATGCGGTGCCCTTGGCACACACGTTCTTGGACTGTTCGACTTCGTCGTCGGCGAGCGCCTTGTCGGAGCCTGCCCATGCGGTGGCGCCCTGCAGGAAGGTGGTCACGCCGGCACCGGAGCCGGAGGGGTTGTAGGCGATCTTGGCGTCGGGGTTGCTGCCTTTGAATCCGGCGATCCAGGCTTCGACAGCGGCCTGCTGGGAGGAGGCGCCGGCACCGGCGTAGTCGCCGGAGATCTGGGAGCTGAGATCCTTGGTGGAGGTCGAATCAGTGGTGGCCGCGACGTTGTCGCCGCAGGCGGCGAGGGAGGCCAGCATGGCCAGGCCGGAAACGGCGGCCAGCGAACGAACGATGAGATTCTTGTTCATTATCTTCTTATTCCTCTGTCATCTATCTGGACGGGAGCCGTCGAAGCGCTCGTCTCTAGGACACTTACAAGCCTAGGGAATCCCACGAGCGTGCCGATCCAAAATAGGTGAACGGAAGATGAACACTTCCCGTCGTTCCGGCTGACCTGGGCGACCGCACTATCTGCCGCGCTGCCGTCAGACGGCTCGGTCGTCTGTCAGTCGGCAGGCTCGTCGATCTTGTATCCCAGGCCTCGCACGGTGCTCAGGTATTTCGGGTGGCTTGGTTCCTCTTCGATTTTGGCGCGTACACGTTTGACGTGCACGTCCAACGTTTTGGTATCGCCGACATAATCGGCGCCCCAGATGCGGTCGATCAGCTGATGCCGGGTGAGCACACGTCCTTTGTTCTGCATCAGGTATTCCAGCAGTTCGAATTCCTTCAACGGGAAGAACACGGATTCGCCGCGAACGATGACCTGATGCTGCCCGACGCGCATCACGATGTCGCCGCAGGTCAGCGGCACGTCGTCGTCGGCGCTCCCCTGCTGTTGGGCGCTCTGGTTGCGGCGCAGCACGGCGCGGATGCGCGCCAGCAGTTCGCGGAAGGAATACGGTTTGGTCACGTAGTCGTCGGCGCCGATCTCCAATCCGACCACTTTGTCGATTTCCGTGCTTTTTGCGGTCAGCATGATGATCGGTACGCGGCTTTGCTCTCGAATGCGGCGGCATAGTGTGGTGCCATCAATGCCCGGGAGCATCAGATCGAGCAGTACCAGGTCGATCCCGCCGTGGGTGAACAGTTCAAGCCCCTCTTCGCCCGTGGCTGCGGCGGAGACCTCGTAGCCTTCGCGGGTGAGCTGGTATACCAGGGGTTCCCGGTAGGATTCCTCGTCCTCCACGATAAGAATGCGTGTCATGGTGGTTTTCTTCTCTTTCCTTGGTTTTGGTCCGACTATTGCGACTGATTGTTCCGCCTGGCTATTCCGTCTGCTCGGCCATATCTTCGGCGCAGGGCAGTTCGATGGTGAATGTGGAACCTTCGAATTCGTGCGACCATACGGAAATCGTGCCGCCGCAATCCTCCACGCAATGCTTGGTGATGGCAAGCCCCAGGCCGCTGCCGCCCGTCTGTCTCGATCGCGCCGGATCGACCCGGTAGAAGCGTTCGAAGATGTGTCCGATGGCGGATTCGGGAATGCCGATGCCCTGATCGATTACGCGGATGCGTACGGCGTGCTCGCTGGTGTCCACCGCCACGCAGACCGTGGTGTATTCCGGCGAATAGTGGATGGCGTTCTCCACCAGGTTCTTCACCGCGGTCACGATTGCGCTCTCATCGCACATGATCGGCACATCCGGGTCGCTATCGGACGGTTCCGGCCCCAATCGGGTTCCATCGAATGCGAGCACCATCTCGATATGCCGTTGTTCGCCCTGCACACGATTCGCATCGATGGCGGCCCTGGCCACGGCCAATGCCGACATGCGCTTGGGGTGCAGGCTACGGCCGGCGTCCTGCATCTTCTGCAGATCGATCAGCCGTCGCACCAATTCGGTCAGGCGGGCGGACTCCTTGCTGACACGCCCGGAGAAATACCGTACCGCATCCGGATCGTCGGCCGCGTCGGCAATGGTTTCGGCCAGCAATGCGATCGCGCCGGTCGGCGTTTTCAGCTCGTGCGCGACATTGGTCATGAACTCGCGGCGCATCTGTTCGAAATGTCTGCGCTCGCTTATGTCGACGGCAAGCAGCGCATATAGTCCATCACCGATACGGCTCACCCGCACGCTCAGATATTGTTCGCGCGAAGGCAATGATTGCCCCGCCTGCACTCCCCTGCCCGAATGCGTGCCTGCCATGTCGGCCGCCGAACGTGCCACTTCGAGTTCGCGCTCACGGGTTGTGCCGTCATGCTCCACTTGGGCGAGCATGTCGAGAATCTCGCTATTGCGTACATGGCCGGCAGCGATGAGACCGAACCGTTCGATATCGTCACGCGCATACTGCACGGCACCGTTGCCGTCGACCAGCGCCACCGCCTGCGGCAGTGCGCGCATAAACGCCTCTTCACCGGTGCGCGGCGAATCGTTGCCGGCAAACAACGATTCGCCGCCCACGCTCATACCGCTGTCATGGTATTCGTCACGGGCAAGACGTTCGCCACGCTCCTTGCCGGCCCAATATGCGGCGAGCGAAACCACCGCCACCGCCGCGACCACCAGAAGAATCTGCCACCACTGCATTTCGCCGCTCGTCGCCCTTTCGACTATCGGGGTTTGCCCACAGGACACCTTCGCTTTACCACAGTAGCGAAGCCGGAACGGCGACAATGCGCAATACGCCTGAAGTTCAGCTATTGTTCACCTAGAGACGCCTGAGCAGATCCACGGTGAGGTTGGCGGCTGTATTCGCGTATTCACTGATGTCGAAGCCTTTGAATTCCTCATAGTCGGTGTCGGCGTTATCGGACAGCGCGCGAATCACCAATGCTGGAACATCGTTGCGCGCGGCGACCTGCGCCACTGCGGCGCCTTCCATTTCCACCGCGTCGGCACCGGTGGCGCGGATGACCTCCTCGACCTTGGCCGGGTCGTCCACGAAATAGTTGCCGGAGGCGATGGTGCCGATGATATGGGTGATGCCGGCGTCGGCAAGGGCCTTGTCCGCGACATCCAGCAGATGCCTGTCGCTATGGAACTCCTCGATGGGGTTCTGTTCGGTTCCCGGCTTCCATTGGCCTACGAGTCGCATGTCGGTGTCGAGATAGCGCAGCGTACCGCCAAGCACTACATCGTTGATGTGAAGCCGCTTGTTGAGATTGCCGGCGATGCCGGAGAAAATGATGGCTTCAGGATGGTAGACGTCGATGAGATGCTGCGTGGTGGCTGCCGCGGCGACAAGCCCCATGCCGCCTACGGTGGCCGCGACGGAAAGTTCCTCGCCGCTGTTGGCGGCAAGCGTGCCGCAGGTTATGTCAAGGCTTGCGGCCGTGGCATGCGTGGTGTTGGCGAGCGCTTCGGCGATGTGCGCGATTTCTTCGTTCAGTGCGCCGATGATGGCGATGGTTCTGGTCATGGGTGTTCCTTTCGCGTTGTTCCGCCGTCAGTTCCAACGGCGTGTGGCCACTGCCTGCGCGAGTTCACGCAAGAGTTGTTCGGTGTCGTTCCAGCTCAGGCAGCGGTCGGTGATCGACTTGCCGTATACCAGTTGGTCGAGTGGTGCGGCCGGCTGATTGCCGCCTTCGATGAAGCTTTCCATCATGATGCCGGTGATGCCCTGCTCGCCGGCTGCGATACGCGAGGCGATATCGCGCACGACTTCGGCCTGCCTGTGCTCGTCCTTGCAGGAGTTGCCGTGCGAACAGTCCACGATCACGCCGTGCGATGCCGCGGCGTCGGCCGGCATGCGTTTTCTGATGGCGTCCAGCGTCTCGGCCACATCATGGGCACTGTAGTTCGGGCCGCTGGTGGATCCGCGCAGCACCACATGGCAATCCGGGTTGCCGAGCGTCTTGACCACGGCGGCGCGACCAAGATGGTCGATGCCGAAGAAGGTGTGCTGCTGGGCGGAGGCGAAGCAGGAGTCCGCCGGAGCGCTGATCGAGCCGTCTGTGGCGTTTTTGAAGCCGATGGGCATGGACAGGCCGCTGGCCAGTTGGCGATGCACCTGGCTTTCCGTATTGCGTGCGCCGATCGCGCCCCAGCTTACCGCGTCGGAAATATACTGCGGGCTGGTGGGTTCCAGGAATTCGGTGGCGCAGGCGAGGCCTTCGCCCAGTACATCCAGCAGTGTCCGGCGTGCGAGCAGCAGACCTTTACGGATATTGCAGCTGCCGTCGATATCCGGATCGTTGATCAGGCCTTTCCATCCGACGGTGGTACGGGGCTTTTCGAAATACACGCGCATGACGATCAGCAGATGATCGTCAAGATCGGCCTTCAATGCCGCAAGACGACGCGCGTAATCCAAAGCCGCGGTCGGGTCGTGCACCGAGCATGGGCCGACGATGACCAGCAGACGATCATCCTGGCCGTACAGGCATGCCCTGATCTCATCGCGGGAACGGGCGACAAGCTCCTGCGCCCGTTCGTTCAACGGCAGGTCGGACAGCACTTGCGCCGGCGTGGGCAGCACCTCGAATTCCAGTACACGGCGGTTGACGATACGGCTGACGCCGACCTGATCCTCCCAACGTGGCACGTCGGTGGCCGTCAACGGGTTCTTTCCCTCATCCATGGCCTGACGAATCGCACGCATCTCCTCCGGTCGATTCAACGGTTCTGGCGCACCGTTTTCCGGCGACGCGAACCTCACCTCATTCTGCTGCTGCATCATGCCTCCTCGAAAACGCTCTCCCACACACAATAGCCGAAACGCCACCATGCGCGGTTCCGCTCGCGGCACGGGCGCGTACCGTCAGGCTTCGCCGCGCAGCACCAGTACGATCAGCAGAGCATTCAGCGCGACGATGAGCACGGCGATCAGCATGAAGCACGCATGGCGAACCGGGCCATCCGCCCACTTGCCCATCAACCGCCTGTCATGCGTGTAGCGCATCAACGGGATGATGGCGAACGGAATGCCGATGGAAAGGATCACCTGACCGATCACCAACGCTTCGGTGGGGTTCGGTGCGAACCATAGCACCACCAGCCCGGGCACCAGGGTGACCACGCGGCATGCCCACATCGGCGCTTTGATGCGTAACAGGCCATGCATGATCTCCGAACCAGCGTATGTGCCCACGGATGTGGAGCTCAACGAGGATGCCAGCAGTCCGATGGAGAATATGGTGCCGATGCCGGGGCCGAGCACGCTGACAATGGCATGCTGCGCCCCGTCGATGGAATCGGTACCGCTCATGCCGTGCAGAGAGTTTGCGGCAAGGATCAGCAGGCACAGATTCACCGTTCCTGCCAGCAGCAGCGCCCATGCCACATCGATTTTCGCGCCATGCAGCAGGCGTTGCACCGACGGCTTCTTCCGCCCGCCGGCATAATGGTCGTTCACCAGCGTGGAATGCAGGTAGATCGCATGCGGCATGACGGTCGCGCCAAGCATCGACGTAGCCATCATCACCGAATCACGATTGGTGAAACGCGGCACCAACCCCTGCACCACGCCGAGCGGATTCGGCGGATCGATGAACAGGCCGGCGATGAACCCGAACGTGATCACCAACAGCAGGGCGATGACGATCTTCTCGAATATGCGCTGCGTGCTGCCGCCTTCGAACATCAGCAGCACCGTCGACACCGCGCCGATGATGAGCCCTCCGACGAACAGCGGCAGGTTGAACAGCAGATCCAATGCGATGGCGCCGCCGATGAGCTCCGCCAGATCGGTGGCGATGGCGATCACTTCCGCCTGCATGAAGAACATGAACCGTCCGGCGTCGCTCATACGTTCGCCCAACAGATCGGGCAGGGATTTGCCGGTGACCACGCCCAGCTTGGCGGACTGGTATTGGATGAACACGCTCATGATGTTCGCCAGCACCAGCACCCACACCAGCAGGTAGCCGTATCGCGCGCCGGATGTGATGTTCGCCGCCACATTGCCCGGGTCCACATAGGCGACCGCGGCCACGAACGCCGGGCCGAGAATGCCGGCGAGCGCATGCTCATGCCGCTGCCTGCCAGACTCCGCGCTTTTTGCGGAATCCTCGCCGTTCACGCCGTCTACCATATCGTCCGAATCAGTGAGTCCGTCAGCAACCTGCCTGTATTCCATACCGCCTCGTCTCCAAACCGCTTACGGTATAACGCGGGTATGTTACAGACATGGCCTTTGAAAATGAACGGCCGTATAAAACGCATCGGCTTGGCGACGAATCTTTCGTCAAGGCCATGCTGCCTACTGCGGTATCTCCTGTGCGGGGCATGCGTGCAGTACGGCAAGCATGGCCGTTTTCTCGTTGGAGGTGACGCTGAGCGAATATTTGGCTTTCACGCCGATCTGCCGCGCCACGTATTCGCAGCGGTAGGCGCTGTTGGTGGGCAGCCAGTAGGCGGCCGAGGCGGATCCTTTCGACTGGTTGGCCGGACCGTCCACGGCGAGCAGATTGTACGGATCGTTTGCGAACGCGTATCGCTTGCTCGTATCCCATGTGTTGGCTCCGGAACGCCAAGCGTTCTCCAATGCCACCACGTGGTCGATCTGCACGGCCGAACTGGTTTTCACGCCGCGGGTGAAATGAATGGTCGCTCCGGTGTAGGGATCGTGCAGTATGCCGCTGGCCACCGTGCATGACCCCCGGTATTTGTAGCGCACGTCGCTCAGATCGCGGGCGAGGATGTCTTCGCGTACATCGCAGCCGTCGTTGTTGGCATCGGTTTTACGGAATCCGAACAGATCGCGGTCGTAACCTCCCGGATTGGCGGAATCGTCGACGTTCAACGTACCCAGCACATCCGCAGCCTGCCCGGTGGCCGTATGTTCGCCGGTGAGCTCGGCCACCTGCGGACTGAGCTTGGTCAGCAGCAGCGCAATGCATGTTCCGAGGATGACGGCTGCGAGCAGCATCGTCAGCGTCCGGAACCAGCTGGCGGAGGTGTTGACTATGCGGCGTGGGAAACGTGAACGTCGGCTCATGGCATCCTTGCTGGCTTGGCTGCGGATCTGGGGTGGGATCGGATTGGCGATCAGGCGTAGGTGAAGGTCATCGGATCATGACCGGCGCGGGTCGGGCCGTCCAATGCGTCGATGGCGGCATGTTCGTCGGCGGTGAGCTCGAATCCGAACAGATCGAGGTTTTCCTGCTGACGCTCGGCGTGCACGGACTTCGGGATGATGATGGTGCCGTTCTCGATGTGCCAGCGCAGAATCACCTGGGCCGGGGAGACGCCGTGCGCGGCGGCGATGCGTTCGATGGCACCATTGCCAGCGTTGAGGTCGGCGCCGCGCGCCATGGGGGAATACGCTTCGATGGCGATGCCGTGTTCCTTGCAGTAGGCGACCACTTCGCGCTGCTGCCAGGTGGGGTGCAGCTCGATCTGGTTCACGGCCGGGTATTCGCCGGTCTCCCGGTGCAGGCGTTCCAAGTGCTCGGGCAGGAAGTTGCATACGCCAAGCGTTTTCACACGGCCTTCGGCGCGGAACTCGTCGAACGCCTTCCAGGTCTCGCCGCTACGCCAGTCGAACGGGGTCGGCCAATGCAGCATGTACATATCGACGTATTCCAGCTGCAGGAGTCCAAGCTGGCGGTCGAACGCCTTGCGCGCGGAATCATAGCCTTGTTCGGAATCACGCAACTTGGTGGTGACCCACAGGCTCTGGCGCTGCTCGCCGGTGGTATAGCCGGCAGCGGCGAGCGCACGGCCTACGCCGGCCTCGTTGTTGTATCCGGCAGCACCGTCGATGTGTCGGTAGCCTGCCGCCAGGGCGCTTTCGACAACTGGCGTCACGCCTTCATCGTCGATACGCAGTACGCCCAGGCCGATCTGCGGAATGGCGTTGCCGTCGCTGAGTGTAATATCGGGAACTTCGTTGGGATTGGGATGACGATTCGTCATATTTTTGCTCCTTCGTTTCGGTACGGAATCGACGGTTATGTTGGCATTGCATGCTGTCTGGTACTGATGTGCAGTCTATGCCACAGCCGGGAGGATGCGCGGGCGGGGCCTGCTACCGCGTGGTGGATCTGGCGATCACCCGTGAGGGGATGCGCATAAGCTCAGGCTCGACGTTCCGCCCGGCGATGCGCATCAGCATGCGAGCACTTACCGCGGGCACGATGGCATCGAACCGTGAATCCATGGTGGTCAATGGCGGCTGCAGATAGGCCGCCTCCTCGATGTTGTCGAATCCGATCACCTGCACCTGGCCCGGCACGCTGATGCCATTCGCCGCAAGCGCCGACAGCACGCCGATGGCCAGCTGGTCGTTGAACGCCACCACGCCGTCGAACTCCGTGCCGGCGTCGATAAGCCGCTGGATGGCCTTATAGCCGCAGCCGATGGCCCAGTCGCCGCCGCTGACCACCAGTTCGGGGTCGAGGCTTGTTCCCCGTTCACGGCATGCTTCGATCACTCCACGCAAACGGAGCCCGGCATTGCCGTCGGTGGCATGCAACGCGGCCTGCTCATCGTAGATTCCACGACTGCCGATCACGGCCAGATGCCGCGCTCCACGCTCGAACAGGTAGGAGGCGGCCATACGCGAAGCCTGCACGTCATCGCAGGTCACATGGTCGCAGACGCCCCACACGTCACGTGCGCCGACCGCGACCATCGGATAGTCCACGTCCAGATCCTGCGCGGTCAGGCTCTCATCCTCCGACATGGACAGGATCAGTCCGTCGGACACGGTGGTGTTGAAATTGCGAAGCAGTTCTCGCGCCCCTTGCGCGTTTTGCCCACCATAGGTGACGACGTACACCAGGTAGTCGTCCGACCTCGCCTGTTCGATAATGCGATTGGCGAGTTCCGCCAGGTACGGCGGCGTCAGCATCGGCACGGCAAGCGTGATGACGCCGGTGCTGTTGCGGTTCAGATTGCGCGCCGACACGTTGACCCGGTATCCGAGCCTGCCGATGACCTCCTGCACGCGTGCCCTGGTCTCATCGGACATGCGCCCGGCATTGTTGATGACATTGGAGGCGGTTTTCAGCGAAACGCCGGCTTCCTGCGCCACATCACGCAAGGTGACACGTTTCCTGCCGGGTTCGATCTCGCTCAACACCGCCTCCGATCATAGGGTTCGTTGACTGCCGTGGGCTTGTGTCTACAACGCCGAACGGCAACATACCGCTACTGCCGATTGTATCGTTTCACGACGAGTACGCCGTTGCGTCGAATGGTGTAGACGCCCGGGGCCTCGCCTTCATCGCACTGGAAGCGATACACGGGTTCGCCGGAAATGCCGCTGACCACCGTCTCGTTCTTGCCGCGCGGCAGGTAGAAGTCGAAGATCGCTTCGGCGCTCGCACGCTCGGTATGCAGGGTAATGGTCGGGTCGTAGTCGGCGCCGTCGCCTGCCTCGCAGGCCTGGCCGACAGTCAGATGGTCGCCGACGAACACAGCGAGATCGGCCACGTTCAAGTCGCACCCGACGAAATAGGCCATGCCCTTGCCATAGGGGTTGCGCGTAATCGCCGCGGTACCGTCCAATTCCCACTCGTCGGCCTGTGTGCCGGCGTAGCTTGCCAGCACTTCCGTATCGGCTCCATCCACAGCGATATCGTTCTGCCATAGGCGGGTGACCATGCCATTGGATAGGCGGATCTCGCTAGGCTCCCCCTCGGCCTGTGCGCCCAGAATGTTGAATTCCTCGCCGCGAATACCCAGCATGGTGCGCAGCATGCCGTCGCCGGCACCCGGGTATCCGCCGAGCCACGTATGGAAGTTCTCATCGATCAGGCCGCTTGCATAGCCGACCACCACCGTGCCGCCGTCACGGACGAAACGTTCCAGGCGCGCGGTATCGGCGGCGCTGAGCATCAGCACCGTCGGCAACACCACCGTCGCATAGCCGCTCCAGTCGTATTTCAACGGGACGATATCGGCGCGCGTCCCGGCGTCGAGATAGGCACGATACCAGTCGCGCACATCATGCCAATGGTTGAGCTTCTTGCTCGGCAGTGTTTCGCTGCGCGTAGCCCATTCGGATTCGGCGCTGAACAGGATCGCCGTATCGGAACGCACCAGTTCGCTGCCCTGCACGCCCGCATCGCCCAGCGTTTTAAGCGCGGCGCCCAGCTCGCATACGCTGCGGTACAGTTTCGTATGCTCGCCGGCGTGCGGCACCATTGCGGAGTGGAAGGATTCGGCGCCGAACGCGGAGGCCCGCCACTGGAAGAAGTTGATGGCGTCCGCGCCCATGGCCACATGCGCCACGGAATCGCGTACGGTCTCGCCTTTACGCTTGCGGATGTTGAGGTCCTTCCACTGCACTGCCGACGTGGAATGCTCCATCACATACCATGGCCTGCCCAACGCCAGGGAGTCCATCAGCGCGTCAGAGCAGAACAGCTCGTCGATATGCGATTCGCCTTCATGGAAGTAGTGGTCGTTGGACACGAAATCGACCTCGTTCGCCCAATCGGCATAGTCCATGCAGCACTGGTCGGTGGAGACCATGAAATTGGTGGTGAACGGCTTATCGGGGCAGATCTCGGCGATGGCATCGCGTTCGGCCCGGTAGAAGTCGAGCAGCATATCGTTGCCGAACCGTTCGAAATCCAGTTTCTGACCAGGGTTCACCATGGAGTCGGCGCCCATGAAACGCGGGATGAGCACCTCGTCGAAGCCGTTCATCTCCTGCCCCCAGAACGTGGTGCCCCAGGCGGCGTTGAGCGCTTCGATGGTGCCGTATTTGCGCTCGCACCAGGCGCGGAAGGCGTGGAGCGCGTTGTCGCAGTAATCGTAGCGGTTGTTCCAGCCGTATTCGTTGCCCATATGCCATGCGGTGACATAGGGGTTGGTGCCGTAGCGTTCGGCAAGCTTGCGGCACAGCGTGAGCGCATATTCCTTGAATACCGGGCTGGTGGGGCTCCACGACTGGCGTGACCCGGCATTGATGGGGTGCCCGTACTTGTCGTGCGGCAGGACCTCGGGGTGCTGCTCGTACAGCCACAGCGGGGCTGTGGCCGTGGCGGAGGCCAGATCGACGGCGATACCGGCCTTGCCAAGCTTGTCGATGATGCAGTCGAGCCAGCCGAATTCCCAGCGGTGCTTTTCCGGCTGGATGCGGTCCCAGCTGAAGATGGCGAGGGCGACGGTGTTGACGCCGGCCTGCTTCATGAGCCGGATGTCGTCGTCCCACACGTCTTCCGGCCATTGGTCGGGGTTGTAGTCTCCTCCGAATGCGATGCCTCGTCCTGATTCGGTCAGTAGCGATGGCCAATGGAAAGTTCTGCGATGTGCCATGAGTCCGTTCCTTTGCAATCTCATTGCGCCCAAGTGGTACAACTGTGTATCAACCGCCAATGATACACAGTTGTACCACCAGCTGTCAAACGGCATGGGCCCACATCTAAGCCCCTACGCAATGTGCCGGTTCGCATCGAACGAACCGGCACATTGCGCCACGATTACAGGCGATCGACAGACTCACGCATCGTGCTGTGCGTCGGCAGCCATCACATGCTGACCACCTGGTCGGCGATCCGCATGGCACTGGCCCGATGAGACACCAGCACCACCGCTTTACCCCCATACCCGCGGCCACGCCCGGACCGATCACGATCATGATGTTCCTCGTGGGCGAGCGCATCGATGGAACGAAGAATAATCGCCTCGTTCAACGCGTCAAGCCTGCTGGTGGGCTCATCAAACAACACCAGATCCGCCTTGCGCAGGAATACACGTGCCAATCCGATGCGCTGACGTTCGCCTTCGGACAGACGATCGCCCAACTCGCCCACCGGAGTGTCAAACCCTTCCGGCAACGAGTCGATGAAATCGAGCACGGAGGCCTTACGACATGCGTCACGCAAACACTGCTCACGAGCGCCATCATGACCCACCTGCGCCGAATCGCCGGAAACCACGCCCGTCAGCGAGCCGGTATCCGCAATCGCCAGCAGCAGATTGTCACGGATCGTCCCATCGAACAGGTGCGTTTCCTGCCCCATCAGCGCCTGCACCCTGCGGCGATGGTGGGCGTCGATCTTCCCCAACGGCTCATTGGACATGCGCACCTCTCCGGATTGCGGATCCCAGTAGCGCATCAACAGTTTGACCATCGTCGACTTGCCCCTGCCTGAAGGCCCCTGCACGCCCAAAACGCCATGTTTCGGCACGGTGAGGGAGAAGTCGTCGAGCACCGGTTTGGCATCGGATGCATACGAGAAGGTGACATGGTCCACTGCCATGCCTTTGTAGCGAGGCTTGCCATGGCCGGTCTCCTGCACGGCCGGCGCCTCGTCCATCAGCGAGAACAGCCGCCGTGCGGAGGCGAAGGTCTGGCTGAGGTTCGCCGGCAATGCGGCAAGTGCCAGCGTAGGAGCAAAGGAGCTGACGATAAGCACAAACGCCGTCATCAGCTGTGCGACCCCGCCGCCTTGCCCGATCACACCGAGCGCCACTGCGGCTCCGGCCAAGGTGAACAGCATGACTAGAATGCCGCCGATGCCTGAAAACAGACCGTTACGCCTGCTCAGTTTCGCACGTTCATACCAAAGCCGCTTGGTGCGGTCCTCGATACGCGCAACCCGTTCCTCGCCACACCCGAAGCCGATGATCTCGCCAAGTCCACGCATATCGTCCATCATCGCCTCGTCAAGATCGCTTGCCCGTCCACGAATGCCAGGGCCCAGCTGACGGACGCTCACGGCAAAGACCCTCGGCACGATAACGCCGATGACCAGATGCGCGCCAAGCAGCAGCAACGCCATCCACGGGTTCAACGTCAATGCGGCCAACGCCGTCACCACCGTAGTCGCCACCGCAATCACCACGGGCGAAATGGTGTGGGCGAAGAAAATCTCCAGCAGCTCCACATCCGTGGTGACCATGGCGATCAGATCGCCCTTGCCATGGCCGGCGAGCTTTGCCGGCGCCAGACGCCGCAACGTTTCGAACGCTTTGGACCGGAACAGCGCAAGCAGTCGGAAGGCGACATTGTGGTTGAGATACTGCTCGACATACCTGAGCGCGCCGCGGACCACCGCGCATGACGCCATCAGCGCCGCAGCCATTGCCGCGGACATGCCCCACACCGGTTTGCCCGACAGCGCGAACAGTGTCATAACAGCGAATACCGGCAGGAAAGTCGCCGCCAGATGCCCAACGGTGCCGGCCAGCGACGCCGCGGTCATAAGCCCGGCGAGCGGCTTCGCTTCATGCAGCAGACGGCCCACAACCTGTGACGTGGAGTATTTCCGCGAATCGGTACTCTGCCCACAGCTCCGGTCGCCGTCGGAGGTTTTCACGGCGGAACCGGCTGTGGAGAAATCCGAGAAGGCGAAGGCGGAATCGCCACCGCCCGAGCTCACGTCCGCAAACCGTTCCACATCGCGCTGCGCGTCATACAGTTTCGCGTATGCACCGCCAATCGCCATCAGGCCAACATGCGAGCCGGTTTGCACGGCATGACCATGGTCAAGCACCACCACATGATCGGCACGCTCGGCGTTGGCCATACGATGCGTGATCATAATCACCGTCCGATGCTTACGATGTGCCAGATCGTGAATGGTATGCAGAATCAGATTCTCGCTTTCCACGTCCACGCTGCTGGTCGCCTCGTCGAACACATACACCGGGCTATCGTGCAGCAACGCACGCGCTATGGCGATGCGCTGGCGTTGCCCACCGGAAAGATTCGCCGCATCAGGCTCGATGACCATGTCGAGTTCGCCGGGCTGGCCGTGGATAAAACCGGCGATACGCGCTTCGATCAGCGCGTTCCACATGGCCTTCTCATCGGCCTTCGGATTGGCCATCAGCAGATTCTCGCGCAATGTGCCCGCAAACAAATGGCTTCGGGCACCGACCAGCGTAACCGTGCGGGACAACGTACTTGGGGAAAGCCCCGAAAGTTCGGTGCCGTTGACGATGATCGACCCGGAATACCCGGAACGTATGCCGGCCAGCAAAGCGGCGGCCGTGGACTTGCCCGACCCTGAAACACCAACAATGGCGGTAAGCTGGCCGGGAGCGGCATAGAACGAGGCATCGTCGAGCGCCGGTTTCTCCCGATCCCCGGAATCGTAGGCATAGCTTACGGAGTCGAAGGCGATGGCGACAATCGACTTGCCCACGCCGGCAAGCGTGCCCTCCCCTCGTTCGGGCTCGGGCGCGTCAAGCAACGCGAAGATGCGCTTGCTTGAGGTCATGCCGTTCATCGCCACATGGAAATACGACCCCAGCTGCCGTAGGGGGATAAAGAATTCGGCCGACAACAGCACGATAAGCACCACCGAGGCCACACTCAGCGTCTTGGTCGTGGCAAACTGCCACAGGGCCACGCCTATGCCGACTGCCGTACCGCCATAAGCCACCAGATCCATCGCGGCCAATGAACGCAGCTGGATCTGCAACACCTTCATGGTCATCACACGGAACCGTTCGGCTTTCTCGTTCAGATCACGCGACGCTCGAGCATCGGCGTCAAAGGCCTTCAATGTTTCCAGACCCTGAAGATCATCAAGAAAAGCGGCGCCCATATCGGTATACCCGCCCCAATACCGTTTGAACGCCTTCGACGCACTCATCGCCACCATGCCGACGATAAGCACGATAAGCGGCGCGCAGATCAGCAAGGTCAGCGCGGTAGGCATATTCAGCGGGGCCACCACCGCGAACAAGGTGATCGGAGCCACAATCGCATAGCACAACTGCGGCAGGAACAGTTCGAAGAAGCTTTGTATCTGCTCCACGCCCTCGCCCGCGGATTGCACGACATCCGACGTGCTCACCCGCGTGGAGTACGACGGTCCAAGTGCCAGCATCTTGCGATACAGCTTGCTGCGTAACGCAAGTTTGACCCGCTCGGAGGCTTCGCTGCCCAAATGCGAGGCAACCACGGTGGCGATATAGCGCGTTACCACGCAGATCGTCAGAATCCAAACGAATGGCGGATTATCGGAGCCTTGCAGCCATGGAGCAAGCACATCGCCGAACAGGGCCACCACCGTGATCATAAACACCACATTGGCCAGCAGACCGATCCACTGACAGATGACCTTACCGACGATCAGCCTAGTGACGCCTGGAGCCAGTCGGAGCAACCGCTTATCGAACATATCTACCCGTTTCTGTCATATCGACGACCATACGGCAGTCGACAGCCGTTTCGGCAGGGAAATGCATGCCGCCCGTCTTCACTGTAATGAAGACGGGCGGCACGCACAAAAGAATCCGTTCCCGGATTCACAAGCATCTTACAAGCTGAGGAACAGCTCGTGGATGCGGGTATCCTCGGTAAGTTCCGGATGGAACGCCGTGGCGAGGATCCTGCCTTGCCGCAGACCGACCACATTACCGTCGATCTCGGTCTCAACAGTCGCCTCGGAACCGACGGACACCACGAACGGCCCGCGGATGAACACCAGAGGGAAATCCTTGATGTCGCCGAAATCGGCGGTGGCTGCGAAGGAGCCCAGCTGCCGTCCATACGCATTGCGGCGCACCACCGCATCAAGAGCACCGAAATACACATTACTGTCGTTGTCGAGTTTCTTTGCCAGCAGAATCATGCCGGCGCAGGTACCGAATGTCGGCTTGCCTGCGGCGATATGCCTGGCGATCGGTTCGAACAGACCGGTGGAATGCAGCAGCTTGCCCTGCGTGGTGCTTTCGCCGCCGGGCAGGATCACCCGGTCGATGGATTCGTCGAAATCCTCGGCGGCGCGCAACAGCTTCCACGGCGCCCCGAGCTTATCGAGCATGGCGGCATGCTCGGCGAACGCCCCCTGCACCGCAAGAATGCCGGTCACGCCATGCTTGACGGATTCCACATCTTCGGATTCTTCTTTGGAAATGTATTCAACAGCTACGACCATAAGGGCTTCCCCACTCTCGCTTCGTATGCAAGCGGGCAGCGTCTCCGCTGCCCGTTCTTGCAGAAATGGCTATTGGGCGACGGATCACTCGCCGCGAGCGGCCATGATGGTTTCGATCTCGTCCTCGTTGATGCCGACCATGGCCTCACCCAGGTTGGCGGACAGTTCGGCCAGCAGATCGGCGTCCTGCCAGTTGGCGGTCGCCTTGACGATGGCGGCGGCGCGCTTGGCCGGATCGCCGGACTTGAAGATGCCGGAGCCAACGAACACGCCTTCGGCGCCGAGTTCCATCATCAGGGCGGCATCGGCCGGGGTGGCCACGCCGCCGGCGGCAAAGTTCACCACAGGCAGGCGGCCGTTGTCGTGCACGTACTTGGCCAGATCGTACGGAACGGCCAGCTGCTTGGCTGCCTCGTACACTTCGTCGTCGCGCAGGGAGACGAGCTCGTGGATCTGCTTGTTCATGGTGCGCATGTGGCGCACGGCCTGAATCACGTCGCCGGTGCCCGGTTCACCCTTGGTACGGATCATCGCGGCGCCTTCGGCGATACGACGCAGAGCCTCGCCCAGGTTCTTGGCGCCGCACACGAACGGCACGTCGAACTGGTTCTTGTCGATGTGGTACACGTCGTCAGCCGGGCTCAGCACCTCGGACTCGTCGATGTAATCGATGTCAATGGCCTGCAGGATGCGGGCTTCGGCAATATGACCGATACGCACCTTGGCCATCACCGGAATGGACACGGCCTCCTGGATGCCGCGGATCATTGCCGGGTCACTCATACGGCTCACGCCACCGGCCGCACGGATGTCGGCGGGAATGCGCTCCAGCGCCATAACCGCGCAGGCACCGGCGTCTTCGGCGATATGCGCCTGCTCCGGGGTCGTGACGTCCATGATCACGCCGCCCTTGAGCATCTGGGCAAGATTCTTGTTCAGTTCGTTACGGTTCTCGGCCACAATCGTTTCCCTTCGATTCTTTACAATGGCTGTCCACCTCATGCTAGGGGAAGTGACGCCCCCGGCACGCATTACGACCACATTGTAATGTGCAAAGGCACTATTGTGTTACGGCGGCCTGCCCACCGTACTGATGCAATCCATGTTCCCCGCCCCCGTCCATTTCGCACCCGACAAAACATCAGCGCGGTTTTTGGAGCGCTTCACAACGTGTCGCAACCTACGCAAGCGTAACCTGAAAGGAAGCGCGGCAAAATCGCCTGAGACACAAAGAAAGTGCGGATATCTATGCTCTCCGAATACACCACTCCCGGCGCATCCATCGAATTGGACGACGACCAGATCATCTATTCCCTGCTCACCCGGCGCATCGAACGCACCGGAACAGACACGGTGATCGCATCGAAAAAGCTCGGCCCCGGGCGCTGGCAGGACATCACCGCCGGCGAATTCCATGCATCCGTCGTCTCCGCCGCGAAGGGCCTGATCGCGCTGGGCATCGCCAAAGGCGATGCGGTGACGCTATTCTCCTCCACCCGTCTTGAATGGGGCATTCTCGACTTCGCGCTGGCTGCGGTGGGCGCGGTGAGCGTACCGATCTACGACACCGATTCCGCTTCCCAGGCGCAGCGCATCATGAACGATTCCGCGGTCAAACTTGCCATCGCCGACAACCGCGAACGTTATGACCGTCTCGATTCCGTCAAAGACAACTGCCCGAGTCTGCGTCAGATCCTCATGATCGACGGCAACGCGCTGGGCGCGCTGGAAGGGCTCGGCGTGGCGGTGTCCGACGAGGAACTGGGCGAACGCACCGCCTCCGTGCATGTCGACGATCTGGCGACCATCGTGTACACCTCCGGCTCCACCGGCCTGCCAAAAGGCGTTGAGCTCACGCACCGCAACTTCGTGAGCATCACGATCTCCGCCAGCCAGGCGCTGCACGAGATAGTCCTCGACGATCATCCACGTCTGCTGCTGTTCCTGCCGTTGGCGCACTGTTTCGCCCGGTTCATCCAGTACGCTTCCATCGCCTCCGATGACGGTGTGGTCGGCTACCTGCCGGACACGAAGTCGCTGCTGCCCGATCTGCGCAGCTTCGGCCCGACCTACCTGCTGGGCGTTCCACGCGTGTTCGAAAAGGTATATAACGCCGCCTCGCATAAGGCCGGCATGGGCTTCAAGGGGCGCCTGTTCCTGAAAGCCGCCGAGGCTGCACGCACGTGGAGCCGCAAGGAGCAGGCCGGCGAATCGCACACCATTGGCGAGATCGCCGAACATGCCAAGTACGAGGCGCTCGTATACCGCACCGTGCGTAGTGCACTGGGCCCGAACATCCGCTATGTGGCTTGCGGCGGCGCGCCTCTCTCCCTCGACTTGGCGCACTTCTACACCGGCATCGGCCTGCCGATGATCCAAGGCTACGGCATGACGGAAACCGCGGCGCCGTTCGCAGCAACCCGTGTCAACGACAATGTGATTGGCACAGTCGGCCAGCCTGCCCCCGGCTCATCCGTACGTATCAGCGAGGACGGCGAGCTGCAGGTCAAGGGGCCGAACGTGTTCCGCGGCTACCATAATCTGCCGGAGAAGACCGCCGAAGTGTTCACCGAGGACGGCTGGCTGCGCACCGGCGATCTGGCAAGCATCGACGACGCCGGCCGCATCAGCATCACCGGGCGTAAGAAAGACATCATCATCACCGCAGGCGGCAAGAACGTCTCCCCCATCCCGTTGGAGGAGGAAATCAGCAAATGCCCGATCGTGGAGCATGCCGTGGTAGTCGGCGACCAGCGGCCGTTCATCGGCGCATTGATCACGCTCGACCCGGAGACGTTGGCGCAGTGGCTGCCGAAGCATGATCTTTCCGCCGACACCCCGCTGGATCGCCTGGCATTGAACGCCGCGGTGCATGATGAAATCCAGCACTACGTGGATGCGGCGAATAGCACAGTCTCCCGCGCGGAATCGGTGCGCAAGTTCGTGGTGCTTGACACCCAGCTCACGCAGGAGAACAAGTGCCTGACACCGAGTCTGAAGGTCGTGCGCCCAGCGGTGAACCGTGTGTTCGCCGAAGTGATCGACCGCGATCTGTACGGCGGCAAGCGCTGATTCAGTCTTTGTTACGCATTGCGCCCTGTGCGCCGGATGTTGCCGGCGCACAGGGCGCAATGCGTTTGCCGGGAATAGCCGTTACTTTCCGGCTGCTTGAACGTCCTGCCGGTTATTCAGCTCACTGGCCATTGCCGGTGCTCTGAGTGCTGCCGGCAGTGTTCCCATTCCCCGAGCTGCTGCCTGTGCCGGTGCCGTTCTGGCTGCTATTGGCGCTGCCATTGCTTCCGGCATTTTCTCCACCGGCGCCGGCGGAATCGGGCTTGGAGTCGGAATCGTTGCCACCGGTGTTCTGTTGCCCGCCGGTATTGGTGTTGTTCTGATTCTGGCCGTCGTTGTATGTGCCGTTGTCATACCCGTTGTAGCCATCGGTGTTGTAGCCGTAAGTGTTGCCGTAAGTGCCATAGCCGTACGTGCCGTCGTTTCCGCTAGCGCTCTGCGATGTCGCAGCGCTCATGGAATTCTCCACCTTATCGCTTGCCGATCTCAGTGCGGAAAGAGCACTGGTAATAGCGGCATCATCCGTACTGTTCTTCGAAATCAGGGCATTCGCGGCGTCAATCGCTTCTTGCAATGCACTACGTGTGGATTCGTCACTCACCGCGCCCTTGCTGTTGTCCATCAGATCTTGGGCGGTGGCGACCGCATCCTTAAGCGAATTGAAGCCCATGGCCGTCTTGCTGATGTTCACTGCGGAAACCGCCTTGCGGATCGCCTCGGCGCTCCTGTTCATATCGGTGGTCTGCGTTTCCATGCTCTTGGTGCCGTTCTTCAGTTCGGTCAGCGAACGGCTTGCGGCACAGCTTTGCGCTTCGCCGTAATGCCCGGCGTTGTTCACCTGCTGCTTCAGCTGCTCTATGGTCGTGGCGTCCGTGACTTGCGACGCGGTGATCGACTGGGCGCTTTCGGCACTCTTCAATGCCGCGTTCAACGCCTTCTTCGCCTTGCCATACTGTTCTGATGCCTCGGAGCAGGCTGCCACGGCATCATCGTGTTTCCCGGACTGGCCGCCCTTCCACAGCACGAAGCCGCCGATTCCTACCACCAACACGATCGCCAGCACCACGATGGTGATGATGGTGTTCCTTCTGCGCGTTCCGGCACGCTTACCGGATGCGGAACGCCTTGAACCCGAACCGGAATCCTCCGATTCGCTCACATTGTCCAACTCCTCGGCGCCACCGACCACTGGCGGCAATGTGACGGTCTGCTCACCGCCGAAGACTTGCGCTTGATCCGGCTGCTGTTCCACGGTCACCGGCGTTGCGGGCATGTGATCAAGGGGATGCGTCCCTTCCGAAGATGCCGTTTCCGGCAGGAACACGGTGGCATTCCCCTGCGAATCGGGTTCCTCATCGGTATCGCGGCTTTCGGGTTCGTTCGCATCGGATGCACCCGTGGTATCCGCACCAAGAGCACTCAGAATATTGCGCTTCGGAGCGGCATGACGCGGCCCCTTCTCCGCTTCCGCCGCAAAATCCGGAAAGGTAAGCGGCTCGAAATCCCAAGAGCTGTCGACAATATCACCCGACACCACGGGCGATTCAACCCGTTCGCCCTGCTTGTCCGTCTTCTGCTGATTCTGTACCGCCGGAAAACTGAGATTCAGAGGCTCCCCCGTGAATTTCTGCTCGTCCATGTACTGCCTTACGTTCTGTTCTCATCCTGCCCTCAGGCATATTCCGTCGGTTAGTTTAGTCGAACGAGGAACGGCATCCCCATGCCCCATCATTTCTTTTCACATATCGCAACATTCGCCGTCGGCTCTTGGCAACTTCCCTATCGAATATGCAAAGGGCGGCACCCCAAGTAAGGCACCGCCCCAATGATTCCGCATGTCTTAAAGCAAATCAGTGTTTTCTGCCTCGCCTTGCAGCACTGCGCTTCGCCCCATCCTCATAGTAGTAATAATAGGCCTCATTGTGGCTTTTCTTCGGATTGGCGAAGTTGAACACGAAGCCCAGCACCGGCACCTTGGCGGTACGCAGCGAATCCGCGACCTCCTCAAGATTCTTCTTTCGGCACAAGCCTCGGGCGGTAACGAGAATAATACCGCTGGTCCAACTGCCGAATACGATGGCATCGTTGGAAACGGTGAGCGGCGCGGTATCGATGATCACGTAATCGTATTGCAGCAGCGCCTGGTCGACCAGCATTTTCATCATGTCGGAATTCAGCAGCAGGCTGGCATTGGCCGGGCGTTTGCCCGCCGGGAGGATATGCAGGTTGGGCTTCCAGTAATTCTGCACCACATCGACCGGCGCCATCTGCCCGGACAGCACATGTGCCAAACCGACGTTGCCCTCGATGCCCAGATGGTGGGCCACGGATGGGTGGCGCAGATCGGCGTCGATAAGCAGCACCTTCGCGCCGTTCTCGGCAAGTACGGCAGCAGTATTGACGGCCGTGGTGGTTTTGCCTTCGCTGGGCGACGTGGAGGAGATGACCAGAAGCTGGCCATAACCGGGCGTCTTGTTGACTTCCAGGAATTTGATGTTCGTACGGATACGTCGGTATTCCTCGGTTACCGAGCCATTGGGTTCGGTGATGATGACAGGACGCGTGCCTTCCAAAGCCTCGTTCTTCGGTATGGAGCCGAGCGCGGAGGCATGGACGATGCCCCGCACGTCGGAGGCTTCCTCGACCTTGGTGCGCAATAGGTCCTTCAACAGAGCGGCAATGATACCGACAATCAGACCAAGGACTACGCCGGCCGCGATGCATAGCTTCTTATTCGGGGCACTCGGTTCCTGAGGCGTGGCGGCACGCTGGACCACTGTCAATTTAATGGGCGCAGCAGCGCCTTTGGCATATAGGTCATGCTCGACGATAGTACGAAGGGAATCCGCGACGGCATTAGCTATGGTTGCCGACTGTTTGGCGTCACCGGCAGTGGCAGTGATATTCACAAACGCGGTATTGGAAGGATTCGACACGGTAAGCTGATTGCTCAAATCCTTTACGGAAACGTCAAGACCGAGCTGGGAGATAACCGGCTTCAGCACCGTTTCGGTAGTGGCAAGCGTCGGATATGATTTGATTTGATTGGATACGTAGGTTCCGCCAGTATTCTGCTGCGTAATGTCGTCAGAATTACCGCCATCCTGCGCAGCGTTATAGGTGGCAATCACCTGTGCCGTTGCAGAATATTGAGGTGCCGCGAGAAAAGCATACGCACCGGCAACACCGACAATCACCGCAAAACAAATCGCTGCCGTAGCGATATGTTTACGGATAATCACAACTATATCCGCGAAAGTAATCCCCGAAGGTCTGCTACCATCCGAGATGCCTTGCCCACTTTCCTGATTCTCATTCTCTTCAGCCACAGCAGTCCCTTCTTATTTTCCTCGCTCAAAAGTGTAACAATGCCCTCAAACCATTCACGGCTTGAGGGCATTCATCGGAAAAAAATCAAGCGTTCTTCTTGCGGCCACGCTTCTTCATGGTTCCGGAGGTCGCCGCATCAATGTCGAAGATGATGACCTTTTCCTCGACGTGAATCGTGCCGGCAACGGACTTGTACGCAACCTCGCCCTCGGAAGCCTGCGGAAGTTCGAAGTACTTATGCAGGGCTTCAAGCACCACCGCTTCCTTAATATTCACAGAGGCGGTCTGCTTGCCTTCCGGCTTGCTGAACTTCACTGCGTTGGCGCTTTTCGCGTTACAGGCCTGCACGGCAATCTGGCGGGTCTTGTCGTTGATAAGAATCTTGACATATGCGGGGTAGCCAAGATCCGCTGCAGTGGCCTTATTGAAACGTGCGACGGATTCAGTAACCGTCATCACGGCCTTTCCCGTTGGAACGGACATGTTGATTTCCTCAAATCCCTGAAGCAATGCCATATTTTTCCTTTTCTTTGCCAATATCTATGGCGCCATGCACCAACACTGCAACTTGATTGCATATACAATTGAGTTGCGTTTTCTTCACTATTTAACAACAGGTTTTGCTGGTAAAGCAACTCTCATTACCAACAACGAATTCTGTTTTACACGCATAATACTTTTTAAATACCACTCCATAAGCGCATTCTTTTAATAACAGACATTTCTGCAAAAATACTTGACCGAACTGCCATTGATAACGTTCTCTTCCACAACGCATTGATTTCACATACGCTACACAAATCACGACAAACGCCAACGTTTTCATCGTTCCATCAACCGCACCGTCCATAAACCGACACCTTCCGGCAGAAGCGCGGCACATAGACCAATAACCGCAAGGACTACAGCGGATTCAGAATTAGACAAACCAGATGAAATCGCATGCATACCACCATCATCAAACGTTGAAAAATATGATATTCTTGATAACGCGTATATCACGCGAACGTTATCAAGGGAGATAGGATCAGACACAGCGCCGTGCTGCACGCCCCAACAGGGAACACAGCCACGGAAGGAAGCGGCTTCCCAGCAACTTCCATCGCTGCGACTGCATCCCTATATCAGGGAGGGCCGATGAAGGCTAGAGGTAATCAGCCAGACGGCAGAGAAGATATGCATTCTTCGACACACTGGCATGCCCCGACGCATGAGAAAATCCGTGCGTATCACAAGAAGAACACCATTTGGAAGAAGCTTGCCGTAAGCGTGGCCGCAGTAGCCACCGCCATCGGCGGCGTCACCGTCACCACTTCGGCGGCACAGGCCGCCACGAACCGCGACAGCTACGCCGATACCGTGGAGAACTCCACGTTCCAGGCCGCACGTGCCAAGTACGGTCTGGCGGAGCAGATGAGCGAAGGCGCCACGCTGCATGCGTGGGAATGGTCGTTCAAGACGATCGAACAGCACATTCCGGAAATCGCGGCAGCCGGCTACACCTCCGTGCAGACCGAGCCGATCTCCGCCATCCACACCGGTAATAAGGGCAAGATCTTCACCGAGAACTGGTACTACGTGTACCAGCCGACCGACACCACCATCGGCAACTGGGTGATGGGTTCCGAATCCGATCTGAAGAGCCTGTGCGCCACCGCACACAAGTACGGCGTGCGCATCATCGTGGACGTGGTCGCCAACCATATGACCGCCACCTGGAATGCCATCGCGGATCGTTGGAAGAAGTCCGACCTGTACCATCACGACTGCAACGACGGCGACGTACAGGACTACAACAACCGTTACCAGGTGACACACTGCAAGCTGCTCAGCTTGTACGACATCAACACCTCGAAGACCGAGACCGCCAACATGATGCATGATTACCTCGTGCAGGCGGTGAACGACGGCGTGGATGGCTTCCGTTTCGACGCGGCCAAGCATATCGAGCTGCCAAACGAATATGACGGCTCCCAGTATTGGAATATCGTGTTGAACAACGGCGCCCAATTCCAGTACGGCGAGGTGCTGCAGGATTCCATTTCCCATGATGCCGATTACGCCAAGCTGTTCGCCAACAACAGCCGTCATGGCGGCGGTGTGACCGCTTCCTACTACGGTGTCAAGCTCCGCGGCGCGTTAAGCTCGAAGAATCTGAATGCTGGCAACCTCAACAATTGGGACAACGCCGCAGGTGGCAACAATCTCGTTTCCTGGGTGGAATCGCACGATAACTATTCCAACAAGCCCGACGATTATGGCGCGTCCATGAAGATGAGCGAATGGGAAATGACTATGGGGTGGGGCGTAATCGGCTCCCGCTCCCAGACCATGCCGCTGTACTTCGATCGACCTGTCGGCTCCGGCGGCAACCAGCCGCAGTTCGCGGAGAAGAGCCAGCTCGGCGATGCCGGCTCCGACTCTTGGAAGGATTCGCAGGTTGTAGCGGTGAATCACTTCCGCAACAAGATGAACAATGCCAAAGCCAAGGAATACATGCGCAACTGCGGTGACAATTCCTGCCTGATGGTCGAACGTTACATCAAGGACGGCAACGCCGATTCCGATGGCGTGACCGTGGTGAACATGAATGGCGATAAGTCGCTGGCTGGCACCGAGACCACGCTGGATGACGGCACCTACACCGACCAGGTGAATGGCGGAACGCTGACCGTCTCCGGTGGCAAGATCACCTCCGGCACCGCCAAGGGTGGCAAGATCAGCGTGTTCTACAACAGCAATCTTGCCAGCGTCTCCGCTAACCCGACCGGCGGTTCCTTCAAGACCGACACCACTAAGGTGACGCTGCACGCCTCCAACGTGACGAGCGCCTCCTACACCACGTCCGAAGGCAGCTCCGGTTCCTACCAGGATGGCGACACCATCGCCATCGGCGCTAAGACCGCGGTCAACGGCATCATCACCCTGAAATTGCAGGGCACCGATAAGGACGGCAAGACCGTCTCCGCCGAATACACCTTCACCAAGAAGGATCCGGCAGCCGTCAGCATCGCCTACGCCAAGAAGCCGAGCAACTGGTCGAACCTGTACGCCTACGTGTACGTGGACGATTCGAGCGCGGCAACGCTCAAGCAGAACGCAAAGTGGCCCGGCGTGGCAATGACGAAGGTCTCCGCAGGAGACAGCTGCGGCAAGGATGGCGAATACAAGTACGAAATCCCTGACGGATTCGACGAGAACGTCCGCATCATCTTCAACGATGGCAATGCCACCAACACGCTGAAGTATCCTGCCGATACCGCCGAAGGCGAGGATGCGGCTGGCCTGTCCATTGACGGCACCTACGCTTGGAACGGCGATACCACCGCTTCCGGCACATGGACGGCTCGTAGCTGCGCCGTTGTTACCGTGAACTCCGTGAAGATCAACCAGAAGGACTTCACTACCGACCTCACCAATGGCGCAAAGACCATCAAGCTCACCGCCACCACCGATCCGGCTGGCGTGAATGTTTCCTGGTCCTCCTCCAACGAAGCCGTTGCGAAGGTCGCATCTGACGGCACGGTCACTCCGGTGAAGGCGGGTACTGCCAAGATCACCGCGAAGTCCGGAGGCAAGTCCGCCTCGATCACCGTCACGGTGACCGGCGTCCCTCCGCTGGATCCGGTCGGGAAGAACACGATCTACGCGACCAAGCCTTCGGGCTGGGGCGACCTGTACGCGTACGTGTACACCGGCGACGGCGCGACCGCGGCGAACAACGCGGCCTGGCCCGGCGTGAAGATGACCGCCACGACGGCATCGGACGGCTGCCGGCAGGCGAACGCGTACAGGTACGCGGTGCCGGACGATCTCGCCAAGGGCGCGAAGGTGATCTTCAACGACGGCGGCTCCAACCAGTACCCGGGTTCCCGCGAGCCGGGCATCGCATATGACGGCGGCATCGTGAAGTGGGACGGCGCCACCGCCGCCCTGCCCGCGCTTGACTGCCCGACCGATGTTCCGGTCACGTCGGTGTCCATCTCCGGTCCGGGCGTGAAGGACGGCAAGGCCACGGTCAGGAGGAACGCGTCGCTACAGCTGGCCGCCACGGTCAGCCCGGGCAACGCGACCGACAGGACCGTGGCGTGGAAGTCCGGCGACACGGCCGTGGCCACGGTCGACAAGGCCGGCAAGGTGACGGGCGTGAAGGCCGGCAAGGCCACGATCACCGCGACCGCGGGCGGCAAGAGCGCCAGCGTCGAGGTCACGGTCGAGGAACCCCAGACCACCGTGCAGATCACGTTCGACGCCGCCGCCGACCTCAAGGCCGGCGAGACCCTGTACGCCGTGGGCGACTGGGGCCAGGGCAAGGGCAAGATCTGGAACCGCGCGGGCGGCGTCAGGCTCGCCGGCGCCGACGGCTCCTACACCGGCACCACGACCGTCGCCAAGGGCCACTCCGTGACCGCCCGCCTCGTGAAGGTCACCGCCGACGGCAAGACCGAGTGGGATAAGATCGGCGACATGAAGGCCACCGCCGACTCGTCCAAGACCGTCAGCCTCAAGTGGGACGAGAACGCCGGCAAGACCGTGGGCATCACGATCAACGCCGCCGCCGACCTCAAGGCCGGCGAGACCCTGTACGCCGTGGGCGACTGGGGCCAGGGCAAGGGCAAGATCTGGAACCGCGCGGGCGGCGTCAGGCTCGCCCAGAGCGGCAGCATCTACACCGGCACCGCCAAGGTGGACAGAAACCACGCCATGACGTTCCGTCTGATCAAGGTCGACGCCAGCGGCAGGACCACATGGGACCCGACCACGGACCGCAAGACCACCGCCGACAAGACCAAGAGCATCGGCGTGACTTGGAGCATCAACAAGGTCAACGAGGATGGAAGCATCCCCGATGGCAACGAGTTCTACATCACCGGAAAGGGTGTGGAGAACGGCAAGCTCACCATGCAGGCCCATCATCTCGCCGAGCTTAACCTCGTTGGAGCCAGCACTTCCGACAAGGTGACTTGGTGGTCCGATAGCGCTGCGGTCGCGGTCTCCGGCACCGGCACCGTGTACGCCGTGCAGAAGGGCGCCGCCAAGGTAAGCGCCAAAGTCGGCACCAAGATTGCTTCGGTAGATATTACCGTGGAAGACAATTCCGTCAACAAGGTCAGCTCCGTAACCATTACCGGAGACGGTGTGTCCAATGGCAAGCTCAGCATCGTAGCAGGAAAAAATATCCAGTTGAACGCTACTGTGCTGCCGGAGAACGCCACCAACAAGACGGTGTCCTGGACATCATCCAACTCCTCGGTCGTCAACGTGATGGGCACTGGTGTTTTAACTACCGCTAAGGCAGGTACAGCCACCATCACAGCCACGGCCGATGGTGTCAGCGCCAAGGTCGCCGTCACTGTAACGGCCGCGCCAAATCCTTTCAATGATGATATCGTCATCGCCGGCGCCGAGAGCGGCAAAGTAATCGGTTCCGAGCAATTCCAACTCACCGCCCGTGAGAAGGATGGCAGCAGCTTCGCAAACGTGGAGTGGAGCATTCCTGACACCAATCTGCTGATGTTCATCAACAAAGGGTTTTCCAAAACGACCACAGGCCGTACTGTAGGTCTCAAAGCTCAGTACGATCTGTCCCGACACGACTACGTCGACACTGTTATCTCAGTCAAGGCGACTCGAACCGACGGCACTGTGTTGACCGCACAGAAGAAGATCTCTGTTGGAGGTTCTGATTCCGTTTCAGACTCAGACCCCCTTGACTCACTCACTCCGAGTGCCGACGGTCTGACGAAAACCGGCGACAATGAATACACCATTACCATTCCAGCCGGCTCGTCAAAGCACGTGTCCGTCACAGCCCTCCCAAGCAACGCCCGTCAGCTGCCCTTGTGGAAGGAACTCGGCGGAGATGATACCGTAGCCACTGTTGATGCCGACGGTACCATTTACGCCCATAAGGCAGGCACCTTCGCGACTAGCGCCAATAACTACAACCGCTACTTCCAGCTCACTGTTGTAGTGGAATAATCACACACCAATAAGTGAAGGCTCGGTCCGCATGCCAGCGGAACCGAGCCTTCACTTATTTCATGCCGAGGAAAATGTCAGGGTTGATATCAGATCAGAAATCCAATCATCTCATTCGGCATCAGTTTTCTTGGCGCGCAACGCTTTTCTTCAGATAAGCAATCGAGCGGTCTCGCATGCTCTGCAAAATCGCATCAGCGCCTGCCGAATAATCAATCGCAGTTCCATTTTTCACTTCAGCAGACGGAATCTGAGTGAAGTCGGTGATAATGCGATCCGTCAATCCCAATTCCTGCAATACCTGTCCACGACGGGTGCCCAGCTCATGCTCTTTCGTACCTTCGGTGTAAACCCAGAAAGTCTTATGGAAGTTGATGGAGAACAGCGTTCCATGATAGGAATCGGTAAGCACCGCCTGAGCATAGCGCATCAGAGAGAGGAATTCCTCAGGACCGGCTTCCAGCACATTAATCAATTCCGCACAGTTCGGCACATTGCCTGCCATCGGCGTCAACACCGCAATACGCATGCCGATACGCTGGGACAGCTCCTTCAACTGATTGAAGACGCCCACCGCCCGCTTGGGGCGCAGCAGAGAATAGAACAATAGATAGGGCGTCTCCCCTATCGTCTTGCCAGCAGGCACATGTTCCAGCCATTCATCGGACGTCAGCAGAAGCGTCGGATCGCATACATGTTCCACATGCTTTCCACTTACTCGTTCCAGCTTGCCACATGCGGACCGTTCCCGCGCAGACAATGCATCGAATCGGGCAAGTGCCGGACCGATGCGATCGAGTTCCTCATCGGTCATGGTGGCCGGTGAGGAGGCATAGGAGATCTTCCTACACTGCGCCCATGCAAGCAGATAGGGATCCATATACTTCCAACCCACATGTTCCAGCTCATTGGAATGCTTGTTGATGATCTGATCGCTGCCGCTGACGGCCACGTCGAACGCATCAGCCAATTCGCCAAGTTCCTCCGGCTCATGGTACTGATTCTGACTCAACCGCATATGCTCGAGGATGAACCGTTCAAAGCGTTCCATCCTCGATTTGCGTTTACCGGCCACCGGAAGCATAGTCATGTCGGCAAGCGTCGATTTGAGTCCCTGCCCGCGGAAGTACAGATTACGGTAGTACCGCTCGCCTTCCTCGGACCGGTAGTCGATCATGGTGACGTGGTGCCCCATGCTGGCAATCTTCGTCTGTGTTGCGTATGCCTGCAACACCGATCCATAATTGTAGGCCGCATGGTAGGTGATGATTCCCACGTTGAGCGGATGACCGGCCATGTTGTTTCCTTTCTTCCCGAATACCGTTTGCCTATGAACTTGATGGACCCTGATGGGTTCAATCACCGAATTGCCTATGGCGCACCCACGCTATCGCGGCACTGGCGCAATACAGATTCCATTTCATAGAGAAGAGCGCCGCTTGCCTGGTCAGAGGGAAGCGCCCTCCATGGTATCCGCGTAGCGGCATGCGGAATATCGGCAGATTCAAGGTCTGTCGATATTGCTTTCTCCGTTCGCCGTGATTCCATGGCGCGTTCGGATTGAACAGGTAGTTGATCATGATGATGGTCAGATGAAACAGCGCATAATCGTCAAGACATTCAACGCACTGTTTTCTCAATGCCGGCTGGTCGATTCGAGCTACCGTGGCGTTCAATGCCTTGATCCCTGCCACCGTGCGCTGCACGTAATCGGTTCGGAAAGTCCTGACTGCGGATTCCGCATTCCTACGGTATTCATATGCCATTGAGTCCACATATCCGATGCGTTTCGCCGCCATGCAGGCACGAAATGCGTATTCGGCGTCTTCTCCAAGGCTTAGCAATTCGTTGAATCCTTGGATTCCATGCAGTACTGGCGCAGCATACAGTTTGCCCCATGCCAAGGCTATTCCCTTTTGCGGGCGAAGCATGTCCAGGCAAAAACCGTCACGTTCCTCCCCGTTAAAAACCTTGTCGACCGTCAGATAATGATGCTCTTCCGCCTCGCCGTTTGACGCATCGTCCAATACGCTGCGATATGCGCCCATCACCACATCGCAACGATGCCGCCGCGCGAAGTCAAGCAGACTCTCGACGGCGTGATCGGGCAATACATCATCGGCATCCACAAACATCGCCCATTGCCCAGCGGCCATACCAATTCCCGCATTGCGAGCCGCAGATACGCCTGCATGGCCAATGGTAGCGGTACGTACCGTAACCGTTGGGAACTCCCAGTCTTCCACAACCGTACCGTCGAATTCCGGATCGCCATCGAATATGATGACCGCCTCCATCAGAAAACCATTCCCCCGTTGCTTGGCGAGGCTTTCCACGCAGTTACGAAGCACCGACAATGGCGTTCCATATACCGGTATGATGACGCTGACAAGATCCGTCATGGTTATCTCAATTCACGGGTAATGATTTCAGGCTTGTACCTGAAGGAGATCGGCGATTCGATGGATTCCGGGAAATTACCTATTGCGACAAACGCTATCAGCACCTCGTAGTCGGGAATCCCCAGAAGATTACGAATATCATGCTCCTGTTGTTTGCGCATCATCGTGTTCAGCGGGCATGATGCAAGAGATTCGTATTCAAGCGCCGTAAGAAACGCCATGGTGAACAATCCGCCATCGATATATGGCTCGTTGCGTTCCTCCACGCTCACGAAGCTGCGCACGTCAACACTAATCAGGGCAAGCAGCGGGGGCATATCATAGCCGCGCCATCCTCCTTGCAGTTTCAGCGCATGCTCGATGAGCTTCGGGTTTTGAACAAGCAGAATGCGGTATGCCTGACGATTGCACACGGAGGGTGTCTTCATGGATAGTGCAATCGCATCGTGCACAGCCTGCATGTTGACCGGAGTGCCGGCGTATTCGCGGACACTGGTGCGCTGCGCGAACAACGTTGCATAATTCTTTGTCTTATTGTCAAGCTTGTCCGAAGCCCGAACGATTTTGACTCCTGCGTTGCCCTCGTTACCGCACGCCTTATCGGCGGAAGCAACCTCATCGGCAAACCATTCGCTAACGAATTGAGGAATCTGCTTACCTATGGCGCGATGCTTATGCACATACGCCCGAACCACATTCTGTGCCGCATGGTAGGTCACATCGTCCACTGGATAGCCAAGTTCACGCCATCGTTCCATCATGGCTTTCAGCTCAATGAATGCCGATCTTCCGAAGCCTGAACGGAAATGCTTATGCGACAATCCCTTCTCGATGCGGTGAATGTAGTACACCATTGTTCCCCGCAGCTGCTCGAACCGCTCATCGTTCCATTGCCCAGCGCAATTGTTCAGGAAACGCTTGCGCTGCCCGGAATAATACGATGCCAGTTTTATGTTCGCCTTATTCCGCTGCAGCAATTTCCACACACGTTGAGGCACAATGGCCTTGATCTGCTGCTTAACGCCCATTTGTCGTCACCTTTCCTGCAGTTGCGGCATAGCCGCCTGCAACTCGCCCACGACTCTTCTTGTGTAATATCCTCCACGCAGTTGCGCGCCTAATTCGCCAGCCCTTTTCGTCATCGAAAGATACTCTTCCTTGTCTATGGTACGTTCCACCTGCACGGCTTCCCGCATGCTATCCACCGCGAAACCAACACCGTGCTGCGTGACGAACGATGCCAACGCCGCCTTGTTCCATATGATTACCGGTTTATCGGAAGCAAGATACAGCGAAAGCTTGTGCGGATTGTTCACGGCCAGATATTTGCCATAGAATCCCGTGCACGTTTCCGTACTGTCGCCATCCCAGATAAGTCCGAACCTCCCCTGGAGCTTGCCCGGCAGCTCGTCGGGAGCATACATGCCCCGGTACCATGCGGAAGGGCCCTGCTTCTCATCGAATTTCGGTCCGTAGAGATTGATGTCCGCGTCAGGGAATTGCGTGGCGAGCCGATATATATACCCGGCTTTCTCATGGCTGAGATTACCCGCTATGTCGATACCGTGCCGCGCCTCCGGAGGAATCGGCGTGACCGTTGGAAGCAGGTAGTCGAAAACACCGATCTCCTTGATCGGCGCCGTGGCACCATATTCGCGCAGCACCTTGCTCATGCGTGGATTGTGGCTGATCAGCATATCCGCTTCCGCAACCCATTGCTTATCGAAATCAGTGAACGAGTAACCGCGCAGACTTTCCAAATCATGCACCAGCATAATGAAACGCACACCTCGGGTTTTCATCCTGCGTATAGAGGGCAAGGCATACAGGGATACCTTGTTGTACATGATCAGTGGGAACTGCACCAGCACCACATCACCTGACTGGACAACACGCTCCAATCGTTTCCAATCGGCTATGGTGTAACCGACGCATAGCAGCTTGTCGAAGTACCCTTTGTTCTCGCCCGGATGGACTTCGAAGGGCTGCCATGCTTCCTGTTCAAGCAGCCGGCGGATATCGTCACGCGCCTTGGAACCAGCGTGGGCATGGTGCAGGGAACGTTCGCAAATCACATACTTCGTCATATCCGATCCTTCACTCCTGTGGTTTGAACCGATTAATCACCGGCTGAATCATACTCATCAGAAACTGTTCGTGGCATACAGCGAGCGATGCGCCATATACGATGCCGAACACCACGCCGCCGCCAAGAAGCCATGCGAATGCGTTCCATGCAGCGGCATTGCCCAATGCCAACACGCATTGCGTTACAACTCCCGAAAGCAGCGCACAAAGGAAGATGCGAATCGGATCGACCAGTTCGCGAATCCCTTTAAGAAAATCACGGCATACATACGAGCGCATGACGAACATCAACGCCTCACACAGCGAAATGCTCACCGCCGATCCGATCACACCGAATCTTGGAATCAAAAGAAGATTCGCAATGATGGCCAAAGCGAGACCGATGACGTTGACAGTAGCCCAACTACGCTCTCTGCCTTTGGAAATCATGTAATTGGCGAGCACGATGTTCATGGCGGAGAACATCACGGCAAAGCCGACGCATCGCAGCGGGAACACCGATCCGGTGAAATCGGGCCCGCCGAGCAACGCCACGATCGGATCAGCAAGCAGTATCAGCAATGCGATAATCGCAGAGCCGAACACCATGACGAAATTCATGTTCTTCGCAATGAGCTCGCTCGCACGACGTTCCTTGTTTTGTGCCTGGTAGTAAGACAATCGTGGAAGCATAACGTTGCCGACCGAATTGACGGCGGTCACCAACACGGATTTGATTTTGGAGACAAGCTGGTACAAGCCAACCATGTTTGTCGTACCGAGGAAGCCAAGCATGACGATGTCGACCTGGATGTACATTCCGGACGAGATGGATGCGATCATGAACCACAGCATCGGCTTGAAATGCCGCGTCACATCGAGCTTGGCGCCGTCATGCAGATCGATGAACTTACGAAGCCTCAACAGGTTGAGGATATTGGATCCATAGCCGGCCACCACGACGATGAGACCGTAGATCACATAATCGCCGCGCTGCCTGACGAACGCGAACATAAGCACCAAAGCCAAAAGTTTGAAACAGACGCTTCGCACGGTGATGTACTCGTACTGCTCCAGTGCCTGATAAAACCATTCCACTCCAAACGACGCCAGCCAGATGGAAAGCCCGAACAGCAGGAACAATTCGAATTGCGCGTTCATCTTCGGCACGGTGAGCAGGCAGGCCACATACACAATGCTGACCACAGTGGTCGAACATCCAAGAATGACCAGCAACTCCTTGACGGTTCGCGAGAGCTCAGCACGATCATCGCGAACGCTGGCGCATGCACGCACCCCGTAATATGTAACACCCAGCAATGCCACTAGCGAGAAATACGAGGAAACCGACTGGGCGAATGCGACATGCCCGGTACCGCTCGTGGAAAGCACGCGCGAAACGTATGGAACAGTGATCAGCGGGAATATCAACGATGATGTGGTGACAATCATGTTCATCAACACGTTGAATTTGACGGAACGAATGCGTGGTGTACTGCCCTTACCACTACATACGGCCTTATCTGCCGCCTCCCAACGCTTCACCTGATGTTCTCCTTCATATCAGAGGACTTTGCAGAATAGTGCCTTTCCTCACCGGCAGCTATGCCATGCCCGAGGATAATATTGGTCAGGAGAATAAGCGCAATCCAGATAATGATGTTCTTCAGCATAATTTGATTAAGCATGGTGGACATCCATCGGTTGGAGAAAAAGCTGAAAGCGCAGCAATAACTGATAGCCCCATACAACATCATGGATAGAGGAACGCTACCGCTTCCATACTGCAACGCGTAGACCGTGCTTTCATAACACAATTGGGAAAGCGCTGCGATAAAAGCAACAGCAAGCATGGCACCGGCAATTCCCCAATCGAAAATGAATGCATAATATGTGGTGAACACATTACCGAGATCCACATTCCCATATCTTTGGAACGGCTGCCAATTCAACCAGTCGAGGACAGTGTGGCCAAAAACCTGGGGGAATGAAGCAAAAGTCGATGCCAATGTCATGTCTCCCCATTTCATCGACTTCACAGCAAGGGATGGGTTCATCGAACCAGTAAGGAACGCATCCAGATTCTTCATAGGCGCCCCGATATAGATGGAAAGATACTCGTATATGGTCGACTCTCCAGGTTCACGCCCCATCAACGAAAGAAGCGGCTTGAACAAGGCCAAACCGGCCAAAACGATAATCATGAAAAAGGCAACCGTACGGAAACGTAACCGAACACCTTGCCAATGATTGTTTTGCCGACGGAAGAGAATCCAATAGGCAAAAGCCGCAACGCCCAATTGAATGAGGCTGTTTCGCCCACCCGAGATCAAAGACATTGGGATAGCTGCCAGGGCGTTGATCAGCGCAAAATAGTCCTTCTTCAACGTCCGAATTACAAAACTCCGCATAGCAAAAAACAGCCATACATACGCCATAGCGTTGGTGGATAGATACAGCAGAGAGACAATGCCGGAAATAGACACACCTTCGGTGCTGAATTTATTCAGGTGATCATACAGCCCAATAGCTTTGCTTAACGAGCCGTCACCGCCGTATGGCAACGTCAGAGCGACGATGCTCCGCGATACAACGATGAAGGACAGACATGTAAACATCAGCCCGGCAACATAAACCCATAACGGCAAAGTAATATTTCGCGGCTCTTTGTATCTCCGTGATGAAACATCACCTACCACAATCGTGTGGAACAGCGTTTTTACACCATATGCTGTAGCCATGAAGACAACCGCCCCCACCATGACGACCATGCATGTCTGTAAAGACAGATTAAAATTCCACGCCTTGTAATTAGTCAGACCATTGAAGACGGATAAAGCAAAACCCAGAACGAAGAGTATGGACGGTTCCGCGAAATCCCCTCCATACACCATCAGCAGAAGAGCCAGGAACAAAAGTAATGTAAGTAGCAGCGCAATCGAAAACATTCTTGACATGTGCTCCTAATGCGACGAAATTTCCGGGTGCCGCCGTTTATAGCAGCGGTACATCACGCTGTACAAGGCAGGAGAAACGACAAGCAGCTTCCACTGCAACAATTGGCTCCGTGACAATAATCCATATTTTTCCACCAATGGCAGCAAATTACGCAAACGGACTCGGGCATACCGTTCGAAACCAGACCATTCCTTGCGCTTATGCGCAAGGATAATGCGGTTGCAGGTGCCCACAATGGATTCCAAATGGCCATATGCCGCATATGGTTCGTCCTGAGGGTATTTTCTGCGCACCAACTCCAGCATGTTGCCGGTGGACTGGGCGAATTTATCGGTGATGCCGTGTGATTGGCTTCCTTCGGTCATCCGGTATCGATACAACGGCGCGGATTCATAGACTATGCGCTCGGCACGATCCAGAAGCTGGTAGGTCACTGGTGAATCTTCGGCATATTGGGCGTCAACCGGATATCGAAGCCCGTCAAATAATTCCTTTTTCGCCAGCTTGTCCCACGCGACCACGTAAAAATAACCATGGATGTTGACGTATTTGAACGCGTCCTCGGATGTCATCACCATCTTTTTCCCAGGCAATGCATTGCAATAGGTTTTGCCGTCCAAACCCTCACGCGCATAGGAGACAATCGACAAATCGGCATCTGCATTCTCCATGTTCCTCATCAATGTTCCGAACATGTCAGGCAGCACATGGTCATCAGAATCCACAAAACCGATATACACTCCGGCGGCGGCATCAAGACCTGTATTGCGGGCTGCTGCAAGACCGGCATTAGACTGATGGATCACGCGAATACGTGAATCGCGTTCTGCCCATGTATCGCATTTTTCACCGGACGAATCGGTGGAACCGTCATCGACCATAATGATCTCAAGATTGGCATACGTCTGGCAGACAAGGCTCTGCATGCATTGGTCAAGATACCGCTCCACATTGTAAACCGGTACGATAATACTGATCAGGGGTTGGGATGGCATTGTCATAGCACAGACTCGACTACTCGTTTTGCGCTTTTTCTTATAGAGCTCATCATGAGGAGCCGTTGTTCCCTTCTTCGTCCAATCAATAATCCCTTAGCTGGCAATCAGCACTTCAGTGCATGGATAGCGCTCAAGCCAATCGCTAGGTATGCAAGATCTTGTCAACATTCCCGAAACATCCAGGGAAAGTTTATTCGTCGGAAGCGACACGCCTATGGAAGCAGCAATCTTCTTCCTATACGAAAACATATTTTACGTGAATAAGGGCGGGCGATCTTCCGATTCGTTCTGAAAATCGCCCGCCCTGGCTCTGTCTTACTCCCTGTCCATAGGGATTAGACAAGCAGTCATTCCACGGTGATGGTGAGGCTCAGGGTCTTGCCGTCGACCTTGGCGTTCACCTTCGCAGTGCCCTTCTGTACGGCGTACACGGTGCCGGTGCCGGAGACCGCGACCGCGGCCCCGTCGCTCCACCACATGTCCACCTTGGACGAGGTGCCCGAGACGGACAGCTGCGCAAGGGAGCCGGCCGAGAGCGTCAGCTTGCCGTTGACAACCCCGTCGCCGGTGATGGCGAGCGTGGACGGCGGAACGCCGTTCTCGTTCACCGTGGCGACGTCCCAAGCCACGCCAATGCTCTTGGTCTTGTCGGCGGTGGTCTTGCGGTCAGATGCCGGGTCCCACGTGGTCCTGCCGCTGGCGTCGACCTTGATCAGACGGAACGCCATGGCATGGCCGGTCTTTACCGAGACGGTGCCAGCATACGTGCCGTCCGACTTCGCGGACAGCTTCACGCCCGACGCGCGGCTCCAGGTCTTGCCGTCCTGGCCCCAGTCGCCCACGGCGTACAGGGTCTCGCCCGACTTGAGGTCGGCAGCGGCATTGATCGTGACGCTCACGTTCTGGCTGACGACACTGCCGTCCCAGGTGACGTCGAGGGTCTTGGACTGGTCGGCAACGGCCTTCCGATCCTTGGCCGGATCCCACGTGGTCTTGCCGCTGGCGTCGACCTTGATCAGACGGAACGCCATGGCATGGCCCTTGGCAACGGTCGTGGTGCCGGTGTAGGAGCCGCCGCTCTTGGCGAGCTTGACGCCGCCTGCGCGCTTCCACGCGTTGGCCTGGCCCCAGTCGCCCACGGCGTACAGGGTCTCGCCCGACTTCAGATCCACTCCGGATGCGCGGAACGTGATGTCGACCGTGGACGCCGGCTCGTCCTCGACCGTGACCTCGACGCTGGCGCTCTTGCCGCCCGCGGTCGCGGTGATCGTGGCCTTGCCGGCCTTCACGCCCGTCACCTTGCCGGCCTTGTCGACCGTGGCCACGGCCGTGTCGCCGGACTTCCACGACACGGTCCTGTCGGTCGCGTTGCCCGGGCTGACCGTCGCGGCCAGCTGGGCGGAAGCGCCCTTCCTCACGGACAGCTTGCCCGAGGACACGCCGGCGCCCGTGATCGCCACGGAAGTCACCGGCACGTTCGTCGTGCAGGTCACGGACGCGAGCGAGGACGAGGAGCCGTCCCAGCGCACCGTGCCGCCGTTGTAATCCAGACCCGGCTCACGGGAACCCGGGAACTGCTGCGAGCCGCCGTCGTTGAAAATCACCTTCGCGTTCGAGGCCAGGCTGTCCGGGACCTCGTACTTGTATCCGGTCTGGTCGCAGTTGTCCGCCGCCGTCATCTCGACGCCGGGCCAGGCCGCGTTGTTGACCGCGCTGGCGCCGTCGCCCGTGTACACGTACGCGTACATCTTGCTCCAGCCGGAGGGCTTGGTCGCGTAGATGGTGTTCTTCTTCACCGGGGTGGGCGGGATCTCGCCGGTCACCGTGACGGTGATTGAGGCGGTGGCCTTGCCTGCCTTGGCGGTGATCTTGGCGGTACCCGCCTTCACCGGAGTGACTACGCCCTTCGAGCTGACGGTTGCCACATCCTTGTTGGACGACCTCCAGCTTACGGACGCTCCTTCCGGATCGGTCGTGGCAGTCAGCTGCTTGGTGGTGACGCCATTGGAGATGTCAGTGGTGTAGCTCGACTGGTCGATCTTGACAGACTTGGTTTCAACGAGCGACCCAGTACCGCCGATGTTCGCCATCTGCACGGTGAACATGTCTTCGTCGGACTTCTCGAAGGAGTTGTTCACCTGAGAGGTGGTGTCCGGCAAATCGGCATTGTCGTTCATGGCCAGATCGTACGGCAGGGAATCCATGGCGGACAGGCCGAAGGTAGCCGCCAGTTCGATACCAATGCCGTTCGCGGCAATATGGTCCGCAGTAGTGCCAAGTTCATCCAACGGGATGGCGATCTCGTAATGATCGTCCATGCCGGCGGAATCGTGACCCTTGTCGTTGAAGTTGACCCACTTGGTCTTGCTTTCGTTCTCTGCAGTCATATCGCCGACTACACGGCCGTTGCTATCGCCCCAGCCACCGTCGATGCCGATGACCTTATCGCTCAAAATGCCATTGCCATAGCCGAACTTGATGCCGGACTTCTTGGTATTGGTCTTGGCATTGGCTGCCGGGCCATACTCGGCATTGGAATCGAGACCGTCGGAGTCACCCTGGTACACCCACGGACCGTTGGAGCCGTTGGTGGAAATGGTGACGACCTTATTGACGTTCTGCTTGCCGCCCCAGGTGATGTTGGACGCCCACAGGGAGCCGCCGGTCTTCAGGCCGCCGTTGTTGCCCACGCGGGTGCTGTCGTCCTTGGTATCGATGGCGATGTGGAACGGCAGGTTCTGGGTCTGCCACAAGTGGCCTTGGCTCAGCGGGTAGTCGTCTCCACGATCCACCACATCCTGCACGTTGGTCATTTCCCACATGAGGTAGAGGTTGTCGTTATCGTAGGCGCCATACAGCGCGTACAGGTCGATCGGAACCTCGTACATGGAGTTCGAGCGGTACACACGAGGATCGTCGTTGGCGGCGCCCTGCGCAATCAGCATGGAGCTGTCCCAGTCGGACAGGCTCGCGCCCTTGCCGGCCGTAAAGTTGATGGTCTTCTTCACGCCATTGCCGACCTTATTCGTTCCATACTGCGAGGCGAGATGCTGATCCTGGACAGGCACCTTCTTCAGGGTGACGGAGCCACTCAATTGATCGCCTTTCTTGACCTTCGTGCCATCCTTGGTTGCAGTACCGGTCACCTTAACGGTAACGGTCTCGTTTTCGGCAAGGGTGCTGCCGACGGAAATGCTTTCGCCATCCTTGAAGGAGCCGGACTTGCCTTCGGAAGTGGTGTACTTCAGGTTGTCGGCATACTGGGCGTGCAGCGTCACCTTCACGCTCTCGGAGGAGAATTCCGCAGATGCGGAGTCGGCATAAACGCTCGGCTCGGCCTGACCCTTTGCGTAGAAGACGCTCACGGAGCCGCCCTTGGCGGTGCCGGAGACGATCTTGCCGCTCTGAACCACAAGCTTGCCGCCGTTGACCTCATCCGTGTAGGTGCCGTCGTCAAGGCTGGAGGCGAGTCCGGCAAGGTTCTGGTCACCGGCCATATTGGCGATGACCACGCCGTCGTTCTGCACGCCATCCTTGGTGTAGCGCTCGATCATGACGCACTTCTTGGCAGCGTCGCTGTTCGAGTCGGCGCTGCAGTTCTGCAGATGCTCGGACTTGCCGTCCATGGCGTTGCGGAAGTGGTTGACGGCTACGACGGACTTGTTCTTCCACATGTCGTCACCGGTGTCGCCCAGCTGGGATTTCTCCGCGAACTGCGCCCTGAGGTTGCCGTTCTGGTCCCTGCCGCCGGATTCCTTCGGACGGTTGAAGTACAGCGGCGCGCCGGCCTTGCGGGAGCCGACAATGGCCCAGCCCATCATGATCTGGTAATCGGTGAGCTCGGTGGAGACACCCTTCTTCACGCCATCGGAACCGGTCTGTTCCTTGTTGGCATAGTTATCGTGTGATTCGACCCAGGTGACCAGCTGATCCTCGTTTGCGCCACCGGTATCGATGTTCTGCACCATCTTCGTGGTCAGGTTCTCGGACTGGATGGCCGCACGAATCGTGCCACCGTAGTTGGAGGCGGTGTTGCCGCCGCCATCGGAGGAGTTGTCTTTGAATAGGTTGGCGTATGCCTTGTAGTCCAGGCCGGAATCGCCCTGCAGCACCTCGCCGTACTGGAACTGCGCGCCGTTCTGCAGAATGGTGTTCCAATAGTTGGAGGTCTTGTTGTCGAACTTCTCGGTCGGCAGCTCCACGTGCTTGGCGGCATCGAAGCGGAAGCCGTCGACGCCATCGGCGACGGCGGTCTTCAGGAAGGACTGCATACGGTCGGCCACGGTCTGGTTCTGCGTATTCAGATCCCACAAACCGAGCAGGTGGCACTGCGTGACGTCACGACGGGAGCTGTAATTGATGTTGTCGCCGTTGGCACCACCGCAGTTGGAGCGGGAATGGAAATAGTCCTTGTTCTGCCAATCGGAATCGATGGCGCTCCAGTCGGAGGTGAAGTGGTTGGCCACCACGTCGACGATCACACGCACACCGTACTTGTGGGCGGTGTCGGTCATCTCTTTGAGATCGTCTTCAGTGCCGACCACAAAGTTGCCGATGCTGGTGTTCGACGGCTGGTACACGTAATACCAGTTCTCGTCGAACTTCTTGCCATTGGCCGGAACATACTTGATCTTGCTCATCGGCTCGGTCTGCACGGAAGTGTAGCCGGCCTTGGCGATGGCTTCCATGTTCGCCGTGATGTTCTTGAACGACCACATCCATGCGTGCAGGATGGCGCCGTTCTTCATATGCTTGGTCAGACCGTACTTCTCACGGGCCGTTTCGAATGTGGAGTTCTCCACAGTGTCCGTATAGCTGTCTCGGTCGGTGGAAGCGGAAGCGGTGGAGGACACAAGCCCCATACCGCCGAACGCCGTGGCAAACGCAACCGCACCTGCCGCCAGCTTCTTCCAGACCACTCTCTTCCTGAATGGTGAACGGTTCCCACTCTGGGGCGAATGCTGCGATCCGCCTTCACTCGGGGAGTATCCACTAGCCTTCATTGGCACTCCTTATCAGTGGCCACAGGCCTGGCATACGCCGCACGTTCGGGTCTATCGCTCCTCCCACACAACGCACATTACCTGGCTACGCTTGGCCAATCTCCTTTGACAACGTTCTCTTCTGGAGCACGTTCCTTTTAAAATATCATAAAATGCGCCAATAAACGCCAACGTTTTCACCGTTCCATCAAGCACACCGTTCACAAATCGACGCCTTTTGACAGAAGCGCGGCGCATAAACCAACGGCCACAAGGACTACAACAGTTTTTTAATGAGATAAAGCAACTGAAATCGTACGCACAACACTGTGAAAGAACATCAGATAAGCACCATGCCACTCAACTGCACATTGTCATGCGAACGCTGTCAAAATTGGCAGGAAACCACGGCATACAACGCTTATCCGAACTCAAACATCAATCTATATGCCCCACGCTGAAGCACAACGAATCTTAAAAGCTCTTCTCATACTTCCTGCCGCCGAACTTGGCCATCAGGAAGCCGGTTCCTTTTCTCCACCAGTCCACCGGCTCCGGGCTGGTCACCGGCATTTCCGCATAGTCGTACCCTTTGGTGCCCAACCAGACATCCAGCAGACGCTCGCTCACGCGCCCGGGGTATCGCGCACCGAAGGCGTCATAGAATTCGGGCGGAATACGCTTGGTCAGCTCCTCGATGATCGGGAACATCCAGGTGCAATACTCGTCAAAGCGCTCACGCGTCATCACGAACATATTGAAGATATGCGCCTTCTTCGACTGCATCAAATGTTCGAACGCCGGAACATATTCGGGGCATTGCTCCTGAAGCAGTTTCAACGTTTCGTCGAATTGCCTGCCGTCGAAGGTGTGACTGTAATGCGAATACACCGTCTCGATGTAATAGTTGCGTCGCCGCGGCACGATGATATCGGTTCTGTTGAGCAGTTCCTCGATATCCTTCCGAGTGGCGATCCGTTCGAAACGATCGCTGGACGATCTCATTGTCTTATTCAACGTGGCGAAATGCCTCCGATAATGCACCAGACCCTTATACTCGGCATCGCAATTCTTCCATAGCCAGTACAGGCCGGTGAGCTCCGAGTAGTACGCGTTCCTATCGGAGATGTTGTCGCCAGTATTGTCACAGGCGAATCCCAAGTCGACATCCGGGTGCAGTGCCTTCCCTACCTGTAGCGGCAGATACATGGAATCCTCAGGCATCCTATACGCCTTATGGGTGGCCACTGCTATGCATATATCCTTGTGGGATTCAACCTGAACTGACTGCATAGGAACCTCCTCGTTTTTCATCATCTGACACCGCCCGATCAGTAGGCACCGCTGGGATTGATCATCGTACCGACCGTGCGGAAGATATAGACGATATCCCCCATCACCGACCAGCTTTGCACATAGCCCACGTCCAGCTGACGGCTTTCGGCCTCGCTCAGATCGTTGCGGCCGGAAACCTGCCATGGCCCGGTGATCCCCGGCTTGACCAGCAGACGGGTGGCATAGACCTGGTCGTAACCGTCCACTTCGAATTGGCGCTGCGGGCGCGGACCGACCACGCTCATCGTGCCGATGAACGAATCGAAGAACTGCGGCAACTCGTCAAGACTCGTCTTGCGAATGAACCGACCGACCTTGGTAACACGAGGATCGTTCTTGATCTTCACACACGCACCCAGCTCCTGACCATTCACGGCGGCCACCTCCGCCAATTTGGCATCGGCATCCACGTACATCGAGCGGAACTTATGGATCTTGAACGGTTTGCCACGCAAGCCAATACGTTCCTGCGTATACAGAGCCGGCCCATGATCCTCAAGCTTGATGGCGATCGCCACCAGCACCATGATCGGCGATGAGATCACAATCGCCAACGCCGACACCACAATGTCGAACACACGCTTCTGCAGCATGGCCGCAGGCGAATACTGCGGCAGGCAGATCGTCATCACCGTGGTGCCTTGGATCACGCGCACCTGCGTCTCGTGCCCGCTCACATCGGCAGCGGAGGTGACCAAGGCGATCTCCAGATTCATGGATTCGGCCCTCAAGGCAAAAGTGTTGAAATTATCGGAGAACCGTTGCATCACATCGGTGACCATCACCGTCTGCGCATGCAGGCTGACGGCGTGTTCGGCAAAATCATCGCCATAGGTCATGATCGGAATGCTCAAGCCGAGAACGTCATTGATTTGCTTGTCCAGCCCTTCGATATTCGTATCGGCCTCGACCAGCCCCGTTGCGGGATCAAGCCGTATCGGGCATACTGCCACCGGCCGATAGTTCAGCTGCTGCTTCTGCCCGAGGAACGCGAGCGCGCGCGTAATGCCTTCCTGCGACCCGACAACCACAGTGGAATAGGAATATCGTCCTTTCCGACGCCCCTGCGTGATGAGCAGTCGCATGAAGAAACGCTCCACCATGGTGAGCAGCAGGCCGAATACGAACGACAGCACAATAGCCGTCAACGACATGCCGATGCGCATGATGAAATCGAAGGCGCATGTCACCATGACTGCGATTACGGCGCCTTTGATGAGTAACGCATTGAGCTGGTAGCCATCGCCCATCACATGGCGGTGGTACACGCCGACGCCATGCAGACAAACCGCCCAGAGTACCGCACAAATCAGCAGATACGCCGACAGATCCATGGGAATCCCAAAACGAAAGGAATATATGTCGGTTTCATGGCGCAACGCAAGCACCGTGGCGGACGCAACGATGAGCATCGTCATATCAAGCACCGTCAGCGACATGTTGACGGAGAATCGCCAATAGGCCACGCTCAACAATCGATGTTGAGTCGCCTGCCCTAGTCTTGCTTTGTCGTTCTCTTCCATCTTTTCCCTCATCCGGCAATGCTCTTGTAAGCAAAGTCAACTAAGGAAAGTCTAATCATCGATGAATACGTTATCAACCGGACGGGGGTGTACCCCATCGTCATATGGACATGGCCAAGCGAGTGCCGTTGCTCGCCCATGCTGGCATTACATAGGAGGAAAGCCTTACGATTGCCGCACTTTTGGAGCTTGTTCAGCCGGTGATCTCCATAGTCCCCAGCAGCGCTTTATGATCGGAACCGGCAACCGCACGCGCCTCAAGATCGCCTACGATAACACCGCGATCGTGCACGATATGATCGATCTCGGAACAGGCAGGCATCGGAATGACGCCCAGCAGCTTCACATTCGACGGGTAGGTCATATGGAATCCGCTTCCGGCGCGTTCGCCCGAATCCAGGAAGCGCGCCCCAAGCAGATACCGGAAACTGGCATGATCCCATATGGCGTTGAAATCCCCCATCAGCACATACTTGCCTTTGCTCCCCTGTAACTGCCCAATGGCGCTTAACCCTTTGCTCCATAACCCTTGGTTGCTCGGGCGGGGCGAAAATGGATGCACCGAACCGAATCGCACGGCCACTCCACCAAAATCAATGCTGGACGCCGGAATACTGGAGGACTCGATGGGAATGAGATCCCCCGTAGTGTCGCTCATAGGAGCCGCGCTCCACAGCGCGTTCACGCCACCGTTGTCATGCGCCGACCACTTCGCCACGTTCGAATAAGGCAACGTCGCTTCCAAGCCGGCATCACGCAACCGTTGCACCAGTCCATGCGACACCTCCTGCAATGCCAGCACCTCTACATGCTCATCACGAACCATCCGCACAATATGGTCGGCATCCGCAGCGCCTTCCTTCGCATTCAACGTCATGATTCGCGCATAACGATCAGTCGTGTCCAATTCGCTTTGCGTAACCGCGAGACGCGCGCGTACCGACAATCTGTCGGTCGGCACTATGAACCCCCAGTGCCAGCACACCTGCACCATAATGCAGACAACACATATAACGGCGAGCGCACGCTGGCGTATGGCGAATGCGATGATGGCAACGGCAGCAGTGGGGATAATGAACCACGGCATGAGTGCCACAACGATGGGAACGTATTTTCTGCCGCCGAAGCCGCCTGGAATCATACGCAGCACCATGGCGATGAGCGTTATCGCCATGATTGTGCGCAGCATGATGATGAATCTATGGGATTCTGCGAGACGACCCACCATGCCTTGCACGCCTCGTGTATTGTGCATGTCGGGCGGTATTGCGTCGGAGGATGCGTATGTCGCCGGCATATCGTGCTGCGCACGATTCGCACAGTCGTTACGGATGCCGTTGCCAGTATCGTGATTCGTATCGTTCGTCATGCAGTTGCGCTTCACCCTTCGATGGCATCCCATTGTTGCACTCGGCTTGCCATCGTTGCAGACGCTTGCCCGTAGCAGCACTCATACTGACGGATTCTCACGTTTTCTACGCGATGGATACGATAGTTCACTGCACAATCTGCTGCCGCACCGGAGCGGAATCCACTTGACGCCGTTTTTTCAACGCGTTCAGTATGGCGCACAGGTCGCGGTTGAGTTCGTTGGCCACTTTCACGAACGTTGCGAACGGTTTGCCCAATGGGTCTTCGATATCCTTGGTTTTGGGAAGCATTGGTCGAATGATTGTGGATGCTCTGACGACCGATTCCAAGCGTTCCTGAACGGTGAGCCCCTCGACCAGGCCCTGCTGAGCGCAATATTGGCACATGTTGGCGAAATCATCCACCAGGAACGTGTAACGGACGGCGTTCGGTGCCAGTGTGACGATGTCTTTGCGCTGATTCTTTTCGAAGCAGAGTATCAGATCCGCTTCCTCCGCCATGGCTTTGGTAAGGCGACGTGAACGGAATCCGCTGGGTTCGATGTCTACGCTGCGCATGAGTCTGGCACTGTATCGGTCCATCTCGTGGCGTGTAAGTCCTCGTGTGCCTGCACTAGCTACGCTGATGGTGGTGCCTGACAAATACCTCCCCAGCAGCAATTCGCCCATGGGGGACCTGCAGATATTGCCTGTACAGACGAACAAAATGAGCATATCGCGCACCAATCCTCACAGTTGCATTGCATGACGGTATCGGTAACAGTCTACCCATCGCAGAGCCGAACCGCCTGTTCCAGTCCCCTGTCCAGCCACGGTTCGTTCCAATTCGATTCGTCCCCCGCGAGCGCCTCCGGCGATTGCAAAGCATGTGACGATAACGCATAAGGCGCATCCAGAGAGGATTCCGGATGCGCCTTATGCGATGGGGATATGGATGATGGATGGAATATAAGGAGAAGATCCCCATCAATGTCGGGAGAATGTTGCGCATTCTCCCGGCCGTCACCGTTCAGTGAACGGCACTGACTGCCGTGAAAGCAAACGCGGTAGATGGGCAACGACGCACGAAGGATGATGCGTCTGATAATCTACCGCGCCGCTATCACGCCATGATCTCAGTGACGGTTGTTGAGACGATGGTACATCTCGCTGATCTCCAGCTCCTTCTCGAACTGGCGAGCGGTGGTGTTCTCGTCGATCACGGCGAGTTCGACACCGGCGATGCGGGCGAAGTCTTCCCAAGCCTCACGGCCAACGGACGTGGTCATGCAGGTGTGGTGAGAGCCACCAGCGGTGATCCAGCACTGCACGGCGGTCTTCAGATCCGGCTTCGGCTTCCACACGGCGCGAGCGCACGGCAGCTCCTTGAGGGAGCCCTGCGGCTCAACGACGGTGACTTCGTCCATGAGCAGACGGAAGCGTTCGCGCTCATCGGCCATGGAGACCACCACGGCGTCGGTCGGCTTGCCGGAGAACACCAGACGAACCGGGTCGGACTTGCCGCCGATGCCCAGCGGGTAGATGGCCAGCTTCGGCTTCTCGATGGTGCCGATGGCCGGGGAGACCTCAAGCATGTGGGAGCCCATGTCGAGCTCGTTGCCCGGCTCGAAGTTGTAGGAGTAGTCCTCCATCAGGGAGGCGCCACCCTCAAGGCCGTAGCCCATCACGGCACCGATGCGCACCAGCACGGAGGTCTTCCAGTCGCCTTCTGCGGAGAAGCCCCAGCCGTACTCGGACGGGAAGCGCTGCGGGCCGACACCCGGCAGCTGCGGCAGGGCGCCCAGATCCTCGAAGTTGTCGACGGCGGCGGTGCAACCGTTCTCACGCATCATGTTGACCATGGCCGCTTCCTCCTTGGCTGCGATGAACAGCTCATCGTAGCGGGAGTCCAGCAGCTCGGGGGCAACGTCGTACTTGGCCTTGTAGTCCTCGATGAGAGCCTTGACCTGATCGTCCTTGACCTTGTCGTATGCGGCGACGAGTTCGTTGACGGCCCAGGTGTTGATGGAGGCGCCGAACACGCGCTCGGCCTCGGTCTTGTCGCCTTCGGTGACGGCGACGTTACGCATGTTGTCGCCCCAACGCATGACCTTCATGTTCTGGGAGGCGTCCCAGCCGGCGCAGGCGCGAGCCCAGGTGCCGACCTTCTCGGCGACTTCCGGATCGGTGTAGTGGCCGACGACGATCTTGCGCGGAATGCCAAGGCGGGAGACGATGTAGCCGAACTCACGGTCGCCGTGTGCGGCCTGGTTCAGGTTCATGAAGTCCATGTCGATGGTCTCCCACGGAATCTCCTTGTGATGCTGGGTGGCCAGCTGCAGCAGCGGCTTGGTCAGCACTTCGAGACCGCGGATCCACATCTTGGCCGGGGAGAAGGTGTGGCACCAGGTGATTACGCCGATGACGTTCGGGTTGGCGGAGGCTTCGGTCATGAAGGCCTTGACGCCGTCGGAGGACTTCAGGGTGGGCTTGAGCACGATCTTGGCCGGGATCTTGCCAGTGTTGTTCAGGAAGTCGACCATTTCGCCGGTCTGCTGGGCCACCTGGCGCAGCGCTTCCTCACCGTACAGGTCCTGGGAGCCGACGCCGAACCAGATTTCCTTACCTTCAAATGGGTTTTCCATTGCCATTGTTGTTTCCTTACTTCATTGTGTTGGATAGGGTATGTGTTGTGTGGCAGAGCGGAACCATGCAGGATCCGCTCCGTCAAGTCAGTGTCAACGCTGTCAGTGCTGTCCGTAGACGTTGGTGTAGCGATCGTTCAACCTATCGATATCTTCCTGGGAAATCGGGATGATATCGCCAAGCTGCTTGGCAGCCCACATGGTGTGGGCGACTTCCTCGGTCATCGCGGCGGCCTTGACGGCAGCTTCCGCGTCCTTACCAATGGTGAAAGGACCATGATTCTGCATGAGCACGGCAGGGGACTTCGGGTACTGCTTCAAGGTCTCCACAACGCCTTCGCCGATGGCTTCGGAACCGATGAGGCGGAAGGGACCTACCGGCACAGGGCCACCGAATTCGTCACCCATCATGGTCAGACCGCAAGGAATGTTCTGACCGGTGGCCGCCCAAGCGGTCGCATAGGTGGAGTGAGTGTGCACTACACCGTAGACGTCGGGCATGTGACGATAGATGTAAGCGTGGGAGGCGGTGTCGGAGCTGGGGGCTTCCGCGCCATCGACCACGTTGCCGTCGAGATCGCAAACGACCATCGAGCTCGGGGTGAGGTACTCGTAGCGCAGGCCGGAGGGCTTGATGACCATCAGGTCGGCGGTATGAAGACGCTGGGAAACGTTGCCAGCGGTCCATACGACGAGGTTCCACTTGATAAGCTGCTCGTGCAGGGTGGCGACGACCTCGCGCACCTGCTTAACTTCAGCACGGACTTCGGGACCGTAATCAGCCAAAGTTGCCATGATGTGTTTGTTCCTTTCTACCGAATCGGCAGTTACTTGGTTTCCAGCGGAACCGCATTAATAGCGGCCTGCTCGATGGGCAGACCCTTGCGGAAACGCTCGAAGAACTCCTCAAAGCCTGCCACATCATCCGAATCGGGACTCTCTGTGGTGGAGCTGGCGCCGGCGAAGACGCGACCATCGAGGTAATCGGCAAGGTTGCTCTTGTCCTCGTTGGTGTGCCACAGGTAATCGGCGAGCACTGCCATGCCCCATGCGCCACCTTCGGCGGCAGTGGACATGACCTTGATCGGAGTGTTGAATGCCGCGGCAAGAATCTTCTGAGCGACCTTCGGGGTGGTGAAGATGCCACCGTGGCCGACGAGCGAATCAACGGCGACGCCTTCATCCTTGGTCATGATGTCCATACCGATCTTGACCGGGGAGAACGCGCTGAACAGCTGAGCGCGCATGAAGTTGCCCAGGCTCATATTCGCCTCAGGGCCACGCACGAACAGCGGACGGCCTTCCGACAATCCGGCGAGGAATTCGCCGGAACGGAACGGGTAATTAATCAGACCACCGCAGTTGGAATCGACATCGTCGGCAATGGCCGCACGGAACAGCGTCCCGTACAGGCTGCCCGGATCGAGCGGATATCCCGAAGCGGCGGCAAACTGACCGAACAGGCCAACCCACGCGTTGAGGTCGGAGGTGAAGTTATTGGCGTGGCTCATGCCGGCCAAATCGCCAGCCGGAGTGGTGACCAGATCGACTTCCGGGTGCAGGGCCTTGAGCTTGTGCTCCAGTACGACCATAGCGAAGATGGAGGTTCCGGCTGACACGTTTCCGGTGCGTACGCGCACGGAGTTGGTGGCAACCATACCGGTGCCGGCGTCACCTTCCGGCGGAGCCAGCACGATGCCCGGCTGCAAGGCCCCGGAAGGATCGAGCAGCTTGGCACCTTCGGCGGTAAGCTCACCGGCCGAGGTTCCGGCGACCAACGGGGTCGGCAGCAGATCCTCAATCTTCCACGGCTGTTCGGCAATCTCATCCAGCGCGTCGAACTGCTTGAGGAATTCGGCCTCGTAGGTCTTAGTGGTCGGGTCGATCGGGAACATGCCCGACGCATCGCCCACGCCAAGAACCTTCTTGCCGGTAAGCTTCCAGTGCACATAGCCGGCGAGTGTGGTGATGTAATCCACCTTGCCGACGTGTTCTTCCTTGTTGAGCACGGCCTGGTAAAGGTGTGCCACGGACCAACGTTCCGGGATGTTGTATTGGAACAGCTCGGAAAGCTTTTCATGGGCCTCGGAAGTGTTGGTGTTCTGCCAGGTGCGGAACGGAACCAACAGCTCGCCAGCCTTGTCGAAGGCAAGGTAGCCGTGCATCATGGCAGAGAAGCCGATATGACCGATAAACGTCAGACGCTCACCGTAGGCGTTGTACACATCATCCGCCATGGAAGCGTATGCGGACTGCAGCCCCTTCCAGATCTCCTCCTTGGAGTAGCTCCACAAGCCGTCTTCCAGGTGGCTTGCCCACTGGTAGTCGCCGGATGCAATCGTACGGTACGTATCGTCGATCAGCACGGCCTTGATTCGGGTGGAACCGAACTCGATGCCTAGTGCGGTGCGACCGCCGCGGATCTTCTCCGCAATCTTCTGGGGAGCATCATCAATGTCGACCATATCGACTCCTTATTATTACTTAATTAGTTGTGTTTTTGTTCGTCTGATCACTTGGTCCAGAGAGCCTGGATCTCTTCCAGGGTCTTGCCCTTGGTCTCAGGAGCGAACTTGGCGATGGAGATGGCACCAATGAAGTCCATGACCATCCAGAAGATGAAGGTGCCGGAACCGCCCCAGCCCTGGAACATCATCGGGGTGAACTGACCGACGCAGAAGTTGATGCCCCACAGCAGCACGGTGCACAGGCCGGAAGCACGACCACGCATGTAGGTCGGGAAGAGCTCAGGAATCATGACCCAGGTCACCGGGCCGAGGCCGAAGGCGAAGCAGGCGATGAATCCGCAAGCGCCGGCGACAACGAGCCAACCGATGTTCGCATGGAAGGCGAAAGCCATGATGGCGGCAAACACACCCATGCCAGCAGCGGAGGAGACCAGCAGCGGCTTACGGCCTGCCTTGTCGATAAGTGCCATACCGACAACGGTGAAGACCAGCTCGACAAGACCAACGAGGGAGGAGCACAGGAATTCAACGTTCGGGATGTTGTCACCCAGAGCGGCCTTGAACATGGTCGGACCGTAGTAGGAGACGGCGTTCTGGCCACCGACCTGGTTGAAGGCGGCGAGCAGCAAGCCAATGAGGAACGGGATGAGCAGCGGCTTCTTGAACAGATCGGTCAGCTTGCCGTTCTTATCACGCTCGATGGAGGCCTTGACGTCTGCAACCTCACGATGGGCCTCATCGGTGCCACCGATCTTTTCAAGGATGGCGAAGCCTTCCTTTTCACGGCCGGACTGAATCAGGAAACGCGGGGATTCCGGGGAGAGGAACAGTGCGATGAAGAAGATGGCAGCCGGGAGGCAGCCGATGCCGAGCATCCAACGCCAACCAGTGTTGATACCCCAGTCAAGGCTACCGGCATTGGCAATACCGAAGTTGATGACATTGGTCAGGAAGATACCGAGGATGGTGAGCAGCTGGTAGGCGGAGCTCAGGGTGCCACGGTACTTGGCAGGAGCGCACTCGGTGATGTAGGTGATGGCCAGTGCGGACGCCAGGCCGATGCCGACACCGCCGATAATACGAGCGGCAATCAAAGTCCATGGGCTGTAGGTGAAGGCAGACCACAGAGCCGCGAAGAAGAAGCAGGCTGCACCGATGAGCAGCACCTTGCGGCGGCCAATCTTATCGGCAAGGAAGCCGGAGAAGCCAACGCCAACCACACCGCCGATCATGATGGAGGAGATAACCAAGCCCTGAAGTCCCGCGGACAGGTTGTATGCCTGACGGAGGAATTCGATGGCGCCGGAAATGCTCACCGTGTCGTAGCCATAGAGAAGGCCAGCCATACCAGCGCTTAATGCCAGAATGACCACATATTTCATTGAACCCTGCTTTTTAACAGCGCTCGTAGTGTTCTCAGTCATTTTTGTTCCTTTTTCTGTTCCGTAACCGGCAGGTAAGCCTGCCGAAGCAGCTTCGCTTCACACGTGGCCTGCGGCTTACACCGAAGGCAGGTTCGCGGTACGCTACGACGATACCGGAAAACTCGTCTGCGGTGATATTTCCCGTTCGCTGAATAAAAATGTTATCGCTCACATTTATAAATGTCAACAGGCGCCCAAAACCTTGATTTACAGCCGAACTTACGGCGTGTTGAGCAATCTGAAACACTCACGTAAAGCCGCTTATTAGACATTAAATCCAATGTTTGCCGTATTTTTACGCCAAATGCAGCAATTATGCATCAAAAATGATGTGAACGCTCTCAAAAATCTTCACATACAACGAGAAAAACATCAGTCGGCTTATGTGAGAGTAGGCGACAGCCACTCAATGAGACCAGCCGGCTTATAGAAGCCACGGCAGCATGCGATAGCCGAGTGCAAGAGCTTGAAACCTCAGGTTCACACTCGGCCATATTCACTCCAGATGTTTGAGTAAGCCGCTTAGCCCTACGGCATCCATACAGAAAGGCGTAAGGACGCACCAGGCGATCAACGGCTCGAGGCACCCCCCACGGAACTGCGCTGCACCAGCTTTGCCGGCACCAGACCTACACCGTGCTGCGACGAGGCATACCCCGGTTCGGCGCCCTCCCCCAGCAGATACAGCACCTCACACATCGCCAGTTGCCCCAACGTCTCAAAATCCTGGCGAACAGTGGTCAGCGGCGGGAGCATATTATCCACACCCGGCATATCGTCAAAACCGACCAGACTCACATCCTGCGGAATACGCACGCCATGCTCATGCATGGCACGCGCCACCCCCATCGCCTGCGCATCATTCGCGGTAACCACCGCAGACGGCAGCCTGCCGCCGGAACGCCCGATATTCTCAAGCACATGGTTCATCTTGGCATATGCCTCGCCACCCTCCCATGTCTTGCATTGAACGGTGACCGAATTCACTGCGTTGGTTGCGCACAGCTTATTCCACGCGGCCAGACGGGTGAAGGCGTCACGCCATTCGCGAGGACCGGCGAAATACAGGGCCGAACGGTGCCCACGCGCCTTCAGCACATGCATCACATCCTCCATCGCGCCCCACTGGTCAATACCGACAAGCGCCACCTTGCGCCGATCGGCAGGTCTGAGCAGACGAAGCTCCTCCTGCACACCCATGCCGCCATGCGCGGAGGTAATCAACACACGAGGACGGCTGATCCGAGCGCGGCAGGCAGCGGAGAACATCACATCCGTGGGCGTCAAGAAGATGAACGCATCGACATTCTGCTCATCGAAGGTACGGCATAGATTATCGAATTCCTTCTGCGTGCACAACGCCTCATGCACCATCATCACGGACATGAACAGGCCGTGCGAGCGCGCAATCGATTCGATGGCGCCAATAGCGGAGATAGGGCCGTAGAAGTTCTGCCCGCCGGCGATAAGACCGATGGTGCGGGACCGGTGGGATGCCAGTGCACGAGCGGAGTTGCTGGGACGATAGTCAAGCTGTTCAATGGCGCGCTGCACCTTGGCGCGTGTGGACGTTGAAACGTCCGGGGAATTATTGATGACGCGGGAAACGGTCTGATGGCTTACTCCGGCAAGCTTGGCCACTTCAAACATCGAAGGACGTTTATTCGCTTTCCGCCCAGCCACCATGCAACTTCCTCCTGCTGCCCGCTCTCGTATATTCCACGTATAGTTCCAACTGTACCGCAGAGAATCGGTGACATCGTTTACTTCTCAGCCGATGGTCGCAGGAAATCCGCAAGCATTCAGGCTGCAACCGAAAAGACACCCATCGCATTACCGGCGAAGGTCTTCCACTCGGGCAGAGCACGCACGCGCCAGTCAGACAACTGTCAGGTCAGCTTCCAACTGATACGATGCAGCGCAGTCGGCCCGTATTGCGCGATGGCCGCACGGTGGGCTTTGGAACCGTAGCCCTTGTTATGCTCCCATTCGTATGGAGCGTATTGGGGATCGCTGTGCGCGATGGACACCATCAGCCGGTCTCGCGTGACCTTGGCGATCACCGCCGCAGCGGCAACGGTCGCGCAATGCTGATCGCCTTTGACCTTGGTGACGACATCGGCGGGGACCGGCACCACCGGAGCCTCAAACGTATTCAGCGCCTTGGTGATGTAATCGTTCGGACCGTCAAGAATCGCGCCCACAGATGCGCGAGTCTTCACTCCCCCGATAACCGCCGTACCATCGTCGCCGATGCCCAGCGTGCGCTCGACCTCGGCCAATGCGCGCAACGCGGCGACACCGAGCGCATAGGAGATGCCCCACTCGTCGATCTCCGTGTTGCTGGCGGCGCCCACGGCCCAAGCCGCACTCCAATCCTTCAGCTCGTCGACGATCGCCTCGCGGCGATGTTCGGTCAGCATTTTGGAATCGGCAACGCCTTGCGGCACTTCCTTCGCACCATCGCGCACATCCTGCGCCCGGATCGCGCAGGCACCAACCATGACCGGCCCTGCCAAGGAGCCCCGGCCGACTTCGTCAAAACCGACGATCACGTCGTATTGCCTGTCTGCCAACGTATGCTCAAGATCAAGGGTCGGGGTGATCATGCCGCAGTTCCTTCCGGAACGTCACGGAACACGTCGTGATGCCCGCTGACCGTAGACAGTCTGTTCAACGGCCAGTAGCGCACCAACGCCACGCCCACCACTTTGCCGATCGGCACCAAGCCGTTGTCACCATCGTCCTGATGGTAGCGAGAATCAGCGGAATTGGAACGATTATCACCCATGACGAAAATATGGTTCTCGCTTACCGTCACTTTGAACGGGAATGAACTGGGTTGCACACCGTCCTTGATGTACGCCGTCTCATCGATGGCCACGCCATTGATGGTGATGGGGCTGCCGCCGCCCTTGCACTCGACCACATCGCCCGGCAATCCGATCAGACGTTTGATCAGATAGTCTTCGCCCAGCGTGCTGTCGGATTCGCCGGCGAGCCAATTTGCCGGATCATGGAAGACGACGACATCGCCTCGTTTGAGCGCGAAGATTTTCGGGGTGAGCTTGGTGGTGAGCACACGATCGCCAGGTTCAATGGTGCTTTCCATGGAACGCGACGGGATGGTGTAGCAGCCGACGAGCAACAGTCGGATAAGCAGCACCACCAGCACGGGGATGCCGCAGAACAATATGGCATCGCGTGTGGAGAAGCTGTCGTTGTTCTGCTTCCTTGCCGCATGCGCCGGCCTGCGGCTTCTTCTGCGGCGCGACGTTCCGGCGGGTTGCGCATCCCCGCGCCACGCATCGGCGGGGACATTCCCCGAATCATTGCCCATATCGTTCATGACCGTGCTGTCCATGACCGTTGCCCCCACTCGATATTCACGTTCGGCTGAATATGGTTTCGGCCCGGAAACCAGAGGATTCCAGGCCGAGAACTATGCCATTATGGCGAAACTCACTTGGAGTTGTCGCGACGCTCGACGATACGAGCAGCCTTGCCGCGCAGAGCGCGCAGGTAGTACAGCTTGGCGCGACGCACGCGGCCACGACGCACGACCTTGATGGAGTCGATTGCCGGGGAGTGCAGCGGGAAGCGACGCTCCACACCGGTGCCGAAGCTGATCTTACGAACGACGAAGGTTTCGCGGACGCCTGCACCGTGACGGGCGATGACCACACCGGTGAAAGTCTGAATACGGGAGTTGTTGCCTTCCTTGATCTTCACGTTCACGTCGACGGTGTCGCCTGCGCGGAACTCCGGGATCTCCTCGGCCGGCTTCAGGTGCTTGGCATCAAATGCTTCAATAGCGTTAACCATTGCTATTCCTCGGTCACTGCCGCATATCAGTGCACTGGTTGGGGCATATGCCGCATGCTTCACGCATGTTCCATTCGGTGCATATGCCTGCGGTTCTCCTCAGGTTTGCCTTTCGGAGGGTGCCAATCCGCCGACCCGTTGGCCTTTCGACCCGTCGGCTGGACCTAAAAGAAAAGCGGGATTATGCGGCGTCCCGCCTTTCGGCACATCAGCAGTCAAAAATACCCCATCCGCAAGACCTATTTGATTGCGTTTCGACTGAAACATTCGTTGCGGACCGACCGAAGAGACAGGCATCCCCTATCAGAGCCTTATCAACCTGTATTTGGCACAATGCGTCAAAAAGAAGAAACGCCTGCCCTTCGTATGGCTCTCGTCACCGCCATGGCATACGAAAAGCCCCGCCTGCGCATTGCAGGCGGGGCTTTCAATGTTCAGCTACGTGCTGGTGGTTCCGATCAGAAATCAGAACTCGCGGTGAGCGCGGTAGAACTTGATCAGGGACTGGGTGGAAGCGTCCTGTGCGGCCAGTGCGTCATCATCCTGGGAGATGGCCGGGGTGATCTGCTTGGCCAGCTGCTTGCCGAGCTCGACGCCCCACTGATCGTAGGAGTCCAGGCCCCACACGGTGCCTTCGACGAAGGTGATGTGCTCGTACAGGGCGATGAGCTCGCCGAGTGCGAACGGGGTCAGGGCCACGCCGAAGATGGAGGTGGTCGGGCGGTTGCCGGAGAACACACGGGCCGGAACGATCTCTTCCGGGGTGCCCTCGGCGCGCACTTCGTCAGCGGTCTTGCCGAAGGCCAGGGCCTTGGTCTGTGCGAAGTAGTTGCCCAGGAACAGCTCGTGCACGTCCTGGTCGCCGTCCTTGGTCGGGTTCGGGGTGTTCACGAAAGCGATGAAATCAGCCGGGATCAGCTGGGTGCCCTGGTGGATCAGCTGGTAGAAGGCGTGCTGGCCGTTGGTGCCCGGCTCGCCCCAGAAGATCTCGCCGGTCTCGGAGGTGACCGGGGTGCCGTCCCAACGCACGGACTTGCCGTTGGATTCCATGGTCAGCTGCTGCAGGTAGGCCGGGAAGCGGTGCAGGTACTGGTCGTACGGCAGCACGGCGTGGGAGGCGACCTTGAAGAAGTTGCGGTACCACACGTTCAGCATGCCGAGCAGCACGACGACGTTCTTCTCGAACGGGGTGTTGACGAAGTATTCGTCGATTTCGTGGAAGCCGTGCAGGAACTCCTCGAAGCGGGCCGGGCCGAAGACCACGGCGAGGGAGGTGCCGACGGCGGAGTCGACGGAGTAACGGCCACCGACCCAGTTCCAGAAGCCGAAGGCGTTGTTCGGGTCGATGCCGAACTCGGCGACCTTCTCCAGGTTGGTGGAGACGGCGACGAAGTGCTTCTTGATGGCTTCGGCGTTCTTCTCGTCGGAACCGTCGATGGCGCCCTTGGCCTTGAGCTCTTCGAGCAGCCAGGTGCGAGCCTCACGGGCGTTGGTCAGGGTTTCCAGGGTGGTGAAGGTCTTGGAAACGATGATGAACAGGGTGGTCTCCGGGTCGAGGCCCTTGGTCTTCTCAGCCAGGTCGTTGGGGTCGATGTTGGAGATGTAGCGGGCGGAAATGCCGGCGTCTGCGTACGGCTTCAGTGCCTCGTACACCATGACGGGACCCAAGTCGGAACCACCGATGCCGATGTTGACCACGGTCTCGATCTTCTTGCCGGTCACGCCGGTCCACTCGCCGGAACGGACCTTGTCGGCGAACGCGTAGATGCGGTCGAGGGTTTCGCGCACATCCTTGACGGTATCCTGACCGTCGACAATGTACTTGCCCTCGTCCTCGACCGGGCGGCGCAGTGCGGTGTGCAGCACGGCACGGTCTTCGGTGTTGTTGATATGCACGCCGGTGTACATAGCCTTGGTGCGCTCGTCAAGCTTGACGGCCTTGGCCAGGTTGGCGAACAGCTGGAGGGTCTCCGGCTTAATCAGGTTCTTGGAGAGGTCGAAGTGCAGATCGCCGGCATCGAAGCTCAGCTTCTCCACGCGATCGGCGTCATCGGCGAACCACTTCTTGAGGCTGATGCCTTCTGCCTGCAGCTCATCGTAATGCTTCTGCAGAGCAGCCCATTCCGTGGTCTTCGTTGCATCAACTGGAGGATTGATGGCCATGTGTATTGGTCCTTTCATCATCACCATGAAGCAGTGGCCCAAGCCTAGAATACGGCGCGCGCCACCGCCTCCTTCCAGCTACCAAGATACTCACAAAAGAGGACACAGAAACACATAAGTTCGCAAGTCACGAACATAATCGCCCACAAACGCTCATACGCCGCCGATTTGCCCATGCGCATATCGCAACACGCGGGAACCGCAACGATGCAAACGTACTCATAGACGAACCCATAAGCAGCTGCTTCACCATCTTGCGGTACCATGCATCACCATGCATCATCGCACCGTCAAATAAACCCGTCAGTCATCGCACAACCCTGCCCCAACCAGCCCGGCCAGCCGCCCGGCAGCATCACATCATTTCGACAGATGGACCATGCGCAGCAGCGGGCGGCGCACACAACGATCGAACAGGCAGACCGCCACAACATATGCCAGCGAAAGCATGGCACCGACCGCAATCCACGCCGCAAGCTCGCCGAATATGGCAGGCCCCGACTGCAACGAGGAGGCACGCACCAGAAGCGGGTCGAGGAACCTCGCATTGACGGCCTTCCATAAGAAGCTGGCAAGGGTCTGCACCACATAAAACCCGAGAATGCCCGAAGCGAGCGCCGCAACCACGGCCTCGGCGCGACGAGCGGCATGGACGCGGGCGTGAAGCGGCGGGCAGGCCGCAGCCATCAACGCGCACACCGCAAGCGCAAAGGAAATCAACGACGTCGATTTGAACGACAACGCATACAGTGCAACATATGAGGAGCGCATGACCATAACAGCGGTGAGAACGGACGCCACTGCCAGCAGCACCAGTACACCGCACAGCCAGAAACCGCGAATCGTCCACAGTGGGCGGCGATCGGCATGCCGCACCCCATGTCTTTTGTCTTCCGTACGCCGCTCACTGTTATGCTGCACAGCCCAGCCAAGCAAACCGGCCAATCCGAACGACAACGCATAGCTGACCGCACTCATCTGCTTGCGCCAATCCAGCAAAGTGCGCTGCCCGTACTGCGCCTGCCATGTGCATGCCACATACGCATTCAGCGCATAGACGGCAATCAGCACGGCACCTGCCACCACCGCGCTTCTGCAAGCGCCGAGGCGATTCAGCACCCATGCGATCGCAGGAGCGAGCGCCACGAACGCCAGGTATAGCCATACGAATTCTAGTTCGTAGACAAGGCTGGCCGACTGCGTATCGTTTGATACCGATGGTGCCCAATGGCCGGCCACCAGAACAAGCAGCAGATAGAACGCAACAGTGGCCAGGATCATTGCGATGCGGCGGCCGGTGGCACGCAGCTGTGTGTTCCAATAGCCGCTGGAACCTGCCGCCCCGCACATGCGCGGGATAAGGAAGAACCCCGAAATCATGAAGAAGATGTGGTTGCCCCACGCGCCGCAGTACATGATCATTGCGACGATCCACATCGCGCCCCGTGAGGAAGCGAGTGCAGACACGGGTTCGGCCACGCTGACGGGGTGATGCGGCCCCATCCATATGGCTTGCACGTATTGCTGCAGGAATGCGTGGAATACGGCGATGCAGACGATGGCGAGCAGTCGTAGCACTTCGATCGACATCATGCGCTTGCGCCCTGCCGCGGGCGTGCCGGCCGTAGCCGTAGCGGCACGCGATGATACGACGCGCTGCGTCGCAGGGCGCGCATCGTATGCATGCGTATGCCGATGAGTGAACCGTGTTGCCATGCCTATCAGGATAATCACGCCGCCTGTATGCTTGCGTGTCAAATGAGCGCCGACACCGTTTCGACAGTTCTTCGCCACATGTCGCAGAGCCTGCGATCGACTCCGACATGCCGTTATCTGCTGCGCCTGCACAACGTGCCGAACGGGCCGATTTGGACAATTCCACACTATCCAGTACACTTATTGTTTTGTGCGTGGATCGCGTATGCGATTCACCAGCATTGCCACTTTAGCTCAGTCGGTAGAGCGGCTCACTCGTAATGAGCAGGTCGTCAGTTCGATTCTGACAAGTGGCTCCCCTTACCCTAGATGGGTTCGCCCGTCTAGGGTTTTGCATATCGGCCTGCAGGCTGGTAGGCATGCGCGAGTGGCGGAATTGGTAGACGCGCAGGATTTAGGTTCCTGTGTCTTTGACGTGTGGGTTCAAGTCCCATCTCGCGCACCGTTCTTGTATCGGCGTATGCGATTGATTCAGTCAACGTGCACAGTTCCTTACTGTGAACGGTTTCGCGTATCGTCTCCCCCGCTGTACTTAAGATGGCAGGCGGTTCGTTCATAACGGCAACAGGCATATACGTACTCGTTTTGCCAGTACATGCGACTGCGCGCATTCAACCACACGGTTGCACGACGGCACGTCCGGCAAGCCTGAAGCCGATGAGAAGACAGAGATAGAGAATCACAATGCAAGCGCTTATCCAACCCGTTGCGTTGCTGCTGATCATTCTGGCCGGCTATGCGTTCAAACGTGCCGGTTTGTTCGGGCAGCGCGATTACCGTATTCTGCAGACGGCGATCTTCGACCTGGTGCTGCCAGGCGCGATCATCTACTCGTTTGCAACGAATCCACACGAGATCAAACTGTTGTGGATTTCCGTATTCGGCCTGATCGTCGCTCTTATTCCACCCATCGTGATCTTTCTGGCCACGTTGCATAAGCCTGTCGCCAGACGCGCGTTCATGATGCTGAACGGTTCGGGATTCAACGTAGGCTGCTTCTGCTTCCCCGTGGTCTCGTCGTTCCTGGGTACGGCGGCGATCGTTCCTGCCGCGATGTTCGACATCGGCAATTGCGTGATGGTGGCCGCCGGCACCAACGTGATCACGCAGCTGCTGCTGCACATCCAGCCCGGCAAAACGTTAAGCGAGCAGCATGCGGGCGATGCGCCGACCTTGCCCTATATCAAGCCGAAGGACAAGGATGCCAAGCGTTTGGCGAGGCGCGCCCTGCTGCGCAATGTGCTTAAGGGGTTCTTCGGTTCGGTGCCGTTCGACGTGTACATGCTGATGATCGTGCTGACCCTGGCGCAGGTGAAGATCCCCGGATGGATCGCCACGATGGTACAGCCGCTGTCGAATGCGAACTCGTTCTGCGCGATGCTGATGGTGGGCATGCTCATGGATCTGCCCGCTTCGCGTCGTGATGTGAAGGATGTACTGACGGTGATCGGCTGGCGTGTTCCGTTCGCGATTGCGTTCGCCGCGATAGCCTGGTTCATCCTGCCGTTCTCCGCATCGATCCGCGAAGCCGTGGCGCTATGCTGCCTCGCACCTATCGCCGTGTTCTCCACCTTGTTCACCGACAAGGTGCTGGGCAACGCCAAACTCGCCGGCTTCTCGCTGACCATCACCGCAGTGCTGAGCCTGATCATGATGACCGGAGCGCATTTCCTGTTCACCGCCATGGGCGTATGACCCGCGCATGATGCCGCATAGTCGTCGCACAACGTGCAAGCGTGCGAATGCTCATGTCGTTTCACGATAGAGCATCTGCTCAGGCGCCCCGCGGAAGCATCTCCAGCAATAACAACGCCTTGCAATACCAATGAGGCATTGCAAGGCGTCAAAGCACGCAAACGAAGATCAGAACAGCGCGCTGACCGCAGGCACCAACGCCTTCAACGCCTTGCCACGATGAGAGATGGCATTCTTCTCCTCCGGCGTCATTTCGGCGGAGGTGAAACGCCTGCCGGCTTCTACGGCACGTGCCGGCTGATCGTCGGGAATGAACAGCGGATCATAGCCGAAACCATTCGTGCCATGCGCTTCACGCAACAGCACGCCCGGCATCTCGCCAAGCTCCACGGTTTCGGATGCGATCGGGTACGGTGCGCCCTCGGCGGCACCCGGCACCACCAAGGCGGCGGCGCAACGGAACCGAGCGGTGCGCTTCTCATCCGGAATATCGGCCATCTGCGCCAAAAGCAGCGCGTTATTGGCTTTGTCGTTGCCATGCTCGCCGGCCCAACGCGCAGAGAGGATGCCCGGGGCATTGCCCATCACATCCACAATCAGGCCGGAATCATCGGCAATGGCGGGGCAACCGGTGCGGGCGGCCACGTCACGCGCCTTGAGCAACGCGTTCTCCTGGAAGGTCACGCCGTCCTCCACCGGGTCGGGCAGATTCAGAGAACCGGCGGATACCAGTTCCACCTGCTGAGCGGTCTCGCCCAAATCCTCGGCAAGAATGCGGCGGATTTCCTTGAGCTTGCCTTCATTATGCGTGGCAACGATGATGCGCATATATGTTCCTTTACTCCTTATGCTGGCTTACTGCCTTACATACTCTTGCGGTCCGCGTGCCATACGCCAGACCGGGCGTTCGTTCAGTCCTTGGCGAGCGCCTCGCGCTGCGCGGCCTGAAGCTCCTTGTTGCCCTTCTCGGCCAAGTCCAGCAGCGTACCAAGTTCGTCGCGGGTGAACGGCCGATGTTCGGCGGTGCCCTGGAGTTCGATGAAGGCGCCGGAACCGGTCATGGCGACGTTCATGTCGGTCATGGCGGCGCTGTCTTCCACATACGGCAGATCCAGCATCGGAGTACCGCTGATCACACCGACCGACACGGCGGACACGCAATCGGTGAGCACCTTCTTGGCGGAACGAATGTGATGATGCTTCTCCGCCCAGTCGAGCGCATCCACCAACGCCACATACGCGCCGGTCACGGAAGCGGTTCGGGTGCCGCCGTCGGCCTGCAGCACATCGCAGTCGATCTGAATCATGTTCTCGCCCAGCGCCTTCATGTCGACTACGCCGCGCAGACAACGGCCGATCAGACGGCTGATCTCGTGCGTGCGGCCTCCGATCTTGCCACGCACGGATTCACGGTCGGTACGTTCCGCGGTAGCCCTGGGCAGCATCGCATATTCGGCAGTGACCCAGCCCAGACCGGAATCCTTACGCCAACGCGGCACACCGGCGGTGAAGGTCGCCGTGCACATGACACGGGTGTTGCCGCACTCGATAAGCACGGAGCCTTCCGGGGCGTCAGTGAAATGACGTGTGATGCGTACCGGGCGCAATTCGTCGACCTTGCGACCATCGGCACGAGTAATGGAACGTTCACCCAACATATCTGTAATTTCAACCATGCGCCCCAGCTTACGCGCACGCCGCCCTTGCGCCGCCACGCAACGGCGAGCAGACAGACCGAATATCGAGCGGGGTCAGCAGCTTGCGGCCGCGTTCGCGTAACAAGCCGACCCATTGCATGAACGCGAGCCAGGACTTACAGTCGGATTACCTATTAGTCACCACGAGACGGGACAGAAGAATGGTGGATTATTCGCCGGCCCTTATGACCGACATGTATGAGTACACGATGCTGGACGCCTGCCTGAAGGATGGTACGGCGGATCGCAAATGCGTGTTCGAGGTGTTTACCCGGCATCTTCCCGCAGGACGCCGGTATGGCGTGGTCGCCGGCACCGGTCGCATCCTCGACGCGCTCGAGCACTTCCATCTGGACGACGAGGATCTGAAATTCCTGGCCGATCGCAAGGTGGTGAGCCCGGAAACCATCAAGTGGTTGGAAAACTTCCATTTCTCCGGATCCATCAAAGGCTACCGCGAAGGCGAAATGTTCTTCCCGAACTCCCCGATTCTGCAGATCGAAGGCACATTCGGCGAGTGCACACTGCTGGAGACGCTGGTGCTGTCGATTCTGAACTATGATTCCGCCGTCGCTTCGGCTGCAAGCCGTATGGTTAGCGCCGCGAAGAACCGCCCATGCATGGATATGGGCGGCCGCCGCACCAACGAATGGTCGGCTGTGGCAGCCGCACGCGCGGCAGTGGTCGGAGGTTTCCAGGGGACCGCGAATCTGCTGGCGGCGCAACTGTACGGATTGAAGGCCATCGGCACCGCAGCCCACTGCTTCACGCTGGTGCATGACGACGAGCGCAGCGCCTTCGAATCGCAGATCGCCGCCTTGGGCAAGAACACCACGCTGCTGGTCGACACCTACAACATCGAGGAAGCCGTGAAAACTGCCGTCGAAGTGGCAGGACCCGAACTGGGCGGCGTGCGCATCGATTCCGGCGATCTTGCCTCCCTGGCACAGCGTGTGCGCAACCAGCTGGACGCATTGGGCGCCACGAATACGCGCATCACCGTCACCAACGATCTGGACGAATACGCACTGGCCGCATTGCAGACCGCGCCGGTCGACTCCTACGGCGTGGGCACCATGCTGGTCACCGGTTCCGGTGCCCCGACCTGCGCCATGGTCTACAAGCTCACCGAACGTGAAGGCGCGGACGGCGTGATGGCGCCGGTCATGAAGAAAAGCAAGGACAAGGCCACCACTCCGGGGCGCAAGCTCGCTTACCGTTCCTACGAGTACAACCTGGCCGAAGCCGAGCATGTGATCTCCGGCTCCGAAGAGAAGCTCGCCGGCTACACGCCGGACAACGGCTGGAAGAATCTGCTCGTGGATTACGTCGATCACGGCCAGATCGACTCCAGCTGGCAGGGCCATGACGCCATCATGCGCGCGCACGACTACCGTGCCGCCGCATTGAACGAACTGCCGATCGCCGCACAAAGCCTGATGAAGGGAGACCCGGTGATTCCGACCGAGATCACGGTGCTATAGGCACCTCCATCCCGTAGGAATTCTTCGCCAAACGGCCGTGGACCCTTGTACTGATACAGGCTCCACGGCCGTTTTTGCGTTACGATACAAGCGCTTGCGACACTTATCCAACGAAGGATCACCTTATGCTCGAGCCAACGTTCGCCTACGTTCCCAACCCGAACCGCTATCTCGACGGCATCCCCTCCGATAGTCGTATCGCGGTGGATCCCCGGTTCCTGAAGCATTCGGCGTTGACGCCGGAACGTCTGCAGCAGATCCGAGAGCTCAACGACATCGCCATTGAACGCGGTCAGACACTGGCCGAGATGTCGCTGGCCTGGCTGTTGCATGACGATGCAGTCACGTCCGTGCTGGCCGGCGCCTCGAAGCCGCAGCAGATTCTCGACAATATCGGGGCCCTGAGCAACACCGATTTCAGCAGCGAGGAGCTTGCCCGCATCGACGAGATCTCCAAGCGCTGACCGCAATCGCTTGCGGCATAAGACAAAGGCCCGCGCCCGCCGCATATCGCACGGAGGGCACAGGCCTTGGCCTGTCTGCCGGAACGTCAGCGGAACATCTCCTCGTAGATGCGCTTGCAGTCCGGACATACCGGGTATTGGGAGGGGTCTCGCTTCGGCACCCAGATCTTGCCGCACAACGCCACCACCGGGCGGCCTGTCATACGTGATTCGGCGATGCGATCCTTCGAAACGTAATGCGCGTAGCGATCCGCGTCGCCATTATCCGAGCGTTGGGTCTCCTCCTTGACTTCCGGGCGTTCCAGCACCGAGGTGCCTGCGCCGGAATCCGGTGCGGACTGCTGGTCGCCGCTGTTGAGATACGTGGTCATTGCGATATGCTCCTTACGCGTTCGTTCAATCCGCCCTCCATCATAATGTTTTTCCCGTTTCTACGCCGCGAAGCGCTGCGCCATGCCAGATAACGCCGGATAAAGAGGTAGGCTTATTCCTATGACCAAAGCAGTATGCCCCGGCTCGTTCGACCCCGTAACCGCCGGACATCTTGACGTAATCGAACGCAGCACGCGTTTCTTCGACGAAGTGCATGTGGTAGTGGCGGTGAACGCTGCCAAAACACCGATGTTTTCAGCGCAGACCCGTGTGGATATTATTCGCCGCGCCCTTGTGGAAAGGGGCTGCGAGAACGTGGTCGTCTCGTTTACCGACGGACTGATCACCGACTATTGCAAGCAGGTTGGCGCCACCGTGATCGTAAAGGGGCTACGACAGAACGGCGATTATGAGGCGGAACTGGGCATGGCCCTGGTGAACCGGCAGATCGCCGGCATCGAAACGCTGTTTCTGCCCGCGAACCCCGTGCTGGAGCATATTTCGAGTTCCATCGTCAAAGATGTGGCCCGTCATGGCGGCGACGTGACCGGAATGGTGCCCGATTGCGTAGTCCCGATGCTGAATGAGGCGTTGCACAAGGAAAGGATTTCCCATGAGTGATCAGAACGATGTCGAACATCCGACCGGATACGTGGATTTGACCGGTGACCCTGTAGCCGATGTGACAGGTGCCGAAAATAGGGGAACCGTACCGCTGCAAAGCGCGCCTATGCCTCCGGCACCTGCACCGAACCCCACACCGGCGTCCGCCCCCATGCCGTTGCCGGACGGTCAGCCCGCCGGCGGCACCGGGGCATACGCCGAGTCCGCGCCATTGGACGAGACCGTGGCGGGCGAACCGCCTGTCGCCGACGACGCCGCCTCTTCCACGCCATCCTTCACATCCCCGTTCCCACTGCCTGATCTGAGGGAAAAGCCCACCGTCGAAGAGCAAAGCCAAGAGGAATTCACCACCGTCTACGATGTGATCGGCAAGCTGGAGGACACGCTGAACGAGGCAAAGGGTGGTTTCTTCTCCCCCGGCCTGGTGAAGGTCGACCGCGATGCGCTGATGGCCAATCTCGATGAGTTGAAGAAAATGCTGCCGGTGCAGCTCGAACGTGCTTCCGCCCTCATGCGCGAGGCGGAACGGCGTTTGGAAAGCGCACAGACCCAGGCCAATGCCATTGTCGCCTCCGCGCAAAGCCGTGCCGCCGACACCATCAAAGAGGCCAACGACCAGGCGCAGTTCCTTGCAGGCCAGGAAAACGTGACCGAACTGGCACGGCAGAAGGCGCGTACCATTCTGAACACGGCCCAGGCCAAGGCCGACCATCTCACGCAAGGCGCCGACGACTATTCCGCCAAAGTGATGGAAGGTCTGCGCCAGCAACTGACCAAACTCACCAGCGATGTGGACGCCGGTCTGAACGTGCTGCACGAGCGCCAGCGCGCCGCCGCCGACCAGCTCCCGCATCTTGACCAGAACGACTACCCGGAGGCCTGAAAACCCATGCCACATATTGAAAACTCCCCGTGGAGCGTATCCGTTGCGCAGGTCGCGTCCCGCGCCGGCCAGTCCAAGCAGATCGACAGTGATTTCCCCGCGCCCAGCGGCATCGGCGATGACATCATCGGCGTCAAGGAAGGCGAACCCGTACATGTCAGCGGATCGTTCGACTCGATTGTGGACGGTCTGATTCTCAACGCCGACATCAACGCCCCGGTGCATGCCGAATGCACCCGTTGCCTGAAGCCCATCATCCGTGACTGGACCACGCATGTGACCGTGTTCTTCCCCTACCATGACGAGCGCGACAATCGCAGGCAGCAGGACGAGGTCGACATCATCGCCGGCGAGGAAGAATCCGAAGACACGTATCCACTGCTCAACAACGGTTCCTTCGCCGATCTTGAAGCGCTGCTGCGCGATACGCTGGTGGACGAGCTGCCGCTGCAGCCGCTGTGCCGCGAGGATTGCCGTGGCCTGTGCTCCCAGTGCGGCGTGGATCTCAACGAGAATCCCGACCACACCCACGAGATGACCGACATCCGTTTCGCCGGACTGGCCGATCTCAAGGCACAGCTTGAACGCGAACAGCAGGGCTGACAGGCCTGCGGATACTGCGACACGCGTGCGCGCGTATACCGGAATACGCTATTTGTACGCACGTTGCGTTAAAGTACTGAACGCTTAAGCTCAAATGTTCGAACGAAACAGAGGATACTGAAATGGCACTGCCTAAGTACAAGACCTCGCGCGCCAACACTCATTCGCGTCGCGCGAACTGGAAGGCGACCGCTACGGCTACCGTGACCTGCCCGAACTGTGGCGCTCCGGCTCAGCCGCACATGGCCTGCCCGAGCTGCGGTTCTTTCCGCGGCCGCGTCTACCGTGAGGCTATCCAGTCCATTCACACCAAGTGAGCAGCACTGGACAAGCATGAATAAAGCCCTGCCATCGACGGGTGGCAGGGCTTTTTATATCTTTATATCCTAGAAAGCCCTAGGAAATTCCAGAAAACAGAAGATAGAGGATCATGACAGACGAAGCACAGCACAAGCCAATCACACGCACCTACCACAATGACGGCACCCAGACGGCCGCAAACGAACTGTTGGAGGCGCTCGGCACCACCATCAGCCCCGATCTGCTGGTCCAGGCGCTCACCCATCGTTCCTTCGCACACGAGCATCCGGGCGCAAAACATTACGAACGACTCGAATTCCTGGGCGACGCCGTACTGGAACTCATATCCACCGAGACGCTGTTCCGCCTGCACCCCGATATGAGCGAAGGCGAACTGGCGAAGATGCGCGCCAAAGCGGTGAGCGAGGAAGCGCTGAGCGCCATTGCACGCACCAAGCTGCATGTGGAACCGTATATTCTGCTGGGTCACGGCGAAGCGACACAGGGCGGCGCACAGAAGAGCTCGATTCTGTGCGACATCGTGGAATCGCTGATCGGCGCGACATTCCTTGAACATGGCATCGACGGCGCACGCAAGGTGGTGCATCGCCTGATCGACGACACGTTGGCCGAAGTCGCCACCGAAGGCCCGGCATTGGATTGGAAGACCTCGCTGACGGTGAAGGCGCATCATCTCGGCAAGGGCGAACCGGTGTACCATATGGCGGTTTCCGGCCCGGAATACGCGCAGGTGTTCACTGCACGCGTCTCGCTGGGCGACGACGAGGAGATTCTGGGCGTGGGCAAGGGATCGTCGAAGCGCAAGGCGCAGCTGGCCGCCGCCGCGGCAGCCTGGAAGAAGCTCGACTGACGCCGTTCCCCACAGTCCTCCCCGCCCTATGCGCGGCTTGCGGTGTGCCCCTCCCCCAAGTGTCCACACCGTAAGCCGCGCAATGCAAATGTTGGCTTATTGAATAGACTGGGAAAACAAAGCGCACAGCACCGGCCACGAACCGGCAGCGCAATGACCAAGGAATCAAGAGATGTGAGAGGAACCATGGCTTTACCTACCCCTCTGCAGGCATTCAGCGCCGTGCCCAAGGACCAGCACGACGAAACGCAGACCATTACCGATGGAGAGAAGATGACCGGCGCCCAGGCGCTGGTGCGTTCGTTGGAGGATCTGGGCATCGAAGACGTCTTCGGCGTTCCGGGTGGCGCCATTCTGCCGGTGTATGACGAAATCAAGGACGACACGAAGTTCCACTTCATGCTGATGCGCCACGAACAGGCCGCCGGCCATGCCGCCGAAGGCTATGCGCTGACCACCGGCAAGGTGGGCGTGTGCATCGTCACCTCCGGCCCTGGCGCAACCAATATGATCACCCCGATCGCGGATGCGAACATGGATTCCGTACCGCTGGTCGTCATCACCGGTCAGGTGGGCGTGAACGCCATCGGCACCGACGCCTTCCAGGAGGCCGACATTGTGGGCGCCACCTACCCGATGGTGAAGCACTCCTACCTGGTGACCAGCGCGCAGGATATTCCGCGCGTACTCACCGAAGCCTACTATGTGGCCAATTCCGGCCGCCCCGGCCCGGTCGTGGTCGATGTGACCAAGACCGCGCAGACCGGCAACATGTACTACTCCTGGCCGCAGCGCATGATCCTGCCCGGCTACAATCCGACCACCAAGGCGCACGGTCATGTGCTGTCCGACGCGGCCAAGCTGTTCTCGCAGTCCTACCGCCCGGTGCTGTACGTGGGCGGCGGCGCCGTCCGTTCCAAGGCCGGCGAACTGATCAAGCAGCTCGCCGATCTGACCGACGCCCCAATCGTCACCACGCTTCCCGCTCGTGGCGTCGTTCCCGACTCCGACCCGAAGGTGCTCGGCATGCTCGGCATGCATGGCACCATCGCCGCAACCGGCGCCGTGCAGCGTTGCGACCTGCTGGTCACCATCGGCGCTCGTTTCGACGATCGCGTGACCGGCAAGCTCGACGCATTCGCCCCCGCAGCGCGTGTGATCCACATCGATATCGATCCGGCCGAAATCGGCAAGAACCGCCAGCCTGACGTGCCGATCGTGGGCGACGTTTCCACCGTGCTCAAGGATCTGATTCCGGAAATCGAACGTTCCCAGGCCATTCACGGCAGGCCGAACCTGAAGCCGTGGTGGAACGCCATCGACGAGTGGCGCACCAAGTACCCGGCCACGTGGGAGGAGCCCACGGACGGTTCGCTCGCCCCGCAGTGGGTGGTCAGGCAGCTGTCCGACCAGGCCGCGGACGATACGCTGTGGGTGACCGGCGTGGGCCAGCATCAGATGTGGGCCGCGCAGCTCATCGATTTCAAGCGCCCGAACTCCTGGATGACCTCCGGCGGCCTTGGCACCATGGGCTACGGCCTGCCCGCGGCCATCGGCGCCGCCGTGGGCGGCAAAGGGCGCCCGGTCTGGCTGATCGACGGCGACGGTTCCTTCCAGATGACCTCCGAAGAGCTTGCCGCAGCGTTCTTCGACCACGCTCCGGTAAAGATCGCCCTGCTGAACAATTCCGTGTACGGCATGGTCCGTCAGTGGCAGACGCTGTTCTACGGGCAGCATTATTCCGCCACCAACCTGCTTGACGGCGAAGCGCATGGCGAAGAGGGCGTGAAGCTGGAAGCCAACGGCGATATGCCCGTTGAAGTGCCAGATTTCGTGAAGCTGGCCGAAGCCTACGGTTGCGTGGGCATGCGTGCGTTCACCAAGGACGAGGCCATCGAATGCATCAAGAAGGCCAACGAGATCAATGACCGCCCGGTGCTGATCGACTTCCGCGTGTGGAAGGACGCCATGGTGTGGCCGATGGTCGCCGCCGGTGCTTCCAACGACGATGTGACGTACATGCCCGGCATCAAGCCGTTGCGCGACGATACCGTTACCGGCGAGCCTGCAACCGCCGCAAGCGAGAACTGAGAGGAGAGAATCATGCCTCAATACCCTGCATCACAGCCCGGTTCCGAGCGTCATACGCTGTCCGTGCTAGTGGAGAACCGCCCCGGCGTGCTGGCCCGTGTGGCCGGCCTGTTCGCCCGCCGTGCGTTCAACATCAACTCGCTGTCCGTCTCCCCCACCGAACGCCCTGACATCTCCCGTATCACGGTGACGGCCGATGTGGAGGCCATCCCGCTGGAGCAGATCATCAAGCAGCTCAATAAGCTGCTGCACGTACTCAAGATCGTGGAACTCGACCCGCGTTCCACCGTGGAGCGCGAGCTTGTGCTCATCAAGGTAGCGGCCGACGTGTCCAACCGCTCCGACGTGCTGGAGATCGTGCGCATGTTCCGCGTGCGCGTGGTCGATGTGAACCCGGAGTCGCTGACCATCGAGGCCACCGGTTCCGAAGACAAGATCGAGGCGCTGCTCGGTCTGCTGGAGCATTACGGCGTGATCGAGCTGGTACGTTCCGGCGCGGTCGCCGTGACCCGTGGCCCGAAGGCGCTGAGCGAGAAGGTGCTCGGCTCCGAGATCACCGGTCGCTGAACGGTCTGAACGGTATTATTTACGGAAAAGCGCTGTCTCGCGATTCATTTCGCGGAGCGGCGCTTTTTCGTATCTGATCCGTATCTGATTCACCGCAACATCGTATGTTCCCATTGCGCCGCCCTGGGAATGCTACGAATGGAACGAGAACATATCATCAGCACGGCACTTGCCACGAGAACCGCGAGGAACACCAGCACCGTGCCATGGAATCCAAGAACCGGGAGCAAGGTACCGGCCACGGCACTACAGAACATCGAAAGCACCTGGGCTGGAACCGTCAATGTGACAGTTATGCGCCCCTGCATGCTCGTAGGCGACTTGGCGAAGATGAAACCGAGCAGCATCGCGTTGATTAGCGGGAACGGCAGACCGACCAGCGAATTGGCAACCATCATGACCCAATAGTTGTCGGTCAACGTCATCGGCAATACGCACAGGCAGATGAACAGGTAGGCGAGGCACACGGTTGGCCCGACAGGAACCTTATCGCTGAATCTGCCGGCAAGCAACGATCCTACAAGCATCATCAACGATATGCCGCCGCTGATGAATCCGATGAAGGTCGCATTGGTCCCGCACGACACCAAATGCAGCTGGATGGCATATTGGATGCCATTGATGCCGAAATTTACTAATGCCGCCACGATGAGCACGACCACCAGCGTCTTCCTACGCAGCGACCATGACCAGCCTTCCAGAAAGTCGTGAAAGAAACCGCCTTTCACTGCATCGCCATCCGATTCCCCGATACGCCCGCCATCCGCACCATGTTCGCGGATGCCGGTGGCGGCGACGCCGGCCACAGCGTACATACATGCCGACACCAGAAACGGCAGCCATGGAGCGACACTGTACAGAAAGCCTCCGATGGGGCCTCCTACCATGGTAATGGTCGCGTCGCGCCCTTCGTTGAGGCTTCGCGCTTTGGGATAACAGCGGATATCGATAATCGAACGGAGCATCGCGTCCGTGGCGCTTCCCAAAAAACCGTTGATGCTGGATGCGAGCACCGCAATCAGCAGCAACACGGGAAATGGCAACGCGTCGCACAACAGCAGCATCACGATCGCACCCCAAGCCAGAACGCCAACGACGGCGTTCGTCACGATAAGTCGTTTGCGATCATGCCTATCGACGAAAGTGCCTCCGAATACGCTTGCTACCTGTTGCGCAATCATCGACGACGTTCCGAGCCAACCGGCGGCGACGGTGGAGCCAGACACCGCATATCCGAGCAGACTGATCGCCAGCGCGCGCATCGCCGCACCAACCGCCGATGCCGTATCGGCGGTAAACCAAGAAACGTATCCTGCGGATTGCCAGAATGATTTCCCTGTTCCGTCCATGTCTTGTTTCACTTGTTTTCCCTGTTCCGCCCACGCTTTTCAGATTGCCTATGGGTTCATATGCAAAGTCCGCCGATTCCCTACGAAAACCACCTGAAAGCCTGTAGAATCAGCGCCACGGGTTCGGCGCCCGGCTCATCGTCGCCATGCATGCCGGCCTTGATTTGCCAGCGACGTACGACCTCATTGAGTTCCTCAATCATCGAACGCATTTCCTCGGCGGTCAGGTTCAGAACATGATCGTCGCTGGTGCATGAATCGGTCCATTCCCGAGGCAATTCCGGCAGTCTGTCCAGAAAACGCTCGTAGGCCATCTCGTAGGAGAGTGCCGCCGAACGCCGAAACAGATCCATGGCCTTTGCCTTGTCCGCATTGTTCTTTTCTTCGGAGCTCCCCAGACGAACGGCGCTTTGGCAAGCCTTCCACCAGCTTTTTCTTCGGTCGCCGTCAGGAGATCTCACCTTCTCCACCAGCCCCACACGTGCAAGCTGCCCCAAGTGATAGCTGATGGCCCCCGGAGCCTCGCCAAGCTGTTCGCTGATGTTTCCCACGGTCTGCTCGCCGTTCACCCGCAACGTTCCAAGGATCCTCATACGAATCGGACTGGCCATGGCCCGAAGAGTATCGGCATTGGTCACGGTCACTGCGGCATCTTTGGGCATCCGTGTTTCGCTAGGGGTTGCGTCGGTCATTGCAAAGGTCTCCTTTTCATCATCTCCCATTATATACAAATTATTTGTACAATATGTTTGCACACATGCTCCATGTACTCAACAGCAAAGAGCACATGCCATCGTCGACGTCTTGGTTCCCTTTGGCAAAAGCAGCAAAAACTTCTATTCTGAAAAGATAAGCAGACCAATGGGGGCGCCTTATGAACAAGATGATGAGAAGGGGTTTGTGCTGTACACTATCGGTTGCGCTGCTGAGCCTGTGTGGCGGCTGTGCGGACTCCACACATGGAACATCCGGTACCGGTAGCGACTCCGCTCAGAATAGCGAGACCGACGATGCAGAGGCACAAGCATATCGAGCATTCACCGTGGATGCGCTCGACAATTACGCCTCCGATAACCTATTCGACGATAAAACCGATCCGATCCTGGTAAATAAGCTTGGCTCCAAAATCATGCACGGCGACGGCATGATCCCGTTCAAAGAACCGATAGACGGCAGCAACTCGTATGAGGTCGCCTTCATGTGCAAAGGAGAAGAACAGGCGCCGTTCTCCTTCGTGCTGTATAAAGACGGCCAACCGCACACCATGAGTACCATGGGCGGTTGCGCATCCGATGGCGTGCAATCGGTCTCCCTGCCCGCGAAGCGCTTCCCCGACGCAACCTCGCTGTCCATCATCAATATCGGCGGCACGAATCTTGTCGTATCCGTATACGAGGTCAGGGAAGCGGAACGGTAGAGGGTCGCCATTCGATGGCCGCAATGGCGCCGAGCCTGGAGTCCTTTCCCCAGCCCGGCACCATTGTGCCGCGCACGCAGTGCGCTACTCGAGCTGTTCGGAAAGCTCCATCCACTCCATTTCGAGGGATTCGGACTCATCCGTGACGGCCTGCAACTGCTCGTTGAGCTTGTTCAGGCCCTCGTAGTCGCTCGGGTCGTGCGCGGCCATCTGCGACTCCACATCGGCCTTCTGCTCCTCAAGTTTGGCAAGTTTGCGCTCGATTGCGGAAACACGGCGAGACGCCTCATGGTATGCCTTGCCGGTGAGCTTCGGCGCGGTAGCAGCCGAGTCGGCGACATCGCCAGAATCACCTGCGGAAGTCGAGGAATCTGCGGAAACGGCATCGCCGTTCTTCCTTCCCTTGCCAGTTTTCCCGGCCTTCTCGTCAGCAAACGGATCCTTGCCGTTCTTGATGGCCTCGGTCATATCAAGATAATCCTGCACACCACCAGGCAGATGACGGATCTTACCGCCGATCAGCGCGAACTGCTGGTCGGTGACGCGTTCAAGCAGGTACCGGTCGTGGGAGACGACGATCAGCGTGCCCGGCCAGGTATCGAGCAGGTCCTCCATCACGGCGAGCATATCGGTGTCAAGATCGTTGCCCGGCTCGTCCATGATGAGCACGTTCGGCTCATCAAGCAGGATGAGCAGCAGCTGCATGCGACGCCTCTGACCGCCCGAAAGATCCTTGATCGGTGTCATGAGCTGCGCGGATTCGAAGCCGAGACGTTCCATCATCTGCCCCGGCGTGGTCTCCTTGCCATCCACGATGTAGCTCGGCTTGTAGCGGCTCAGCACTTCCTTGATCTTGTACTTGCCCAGCTTCTCCAGCTCGTCAAGCCGCTGCGAAAGCACCGCGAACTTCACGGTTTTGCCGATGTTCACATGGCCGGCGGTCGGGGTGATCGTGCCGTCGAGGATCTTCAGCAGCGTCGATTTGCCGGCGCCGTTCGCGCCGACGATACCGATACGATCGCCAGGGCCGATCAGCCACGTCACATCGTCAAGGATCTTGCGGCCTGTCACGGTAATCTTCTGCGCGGCGGACGTGACCTCGGGCACGGCATCATCGGCGGCACTGCCTGATTCTTGCGCCACTTCCTCGACTTGCGCGGCCTGAACTGCGGCCTCCTGCGCCTGCGGCACGCCGGCATCCACCAATCGTGGATCGGTCAGATCGTCAACGGCGACCTCCACGCTGCCATGCACCTGCGGTTCGGCATACATGGCCGGCACCACGTCCACGCGCGAAGCGGAATCCTCCATCTGCGCCACATCAGGGTCGATCTCGGCCTCACCCTGCGCATGCTCGAAGATCTGCGTCACATCGATCAGATCAACCACCTGCTTGCCCAAACGGGACGTGGCCATCTGCTTCAATTCCAGCGTATTGCGCATGGGCGGCACGTCGGCGATAAGCTCACGCGCGGCCTTGACATGGAACTTCTGTTTGGTGGAACGGGCGCGAGCGCCACGCGACAGCCATGCGAGCTCCTTACGCGCCAGATTGCGCCGCTTGGTTTCGCGCACATCGGCCTGGCGATCGCGTTCCACGCGCTGCAGCATGTACGCGGAGTAGCCGCCTTCGAACGGCTCGATCTCGCCGTCATGTACTTCCCACATGGATTCGCACACTTCGTCGAGGAACCAACGATCGTGGGTGACGAGCAGCAATGCGCCCTGGCCTTTGCTCCAACGGTTCTTCAAATGCTCGGCCAGCCAGTGGATGGTCACCACGTCCAGGTGGTTGGTGGGCTCGTCGAGCGCAAGAATATCCCAATCCTTAAGCAGCAGGCGCGCCAGATCGGCGCGACGGCGCTGGCCGCCGGACAACGAGCCGATCTTCGCATCCAAGCTGATGCCGCCAAGCAACGCCTCTACGATTTCACGTGATTTGGTTTCGGCCGCCCACTCGTAGTCCTCGCGCCCTTCGAGCGCCGCTTCACGCACGGTGGCGTTGTCGTCGAGCGGATCACGCTGGTCGAGCATGCCGAAGGTCAGACCGCCGCGCATGGTCACGCGCCCGGAATCGGGCTTCTGCGTGCCACGGAAGAGGTGCAGGAGCGTGGATTTGCCATCGCCGTTCTTGCCGACGATGCCGATGCGGTCGCCTTCGAACACACCTTGCGTCACATCGGTGAAGATGGTTTTGGTGGCGAAGGCGAGCGATACGTGTTCAAGTCCCAAATCATAAGTCGGCATAAAGCACCAATGTAGCGCGGCGACGGAACACCACCGTCCATATACATAGGTGTATGTGCGCTTGCCGCCGCGCTAAGCCGCGTACAGCGGCCGCTCACCTCGCAATCGTGCCGCGGTGCGCGCCCCGCGATCATACCGTTTGTACCGTTTGTTCAATCTGCATCGATTGTTCGGCCTGTACCGACTATCCCAGCTATACCGCCTATTTCAGCAGGTCGGAGTATTCCGTCTTCCACTGGTCCAGCTCGGTGCGCATCGCGGCCTTGTCCGCTTCCGGCGCGCCCTCGTGCGATGCCGTCCAGCGGGCCGTCGAGCACGAGATCATAGTCAAGACCGTTGTTCATGTGTACCTGAGGGTCGAAGAAGATCTCCGCACGGTGCACCCCGTCAGCGTGCGCATGCGCAAGGTAGTCGAACATCAGATCGGAGAAGTCCTCGCGAATGCGCAGCACACTCATGAGCTGATAGTACAGATCGAGGAAGGATTGCAGATTGTCGAACCGGTAGTGGGAGCGTAGGTCGTCGATGCCGTCGAACGGCAGTGTCACGCCGTTACGGTCGGCCAGCCGTAGGGCGAGTTCGGGTTCCAGCGTGCCTTCGATGTGCAGGTGCAGTTCGGTTTTGGGCAAGGCGTGGAGAGCCTGCGACATACGGGCGCCGATGGCCATGATGCTCCTCCTTGCACACGGGCGGCGACAGTGCCGTTACGGCTGTGGCGCCACGATGGTACGGCGTCTTCTTGGGAACACCTTGGGAGCTAGCGCAACGTGGCGGCATAGGAATTGCATCTGGCCGCGAAGCCGGAGAACACCTGGTCGGCGAGCGGCTGCAATCGGGGATTGTATTCGGCGAAATCCTCACGCAGCTTGGATTTGGAACCTCCGGCGGCTTTCAGATCCTTGACCATGCTCGGCTCGTCGAGCCATTCCTCCAGCAATGTCGAGGTGACTTCGAGATGGAATTGCAGGCCGAGCGCCGAGCCGAAACGGAACGCCTGGTTCTTGGTGGCCGCGGAACGTGCGAGCGGCTGCGCACCTTCGGGCAGGGAGACCACGTCGTTATGCCAGTGCAGCACGTTGATGCTTTTGTCCCACATGGAGAAGAAGTCGTGTTTGTCGGTGCGTTTGATGGGAGCGAATCCGATTTCCGGCTCTTTGCCTGATTTGAGTTTTGCACCGAGCGCCGTGGCGATGATCTGATGCCCCAGACAGACTCCCAGCACCGGCTTGTTCACCGCAATCGCGGCACGTGCCAGCTTGGCCTCGGCTTTGAGCCCAGGGTACGCGTCGAAATCCTGCGCCCCCATGGGCCCTCCCATGATCACCAATCCCGTGATTTCGTTGAAGTTCGGCAAATCCGGTTTTTTCTTCTTGGCGATGGTCACGGTCTGGTACGGCAATTCCATATCGTCCAGACTGTCGAGAATGCGCCCCGGTTTCTCCCACGGAACATGCTGCACGATCAACACCTGCGGTTTCGTCATAACCCCTATTGTGGCACGACCCACGTAAACTGCAAACGTTTGCCGTAGTAATATGGGCCACCCACATGCCTTGTCTGGTTTCATGCCTAGGCTTGGGGGCTATGGCAAACACTCAGGAACCGCAGAATTTCAACGCTTCCGTCATGCCGAGCACACTGGTCTCGACACAAGTGGCCAAAGCCGCCACACGACTGAAGCTGTACGATACGGCCTCGCACGCCGTAAGCACGTTTACCCCGATCAAGCCCGGCGAAGTGGGCATGTATGTGTGTGGCGCGACGGTGCAGTCCTCGCCGCACATCGGCCATATCCGTGCCGCCGTAGCATTCGACATCGTGCGCCGTTGGTTCCTCAAGCTCGGCTATCAGGTCACTTTCGTGCGCAATGTGACCGACATCGACGACAAGATTCTCGACAAGGCCGCCGCGGAAGGCCAGCAGTGGTGGGCACGCGCCTACCATTACGAACGCGAGTTCAGCCAGGCCTACTCCGATCTGGGCGTGCTGCCGCCGACCGTCGAACCGCGAGCGACCGGGCATATGGCCGATATGATCGACATGATCCAGCGCATCATCGATAACGGCCACGCCTATGTGGTGCGCGGCGATGACGGCAAGCCGACCGGCAACGTGTACTTCGATGTGGCGTCCTGGCCGCATTACGGCGAGCTGACGCATCAGAAGCAGACCGCCGTGGCCGACGCCGCCTCCGAAGTGGCCGACGCCATGGGTCCGTCCGTCGACAACGCCGGCGACGACAAGTACAACCCCGTCGACCCGGCCGATGCCTCCCCCGACAAGCACGATCCACGCGATTTCGCACTGTGGAAAGCCCCCAAGGATTCCGATCCTCTCGACGCACGCTGGAACACCCCGTTCGGCACTGGCCGCCCGGGCTGGCACATCGAATGCTCCGCCATGAGCCACCGCTATCTGAAGGACGGTTTCGACATCCACGGTGGCGGACTTGATCTGCGATTCCCCCACCACGAGAACGAAATGGCCCAGACCCGTGCGGCGGGCTACGATTCGGCCGCACGTTGGATGCACTCGGCATGGGTGACCGCCAAGGGCGAGAAGATGTCGAAGTCGCTCGGCAATGGCCTGTCCGTGCCGGCCGTGCTGGCCGAGAACTCCGCGTGGGTGGTGCGTTACGCATTGGGCGGCGTGCAGTACCGTTCCATGCTGGAATGGTCCGATCAGACGCTTGCCGAAGCGCAGTCGGCCTATGATCGCATCTCGAATTTCATCGAACGTGCCGGCATCGCCATCGGCGAGCAGCCCAGCCGTACCGAAGTCGCTTCCGTTCCCGCCGACGCGCTGCCTGCCGATTTCGTTGCCGCGATGAACGACGACATCAACGTCTCCGGTGCGACCGCCGCGATCTTCACCGCGATTCGTTCCGGCAACACGTTGCTGTCGAAGTTGGCCGATCGTGCCGATTCCGACGCGGCCAAGGCCGAGGTGCGTGAGGTGCTGCTCGGCGTGCGCGCGATGCTCGATACGCTGGGCTTGGACCCGCTGGCCGAGCCGTGGGTGAATGGCGGTGCGGCAGGCGGCGCTGCCGGCGAAGGCGAATCGGCCGAGCATGATGTGCTCGACTCGCTGATCCGCGAACAGCTTACGGCACGTGCCGAAGCCCGCAAGGCCAAGGATTTCGCCAAGGCCGACGCGATCCGCGATGCGCTGAATGCGGCCGGCATCGCCATTGAGGACGGCCCGCAGGGCTCCACCTGGTCCCTGCAGTAACGGCAACACAGCAGACATCTGCGATTAGCGACCCATTTGGACGAAATACGGCTCTTTTTCGTCCAAATGGGTCGCTTTATGATCGGTTTCGTCCGAATGGGTCGCTAAATCCCACATGCGGCCACGCCCGTCCAATGTCGCCGGCAGCCGGCCACCAGCACGGCACGGCCCGGATATTTCCCGCGCGGCGGCTAGACTTGGGAACATTATGGCAGCATTTAGTTCTTTGACAGACAGGCTCTCCGGCGCGTTCAAGCACCTGAAGAGCAAAGGTAAGCTTTCCGAGGCCGATATCGACGGCACCATCCGCGAAATCCGCCGTGCACTGCTCGACGCCGACGTGGCGCTCGACGTGGTCCGTTCCTTCACCGCCAGCATCCGCGAACGCGCGTTGGGCACCGAGGTCTCCCAATCCCTCAATCCCGCGCAGCAGGTCGTCAAGATCGTCAACGAGGAGTTGACGAGCGTTCTGGGCGCAGGCGTTGACCGACCGTTGAACTTCGCGAAGAATCCGCCGACCATCATCATGCTTGCGGGTCTTCAGGGCGCTGGTAAGACCACGCTTGCCGGCAAGCTCGGCTACTGGCTGAAGGATTCCGGCCACACGCCGCTGCTGGTTGCGGCCGATTTGCAGCGCCCGAACGCAGTGACGCAGCTGCAGGTGGTTGGCGAACGCGCGGATGTGCCGGTGTATGCGCCGGAGAAGGGCGTGCAGGCCGATGGCGGCGAAGCGGTCATGGCTCCAGGCCAGACCACTGGTGACCCGGTGAAGGTCGCTCGTGACGCCGTGGAACTCGCCAAGCAGAAGCTGTATGACACGGTGATCATCGATACCGCCGGCCGTCTCGGCGTGGATGAGGAGCTGATGAAGCAGGCGCGCGATATTCGCGATGCCGTGCAGCCGAATGAGATTCTGTTCGTCATCGATGCGATGATCGGTCAGGATGCCGTGCAGACCGCCAAGGCCTTCGATGAGGGTGTGGACTTCACCGGCGTGGTGCTGTCCAAGCTTGATGGCGACGCCCGTGGCGGTGCCGCGTTGTCCGTGGCGTCCGTGACCGGCAAGCCGATCCTGTTCGCTTCCACCGGCGAGGGGCTGAAGGACTTCGAGGTCTTCCACCCCGACCGTATGGCGTCGCGCATTCTCGATATGGGCGACATCATGACGCTTATCGAGCAGGCGCAGAAGCAGTTCGATGAGGAGGAGGCGCGCAAGGCCGCTGAAAAGCTGTCTGCCGGTTCCTTCGGTCTGGATGATTTTCTCGATCAGCTGCAGCAGGTGCGCAAGCTCGGCCCGATGAAGAACCTGCTGGGCATGATTCCCGGCATGGCGGCTCATCGTAAGGAGCTCGAACAGTTCGATGAGAAGGAAGTCGACCGCACCGAGGCCATTATCCGGTCGATGACCCCGGCGGAGCGTCGTGATCCGAGCATTATCGATGGTTCGCGCCGCCGCCGCATCGCGTTCGGTTCCGGTGTGACCGTCTCCCAGGTGAATGCGCTGTTGCAGCGTTTCGAGCAGGCCGCGAAGATGATGAAGCGCGTGTCCAACAACAATGGCGGCGGACTGCCTGGTTTCGGTGGCCCGGCCATGGGCAAGAAGGCCAAGAAGGGCAAGAAGAAGAAGGGTTCCAAGTCCGGCAATCCGATGAAGCGCGAGGCCGAGGAAAAGGCATTGCGCGACAAGCTGGCCGGCAAGTCATCCGGCGGCAACGGCGGTTCGGCATTCGCCAAGAAGCCGCAGAATCCCGCGCTTCCGGCTGGATTGCAGGATCTGATGAATGAGGCTGGCGACAACGGCACTCCCGATCTGCCGCCGAATCTTGGCGGTGGCGTGGCCGGTCTGTTCGGCCGCTGATTCACACAGCATATGACGCGGGGCGAGTCGGCCTTGCACTCATGGTGATACGGCTGGGGCCGGGCGGAATGCTATCCGCCCGGCCCCAGCCGTATCACCATCCGTTTGCGACTGCTCGCAGGTCCATCTACGGCTTCAATGGCTCCACACGCTCCCCAGTCATGGAGCGACACAGTTATCTCACAAGGCAGCCGCTAGAATACCCAAAGGCGCACGGCGCATGCCCCGCGCCACGTAATGATCGACGACTGGAACGACCGGACTGGGGGATGTATGACGATAGCGCTCATGGTAATGGCCGTATTGCTGTGGTGCTGGCTGCTGCTGAGCTGCCTGCCGGCCGGGGCGGAGGCTCATATGCCAATGCCGTATCTTATTGCGCTGATTCCGCTGTTATGGGTGCCATCATTGGCGCTGGCCGCAATATCCGCATGCGTCCACGCGTGGACGCCACTGGTTGCGTTCATGCTGACGGCAGTAGCATCGGTGGCACGTCTGTGGCCGTATTGGGCGCCCACCCACACTCGTGAAACGGTCCGTGAAACATCTTCTGGCGCGGCGACGGAACCTCGGACGGCACGCTCCCTGCGCGTAATGACGGTGAACTGCCGATATGGTCGCGCCGATGCACACGCCATCGTACGCGAGGTGCGGCAACGGCATATCGATGTGCTCGCCACACAGGAGACCACCGACGATCTTGTCGAACGGCTACGCGAAGCCGGACTGGACAGCCTACTTCCCCACCGGCAGCTCGGCACCAGCAGACCCACCGATAACGGCGGATACAATGCGCTGTTCTCACGGTTCGAACCCAGTCGGTCGGCGGCGAACCTCATCGACATCCCCGCAGCCGACGTGCCATCGATGACCGTCGACCTGCCGACATCCGCCGACATGCAAAGCACCGGCAACACACGCGCATACCATGTCACGCTTGCGTCGGCGCACCCGAAATCCCCCATGCGCGGCTGCCCCGAATGGTCCGCCGGAATCCGCGGATTGAGCGCGATCGCCGATCTTGCCGAGCGTGAGCCGAACGGCATCGGCGTGGTCATGGGCGACCTCAATTCCTCCATCGAACACCCCAGCTTCCGCTCGCTGCTCGCCAATGGATTGCACGACGCCAGCCGCACCCAGGCGACGCATGCCGTCGTAACCTTCCCCAGCTGGCTGACATGGCCGCATATCGAACTCGATCATGTGCTGTTCACCAACGGCCTGTGCCCAAGCAAGGTGGAATCCTTCCGCATCGACGGCACCGATCATTACGCACTGACCGCAACGCTCACGCTCGAATAGCCCTGCCGCTCCGGCAAGCCGCCTCCACGTCCGCCCCCGCGCGCTATAATGTGTCAGTTATTCGCGCGCGCGTGGCGCCCTCTACACCCCGTGCCGTGAGGAACAGTGGGTTTCGGATTCCGTGCCCCACACAGAACTCGAAACGCACACCCCTAGATATACAAGGAGAGCCATTTTGGCAACCAAGATTCGTCTGAAGCGCATGGGTAAGAAGTTCTACGCGTTCTACCGCGTGGTGATCATGGATTCCCGCCAGAAGCGTGACGGCCGTGCCATCGAAGAGATCGGTACCTACAACCCGAACACCCAGCCTTCCACCATCGTCATCGATTCCGAGCGCGCTCAGTACTGGCTCGGCGTCGGCGCTCAGCCGACCGAGCAGGTTCTGAAGCTGCTGAAGATCACCGGTGATTGGCAGAAGTTCAAGGGTCTCGATGGTGCCGAAGGCACCCTGAAGACCGTTGAGGCTGGCCCGGATGCCGCCGCTCGCGTTGAGGCTGTGGAAGCCGAAGCCCAGAAGCTCAAGGCCGCCAAGTCCGAAGCCGAGGCTAAGGCCAAGGCTGAGGCCGAAGCTGCCGCCGCCGCTGAAGCTGAGGCTCCGGCTGAGGAAGCCGCTGAGGAAGCCCCGGCTGACGCCGAGTGAGCTGAGCCATAGCGCAAAGCAAACGAGAAAGGCTGACTGATCATGCTTGAACAGGCTGTGGAGCATCTTATTAAGAACATCGTCGATTTTCCTGACGACGTGTCGGTGAAGTCCCGTGAGAACGCACGTGGCGAAATGCTTCGCGTGCGCGTCAACCCCGAGGACATCGGCCGCGTGATCGGGCGTTCCGGCCGTACCGCCAATGCGATTCGCACGGTGGTGCAGGCGCTGAGCGACCACAAGGTCCGCGTCGACATCATGGATGTGCGCCGCTGATTCCATCGGAATCCGCGCCTCATCCGTGCCTATGAGGTAAACTGCACAGCATGGCAGATCAGAACATGCATGAGAACCCTCAGCAGCGTGAGCTGCTGAGGGTTTGTCGTATCGGCCGCGCCCAGGGTATGAAGGGCGAGGTTACCGTACAGGTGTTCACCGACGAACCCGAATGGCGCTTCGAGCCGGGATCGGAGCTGTTCTCCCGCAACGGCGAGCAGCGGTATGTGGTGGAACGCTCCCGAACATTCAAGAATCGCTGGATCATCAAACTAGAAGGCTGTGACGACCGCAACGCTTCCGAAGCGCTCAACGGCACCGAACTGTATGGCGAGGCGGATGATCCGGAAGACATGCTCGAAGCCGATGAATGGTATCCGAAGGATCTTATCGGTCTTGAGGCCCGCATGGATGAGGAGAACGAGATCGGTGCCCCTGCCGGCAAGCCGATCGGCATGGTGGTCGACGTTATCGATTCGCCCGCGCAGTCGCTGCTGAAGATCCGCCTGACGGAACCGGTCGAGACGGGTACCGCCTCCGACGGCACGCCGATTGTGGAGAAGACCACGCTGGTGCCGTTCGTGGACGAATTGGTGCCGCTGATCGATCTGGAGGAAGGCTACCTGACACTCGACCCTCCGGGAGGTCTGATCCCGGGTCTGTGACATACGATGCCCATCGATGGCAGACCGGAAACGGCGCCGTGCAAGGATTCGTTCGTGCACGGCGCCGTCGTCTGTTTCAGGCGATTTCGCCGGAAACCTTGTTCAGCAGCATGCTGACGGCAAGATCGGCAAGATGGGCGGCGATGGGAGACAGTTCCCAGTTCTCGCGGCGTACCAGCGCGAAGGTGTCGTAGATCGGGTTTTCAAGCGTGGTCACATGGATATTCGACGGGAAATGATCGGATTGCGCCACTGCCTGCGGCACGATCGAATCGCCCAGGCCACGCGAAACCAGCGACATCGCGGCGTCCACCGATTCGACTTCGATGTCGGGTTCCAACGTCACGCCAAGCTGTTGCGCCTGCTGCGTGAGCTGCAGACGCGTCGGGTCCTCTTCGCCATGGCGGGCATCGTAGAGGATCAACGGCTCCTTGGGCATGTCGATGAGGCTCATCGGCCGCATGCAACGCTCCGGCTTGCTGCTGGCCCACAGAATCTCGTGGCGCATCAACGGCTGGATGTGCAGCCCTTCCGTCGGCACCGGCAGGCATAACAGGCCGGCTTCCAACGTGCCATTGCGCACGGCGTCCGCCACCTCGAAGGAGTTCTGCCCCAGCAGTCGAATGCGCACATTGGGGTGCGCTTCGCGGAATACCGCCGCCAGTTCGGAAAGGTGATAGTAGTTCGCGTTCTTGAGGATGCCGAACGACACCGTGCCGCCCTCGCCGGTGCTCAGCGCGGTTAGCGCGCTGTCCGCGCCAAGCTCCGCGTCGAGCAGACGCTTGGCCCACGGCATAAGCGCCTGACCCGCCGTGGTAAGCACCAATCTGCGGCCTCTGCGCACGAACAGCGCCATGCCGTACTGATCTTCCACTTTGCGCACCAATTCGGAGATCGTGGGTTGCGTCAAACCCATGTATTCCGCAGCCGCGGTGAACGATCCCAGGGTCGCCGCAAGGTAGAACGCCCGTATCTGAGTAATAGTCATAGGTTAATCCTATGGGATACGAAGGATATCCACACCTTGTACGATACAAAACATGCGCTTAAGGTGAGCCGTGTTTTGAGCAACCACCCAAAGCAACGCCACAAGCAACGAGAGGACCGCATTATGGCACTGGCACAGCGCACCGCAACCACCGCAACTCGCACCATGCCCCGCCTCGAAACCGCAACCGAGACGGATATCGAATCGCAACCCACCCGAATCGAGCATGACTGCATCGGCTCCGCAGCAGTGCCGGCCAACGTCTACTGGGGCATCCACACGCTTCGCGCCATCAACAATTTCCCCGTCTCCGGCATCACCGTAAGCGACCACCCGGAAATCATCCACGCTTATGGAGCCGTGAAACTCGCCTGCGCACGCACCAACCGCGAACTCGGAGGCATCGACGCCTACCAGGCCGAACTCGTCGACCGCGCCTGCTCCGACGTGATCGCAGGCAAGCTCGACGACCAATTCCCCGTCGACGTGCTGCAGGGCGGCGCAGGCACCTCGACCAACATGAACGTCAATGAGGTCATCGCGAACCGAGCACTGGAACTCGGCCACTACCCGCGCGGCGAATACGAGATCATCCACCCGAACGACACCGTGAACAAATCCCAGTCCACCAACGACTCCTACCCCGCCGCCGCACGCCTTGCCCTGATCGATGCCTCGCACACCCTGATCGACAGCACCCGCAAGCTCAGCGCTTCGTTCTCGTCGCTGTCGCAGCGCACCATGACCGTGGTGAAAATCGGCCGCACCCAATTGCAGGACGTCGTGCCCATGACCTTCGGTCAGGAATTCGGCGCATTCGCCAGCCAGCTCGGTTCCGACGCCGCATTGCTGGAGCAGCAGCATGAACCGCTCAGCGTGGTGAACCTTGGCGGAACCGCAATCGGCACCGGCATCTGCGCCGACGTGCGCTTCCGCGAACTCGCCGCCCGCCATCTCGCCACCATCACCGGTCTACCCATCCGCCCGGCCGCCGACCCGGTAGGAGCAACCTCGGACGTCAGCGATTTCGTCATGCTCTCCAGCGTGATCAAGCGCACCGCACTGCACTTGGGCAAAATCGCCAACGATCTGCGCCTGCTCGCCAGCGGCCCGCGTGCCGGACTCGCCGAAATCCAACTGCCGCCGCGCCAGGCCGGATCGTCGATCATGCCAGGCAAGGTGAACCCGGTGATCCCGGAATGCGTGAACCAGACCGTGTTCATGGTCATGGGCATGGACACCACCGTCTCCTATGCAGCGGAGGCCGGGCAGTTGCAGCTCAACGCCTTCGAACCGGTGATGCTGCATGCGATGCTCGACGGCATGCACATGCTGGCGCGCGCAATGGATACACTACGCGAACGTTGCGTGAACGGCATCAAGGTGAACAAGGAGGTCGGCATGGCAGAGGCGATGCGCTCGTCGTCGCTGGCGACCTCGCTTATCGACTACGTAGGCTACGAGAAGGCCATGCAGATCGCCAAGGACGCATTGGCCAAGAACACCACCGTGCGCGCCGCCGCCGACAAGGAAGGCAGCATTCGCCCGGAGATCCTCGACTCGATTCTCGACCCGCGCGATCTGACCCGCGTGTACTGACGATTCCGGTACCGCACTGCCTCATCCTACGGATGCATAGAGCGGATGGTCGCCGGCCCCGGGCACTGCCTGCCGGCGACCATCCGCTCTATTCCGCCGCCCCCGTTACTCTGGGTAACTATGAAGATCGACATCGTTTCCGTATTCCCCGAATATTTCGACGTGCTGAACCTGAGCCTGTTCGGCAAGGCGCAAGCCAAAGGGCTTATCGAGGTGCATGCGCATAACCTGCGTGATTGGACGCATGACGTGCATCATTCGGTGGATGACACGCCTGTAGGCGGCGGCGCAGGCATGGTGATGAAACCGGCGGTATGGGCGGAATGCCTGGACGAGCTGCTTGGACTGGAACCGGCCGACGCAACGCCCGATGCTGCAGTCGATACCGCAACCGATACCGCAGCCGGCAAACCGGTGCTGATCTTCCCGAATCCATCCGCTCCCCTATTCACCCAACGCGACGCCACCGAACTCAGCCATGCCGACCATCTTCTGTTCGGCTGCGGGCGCTACGAGGGGTATGACGCGCGAATCCCCGCATATTACCGCGCGCAGGGCGTGAATGTACGCGAATACTCCATCGGCGACTACGTGCTCAACGGCGGCGAAGTCGCCACATCGGTGATGCTTGAGGCGATCACCCGTCTGATCCCCGGATTCATGGGCAATCCCGAATCAATCGTCGAGGAATCATATACGGGCGAAGGCGCGCTGCTGGAACATCGGCAGTACACCAAGCCGGCGCAGTGGCGCGGGCTGAATGTGCCGGACGTGCTGCTCTCCGGCGACCACGGCAAAGTCGACCGTTTCCGCCGTGACGAAGCACTGACGCGCACCAACGACATTCGCCCGGATCTCATCGAACAACTGGGCTGCAAAGCGCTCGACAAGGCGGATCGCAAGACCTTGATGGCGCTTGGCTGGGAAGTCAGCGGCGAACATCCACGCCGGCGCGGCAAGTAGGGGCTACGCCTCGGATTCCCGACCGATGCCGGCGCCATCATCGGCGTCTATGCCTTGATCGGCGCCCGCGGGCACTGCCTCGATATAGAACACCGCGGTTTCCCCATAGGTTTTGGATTGGGTGATCTCCCATCCGCTAGGCGCCGCCGGATCGCTGGAACGGGCGGAACGTTCAAGCATGATCACGCTTCGCTCATCCACCCATCCATGTGCGGCCAGATCGGCCAACAGCCGGTTGCAGTCCTCCGTTTCGAACGCATACGGAGGATCGATGAACACCACATCGTATGGCGCGTTGGCGGTTCCACCCGCCAGCATTTCGGCCTTCCGAACAAGTACCTGGGCGCGCATATCCGGTGCCCACGAACGATTGCGCTTCAACTGCGCCACGGTTTTGCCGATTAACGCAGCGGCAGGCCTCGACGCCTCCACGGCCGTCAGTTCGCGTGCGCCGCGGCTTAGCGCCTCAATGCCCAAGGCGCCGGTGCCGGCGAACAGATCAAGCACCCGAGCGTCATCCAGCACACCCCACGAATCCAAATGCGAGAAAATCGCCTCTTTGGTACGGTCGGTGGTCGGTCTGGTCCCCTGTTTCGGTGTGGTCAGCGCCACGCCCTTGAATCGTCCTGAAATCACGCGCATACGCTTTAGCCTACAAGGCGGGAAGAACCAGCTTCAGCGACGCTTCGAGCATAGCCACATGCGCCGTGCCGCCAGATCGGCCACATCAGTTGCTGGTCAGGAACGCCTCGTTCCCTCGTGTAAAATCCAACACGGCACCGGCCAGCTGCACGCTCCCCTTCAATTCCGGATCATCCGCCAGCATCCGTTCGGCACGCGACCGCGCATCGACGATCAGATCGGCGTCCTTTACCACACGGAGCAGCTTCAGACTTGAACGCATGCCCGACTGCGTATCCCCCAGTACGTCGCCGGCACCGCGGAATTCCAGATCGGCCTGGGCGATCTGCGCGCCGTCAAGCGAATCGTGAATCACCTCCAACCTGGATTCGGCGATCGAACCGGGTTCCGCACGGGAGATGAGGAACGCCCAGCTGTCGGTGCCACCTCGGCCCACACGCCCGCGCAACTGGTGCAGCTGGCTCAGCCCGTACCGGTCGGCGTCGAAAATCACCATGCAACTGGCCTGCGGCACATCCACACCGACCTCGATCACCGTGGTGGAGACAAGCACAGGTGTTACGCCCGATGCGAAATCGGCCATAACCTGCGTTTTGACATCGTCCTTATCCCGCCCGGTCAACGTGGCGAATGCGATGCCCTGGAACTGCGGAAGCTTCTGCAGACGCTCCTTGATCTGCATAACGGTGTGCAACGGCGGGCGCTGCTGCGCCATGTCATCATCGGTGGCATAGGGGTCGAGCACCGCACCGTTGGCATCATCGCCACGCCCGTTATCCCGATCCGCCGCACCGGCATCGGCGCCTTCGGATGGATCGTCGATACGCGCGCACACGATATAGGCCCGTTCACCAGCGTCGATCCGCGCACGGATATGCGAGAACATATTCGCCATGGTGCGCCCGTCCTCTTCATTGATGACGAAGGTGCGAATGGGTTTGCGCCCACCAGGCAGCTCGGTAAGCCACGAAATGTCCAAATCGCCGAACCAGGTCATGGCGGCGGTGCGCGGAATCGGTGTGGCGGTCATGACCAGCATATGCGGCGTACTGCCATCAATCGGCTTGGATTGCAGGCTTTCGCGCTGTTCCACGCCGAACCGGTGCTGCTCGTCGATAACCACCAGCGCAAGATTGGAAGCTTGGAATGCGGTCGAGAACGCCGCATGCGTGGCGACGATAATTCCCGGCTCGCCGCTGGCCGCAATGGCATGCGCCTTGCGCCTGGCCGCCAGCTTCATGCCACCGGTGATCAGGGTGACGGGAATGGACGGGGAATGCAATCCCTCCACCATGGTGCGAATATTCTCCGCATGCTGTTCGGCGAGCACCAGCGTGGGCGCGACCAGCACGGCCTGATACCCCGCTTCGACGGCCTGCAGCATGGCGGCGAGCGCCACCACGGTTTTGCCGGAGCCGACTTCGCCTTGCAGCAGACGCTGCATGGGGTGGTTCTGCGCCATATCGTTGCGAATGTCGGCAATGACCTGCTGCTGCCCGTCGGTGAGTTGGAACGGCAGGGAGGCGACGAATCGTTCCACCAGCCGTTCGCCTGTTGCGCCGTCGCCTGCACACGGGTGGGCGGACGCCCCGCCGTTGGCTTGTCTGGCCTGCAGCAACGCGGTCTGGCAGATGAAGGCCTCTTCATAGCGCAATGTGGCTATGCCCTGATGGAACGCCTGCACCGACGCCGGGTCGTGGATGGCTCGAAACGCTTCGGCGCGATGCATAAGCCCACGTTCCGTGCGGACTTGTTCGGGGAGAATGTCGGGGATGGCTTCGGCCAGTGTTCCGGTGAAGCGTTCCTCGTCTTCGTTGGTCATCACGGCGATGTCGTCGGTGCCGGGCGCAGGCATGTCCCTGCCGCCGAGCATCCATAGCAAGCCGACGATGGTCTCATGGATACGCTCGCTCGACAGCCTTGCAGACGCGTGATAGACGGGCCGCGGGCGGCACACACGTTCCATGCCTTCTTCGATGGTGGTGGCGTCATAGGATCGCGTGTGCCGCGCTCCGACGCCGCTTTGATGCGCTATGCTCCCTGATTGCGCATCGGTCGCCATACCCTCTGCCGGCTGCGATTCGGCGGGCGCCACGGTGGCGATGTCGGGGTGTGTGAATTGCAGTTGCCCCATGTATTCGCTGGGTGTGCCGCTGACGATAACCCGCGCCCCTTGTGCGAGCCTCATGGCCATCCAGTCCACATACCCCTTGCGCCCCGAGAAGAACACCAGGCGAGCCATGCTTCCCGGCATGTTGCGGGTGGCCGCGAAATCGGAATCGTCCACGACGGCTTCAAGCCGGTACCCTCGCCGTGCGTTCATCGCCATGATGCGGCATTGCCTCACTGTGGCCGCGAACGCCATGGATTCGCCGGGCCTGGCTTCGCGAATGGCTCGAGGCGGCACCGGGTCGGCGACACGGAACGGGTAATAGGTCAGTGCATCGTTGACACTGACAATGCCGAAGGATTTGAGCGTGGACACGCGACGTTTGTTGCTGAGCAGCGATCCAAGAGGGGTGTCCAACGAAATACTCATACCGTCCATCCTATCCGCACCCATGCAGACCGTGCCTTCAGTCATGCGGAGAACCATGCCGCCCCCGCATACCGCCTAACCCGCTGTTCCGCCAGATCCGCAACGACGCCACATGCCGCCAGGTAAAGCAAAACCCCGCCGAGTCGAAACTCGAACGGGGTTTAACGCGATGTATCTCGCACTCACGCGGCCACGCGCTGGACCTTGCCGGCCTTGAGGCACTTGACGCACACGCGGACGCGAACGTTTTCGCCGTCAACGGTGGTGTGCACCGGCTGGAGGTTCGGGCGGAAGGTGCGCTTGTTGCGGATATGCGAATGGGACACGGTGTATCCGACCTGCGGACCCTTGCCACACACTGCACAACGAGCTGCCATGATGGTCTCCCTACGTTTACATTGACTTGCAAGTCTGCGTAATTCAGACCGCACGTTACCGAGCGGCTGAACACACAACTTCTCAACTATACAACCAACCATGACAATTGGCAAATACATATGCGGCTTCGATTGCGGCATCACACGATGCGTTCGCGCAGCGCATAGGGCTCACACCAAGCTTCCAGCTTGCGCTCGTAGAATCTTACATAATTTCAAAGGCCCGCATCCCCATGCACTACAGGATGCGCCCGTATCAAGGAGGATATTATGCGACTGGGCAACGTCATCTCCGAGCGCGCCAAGAACGCGGCCGACAAACCCACGGTGATTTCGCTGGGGCAGATTTGGATGGACATCATGCTGGATGTGGACGACATGCCCAAGACCGGCGATTTCGCGGTGACACGCCACACCAAGCCCACACCGGGAGGCAGCTATCGCATACTCGCCGCCGCCAGCCGCATGGGCGTCAGGGCACAGCACGCGGGCATCATAGGCGACGGCATCTGGGCGTCGGCTGTCAGGATGGTGCTCAGGCGATCCGGCATCGACCATATCGGCCAGAATCTCGACAATGTGGATTCGGGATTCCGTCTGGTGTTTCAGGACGAAGAGGAACGCAAAACCTATATCGCACACTACGGCGCGGAGGCACAAGGCGACGAGCATACTTTCGACAACATCACACCCTCCAGCAATTCCGTGGTGCACATCAGCGGCAACACCCTGCTCAACCAGACCGCCGTCGGTCTTGACGGGTTCCTCCGCCGGGCCGGAACGGACCCCAAACAGCGCGATTGGATGCTGGTGCTCAACTCCACCAACGCGTTGAACCAAGTAAGCGACAAACTCATCGAGGATCTGGTGCTCGCCCGCCCGATCTGGTCCTGCAACCGGCAGGAGGCCGGCACACTGGCGGACCGCCTGGGCGTGCATATCGACGACAGCACGACCATGACCGTGGGCGGCGGATTCGACAAATCGATGCAGCTGCTGTGCGACGAACTCGGCAACGCCCTGCGCGCACCCCTGGTGGTACGCGCCGGCTCGCGGGGAGCCTGGGTACGCAAACCCGGCGGCAAGGTGGAGCATATCGAAGGATTCCCCACCAAGGCAGTGCACACGCGTTCCGCAGGATCCTGCCATACCGGGGTGATGTGCGCCATGCTCGCCAAAGGCTGGTCGCTGCCCGACGCCGTTCGCATAGCCAATGCCGCCGCTTCGCTTGCCATTCAGCATAACGATCACGGTGTGCCCGTATGCCCCAGCTACCAGGAGGCAATGGCTCTGTTGGAGGCGTAATGCGCACAGCGGCGGCCGGCGACCGTAGAATAACGGTGTACGCAAACTGAAGGAGTGGCGGCAGTGGGCAACATCATCGATTACGCGCGAGAGGAACAACGCTCATTCGAAGAGCTCCCGTTCAACGAGGTGGACGCCCTGATTCTGGCACAGCTGGCCTATGAGGATATTCCGCGACTCGTCCCGGCATTGGACGACGAACGGAACATGTACGGCACGTTCCGCGGCAGGATACGCCATTTCCCGATGGACCGGCATAATCTGCGCCAATCGGCGAAGGCGTTGCTGCGCGCCCCGTTCTCGGCCATTACGCTCAAGCAGATGGATGAGGTGCTTCATGGTGGAGCCGACAGCGCATGCCAGCATCAGGTGCATGCCGTCAACTTCACCGATCCCGCGATCATGCATTCGTTCGTGCGCACCGTTGCCGCCAACCCTCGTTTTTCCGGGTTGCACGTGGGGGCCTTTGCGGAACGGTTCGATACGGACGAACAGACGCAGACTGCGGCGCTCACGTTCCTGCTTCCCGACGGCACGCTCGTATTGTCGTTCCGTGGCACCGACGATTCGCTGGTGGGCTGGAAGGAAGATTTCAACATGGCCTTCCAGTACCCCGTGCCCGCACAGCGCATGGCGGCTGATTACATATGCACCGTGGCGAAGCTCTGGCCCGGCGACATGATTCTGACCGGACATTCCAAAGGCGGCAATTCGGCGGTATATGCGGCGATGAACGCACCGGCCAAGATCCGCAAACGCATCGCCGCCGTATATTCGCTGGACGGCCCCGGATTCCCCGAACACGTGGTGACCAGCGAACCGTATCTGTCTACGGTGAGCAAGGTGCACAAGATCGTGCCCGACTCGTCGATCATCGGCATGGTGTTGGAAACGCCGGAACCATGCGTGGTGGTCAAAGCTGATTGCGAAGGCCTGATGCAGCATTTCGCGTTCGCCTGGCAGGTCGACGGCGACGCTTTCGTGCGCGTGGACGACATCGCACCCAGCTCCCACGAGTTCAACTCCTCGTTCAACCGTTGGATGACCGGTCTGAGCCGTGAGGAACGCGAGCACGCGGTCGATGCGCTGTTCCAGGTGATTCACGCCAGCGGCGCCACCACCTTCTCCGGGCTTATCGCCTCCATGCCGTTATCGTTGCCCAGCATGATCGGCGCGATCGTGGGATTGACGCCCGACGAGCGCAAGCATCTGATGGAAGCCATGCGCATGCTTGCGGCAGCTGCCACGGCACGCAACCGGAACATCACCAGATAGACCCGACACCGAGTATTATTGTTGTCTAGTTATGACATATCAATGGACACATTGTTAAAAAGAGCAACGATGCCCCGTCCCCGTCTTGATTGCGACACGCCATCGGCCATACAGCGTATGATCAACACCTTCTGGCAACTGCTGAGCGAACGCAGATACCGGAACATCACCGTCACCGACATCGTTCGAAGAGCGAACGTGAATCGCAATTCGTTCTACTATCATTTCAACAAACTCGACGAGCTTGCCTACCGCGCCATTCATGACGAGGTCAACCGCTCCCCACTGGTGCAGAGCGGCGGCAACGGCCATGTGCCGGATCTGCAGCATTGGCGCAAGCACGTGGGCGAGCTCATCTCCACCGAAGAGGAACGCAAACGCACCGAGCGTCTGACCATGATCGTCGGGCCGAACACCGATCCGGTGCTCTATCAGGCGTTCCATGACAACGAGCGCGAGGCTCTGCTGGCAGTGCTGGCACGCGAACCCGAAGACGTCGACCCGCGCACCGATCTCATGATGGACTTCATCATCGGCGGGATCATGGGCATATTGAACCGCTGGCAGCAACTGAACGAACATCACGGCACCGACCCGCTTACCGATGACGACGCCACAGCGATCGCCATCAGGGTGTATGCCTTGCTGCTGGAAAACTGCCTACCATCAGGAAGCCCCGCAGGAACCACGAAGCAACACGCCAAATAGCCAAATAACAGGGCGTCCGAAGCGCCATCGCACACGCCGCTACATATGGTGTGAGGTGCGTACCCGTGAGTCGGATACGCACCTCACACCATATTTCAATATTCCAATGCCGTTCACCTTACCGGCAGATCAGCGAAGCACACCCTCGATCAGACGCGTGATGAGCTCGGTATAGCCGATGCCGGAGGCGTCCCATGCCTTGGGATACATGGAAATCGGCGTGAAACCGGGCATGGTGTTGATCTCGTTGACCATTACCGTGCCGTCGGGGGTGACGAACGTATCGACACGGCTCAGTCCGGCACCATCGACTGCGGCAAAGGCGCGGCGTGCCACATCGCGCACATCCTCAAGCACGCTCACCGGCAGATTCGCCGGCACTTCGACATGCGATGCGGAGGAATCCATGTACTTGGAATCGAAATCATAGAATTGGTCGTCGCCCTGATCGCGATGGTCGAGCACAATCTCGCCCGGCCAGCTGGCTTCCGGTTCATCACCGGGAGCGGCGCACAGCACGGCACATTCGATTTCACGCGCGTCGATGCCCTGCTCGACAAGCACCTTCCAATCATGCTTGCCGGCCTCGGCCACAGCGGCTTCCAACGCGGCGATCTGCGCCTGCTCATCATCGGCCTGCTCGACCTTGGTCACACCGAAGCTGGAACCCGCGCGGGAAGGCTTGACAAACAGCGGGTAGGCGAGCTTGGCTTTCTTCACCTCGTCATACACCGATTCTCCGGTGGCGTGACGAGCGTCGACCATAATGCCGGGAGCGGTGGGGATGCCTGCGGCGTTCAGCACGATCTTGGTGTAGTGCTTGTCCATGCATGCGGCGGAGGCGAACACGCCGCAACCGACGTACGGCACGCCCATCATTTCCAGCAGCCCCTGCACGGTGCCGTCCTCGCCGTACACGCCGTGCAGTACGGGGAATACGGCATCGATATGACCCAGGGAGATCACATGATCAGGCTGGCCGGGATCGTCTGCGAAGAAGCCGTCCTGACCGCGGGAAACGTCCAAGGTGACCGCACGCGAATCCGCGGTGGCGACGACTTCCGGCAGCGTGCCGTCGTCGAGACTCCAGCTGCGCGGATCCTCACCGCCGACGATCCATTGCCCGGTTTTGGTGATGCCCACGGGAACCACGTCGAAGCGTTCGGCATCGATCGCGTTCAGCACACCGGCCGTGGAGATGCAGGAGATGGAATGCTCGTCCGCACGACCGCCGTACAGCACCATGATGCGTTTCTTAGCCATAATTCTCTCGTTCCTTTCACTCGGCGGTGATAGTACCGTCGAAGAGTTGCGCCAGCATGTCGGCGCAGGAGATGCCTTCTTCAAGTACACGGTTCATGGCGCAGGCCAGCGGCGTGGGGACGCCGTACTGCTTGCCCAACGCGACCACGGCCGCCGTGGTCGGCACGCCTTCGGCGACGCCATTGCTCACCTTGGCTGCCTCGTCACGACTCAAGCCCTTGCCAAGGTTGGCGCCGAACGTGTAGTTGCGACTCAGCGGAGAGCCACAGGTAGCGATGAGATCGCCCACACCGGCCAGCCCGGCGAAGGTCTTCGGATCGGCGCCGGCTGCCTCGCCCAGCGCGGTGAGTTCCGCCAAGCCTCTGGTCTCGATCATGGCCGCGGTGTTTTCACCATAGCCTGCGCCGCGAGCCATGCCCACGGCGAGCGCGACCACGTTCTTCAGACTGCCGCACATTTCCAGACCGATCACATCGGTGGTGATGAACGCCTTGAAATAGTCGGTGGTGCAGGCGCGGGCGACCTTCTCCGCATTGTCGAGGTTCGCACAGCCGACCACGGTCGCCGCCGGCTGGCGCGTGGCGATCTCCTTCGACAGGTTCGGTCCGGACACTGCGGCGAAATGCTCGGCATCCAGGCCGAGGGACTCGCACACGACCTCGTCCATGCGCTTGTTGGTGTTACGTTCGATGCCTTTCATCAGGCTCACCACGATGGCGTCCTGCGGAATCAGACCTTTGAATTCGGCGAGGGCCACGCGGGCGAACTGGGCGGCGATGGCCACCACGATGATGTCGGCGTTCTTGACGGCTTCCGCACGGTCGCCGGTGGCGGTCATATTATGAGGCAGCTCCTCCACCACGGGAAGACGCACGCCGTTATGGTGATGGTCGCGGATGCCTTCCACGATCTCCGGCTCGATGGCCCACATGGTCACATCGTTGCCGGCATCGGCAAGCACCTGCCCGAAGGCGGTGCCCCATGCTCCAGCACCCAGCACGGTAACATTCGTCATTTGTCTACTTCCTTATCTTGCGCGTGGATGGTTCGATACGTCATTCCGCAACCCATGCGATGCCGGCGTCCAGCTGTAACGGCTCGACGCCATGCATGGCCACGGAATCAAGTTCAGTCGGCAACCCGCTTCATCGTGCGGAAATCCCAATACCCGTCCGGTGCTTTCTCGCCACGGATCTCCTCCATGATCTGAGTCATGCGCACGCGGATGCGGCGGGTGAGCTCGTCGGCGTCCTCGGCGTCCGGCCATTCGCCCCACGAATCCTGATGTTCCAGCAGATCCGCGTAATCAAGACGGGTATCGTAGCACATCACCACGTTCTTACGCGGCCATGGCCACAGATGGTTGATGCTCGCGGCACCCCACGTCACGGCGCAGAACAGCGGAATCTGCTTGCCGGAACGGCGCGACGCCTCCAAGGCGATCATGCCCACGCCGTTCTTCATGCTCATCGGCCACTTTTGCGGGTCACGGGTCACTGTGCCTTCGGGCCATACGGTGAGAGGACGCCCGGAGGTGAGAATGTCAACGGAGGTCTCCTCGATCGCCCGTGCCTGGCCACTGCGGCGACGGACGGGCTGCATGCCCACGGCCTGGAACCATTTGCCGATCAACGGCCATGTCGCCATCTCAGCTTTGGCCATGTACCTCGGGCGACGGCCCTGATGGAACAGCGAGACCATCGGCACGAACACGTCGTACATGGTCACATGGGTGGCCGCGGTGATGAACGGACCGGTTTCGGGGATGTTCTCCAATCCCCATGCGCGCACCTTGCTGCGATTGCGCAGCACCACGTCGCATCCGGTGAGCAGACGCCTCGTCGCCTTGGGATTCTGCGCGGCGATCTCCGCCTCATTGACGGTGCGCGGCTCGTTGGGCAGATCATGCAAGGGTTCCACGAGATGATGATGCTGCGCGAGCTTCGCTACCTGCTCATCGCTCAACGGTTTGACCGCCGAACGCGGCGAGGGTTTTCCTTTGGATGCCATGCCTTCTATTGTGCCCCACACGGTGCCCTAGCGGGCGACCGATTCGATTCGTTGGTTCCTTCGCGGATTCAGGAACCCGTATACCCACGAGTTCACTATGGTTACGCATTGATCCGCATCAATGATGAGGGCCCGTACCGCACGGCACGGGCCCGGAGAATATCAGTCGAAATCCGCTCCAAGCGCTTCGAGCTTGCCACGGAAGTCCGCGTATCCACGATCGATCAGGCTGATGCCATGCACGTCGGACGGACCATTGGCGGCCAGTGCGGCAATCAGGTGACTGAAGCCGCCACGCAGATCCGGCACGTCGATATCACGCCCGGTGAGCGGGGTCGGCCCGAAGATCACCGCGGAATGCTTGTAGTTGCGCTGCTGGAAACGGCACGGCAGCGATCCGAGGCATTCACGGTACAGCTGCACGGTCGCGCCCATCTGCACCAGCGGCTTGGTGAATCCGAAACGGTTCTCGTACACGGTCTCGTGCACGATCGACAGGCCCTTGGCCTGGGTCAGCGCCACCACGAGCGGCTGCTGCCAGTCGGTCATGAAACCGGGATGCACGTCGGTTTCGATGGCGACGGGATGCAGATCGCCGCCCGGATGCCAGAAGCGAATGCCGGAATCGGTGATGTCGAATTCGCCGCCGACCTTACGGAACACGTTGAGGAAGGTCATCATCTCCGGCTGGGTGGCGCCCTTGACGAAAATATCGCCGTGGGTGGCGAGCGCGGCGGAAGCCCAGCTGGCGGCCTCGATGCGGTCGGTCAGGGAGGTGTGCGTGTAGCCCTTGAGCTCCTTGACGCCTTCGATGCGGAAGGTGCGGTCGACATCGACGGAGATGACCGCGCCCATCTTCTGCAGGACGGCGACCAGATCCATGATCTCGGGCTCGGTGGCGGCACCGGACAGTTCGGTCTTGCCTTCGGCCAGCACGGCCGCGAGCAGAGTCTGTTCGGTGGCGCCCACGGAGGGGTACGGCAGATGGATCTTCGCACCATGCAGACCGTGCGGCGCGGTGATGTGGATGCCGTCGCGATGCTCCTTGTTCACGTCGGCACCGAGCTTGCGCAGCGTCTCCAGATGGAAATCGATCGGGCGCCCGCCGATGTTGCACCCGCCAAGCGCGGGGATGAACGCCTCGCCCAAACGGTGCAGCAGCGGACCGGAGAACAGGATCGGGATACGCGACGAACCGGACAGCGTATCCACGTCGGCCACATCGGCCAGATTGACGTTGGTGGCGTCGATGGTCACGGTGCCGTTGTTGCCGTCGAACGCGACATCCACACCATGCAGACGCAGCAGGTCGGAAACCACGTACACATCACGGATCTCCGGCACATTCTTCAGCACGCTGACACCAGGCGCAAGCAGCGCGGCGACCATCGCCTTGCTGACGAAATTCTTCGCGCCACGCACCTTAATCGTGCCATTCAGCGGACGACCGCCTTCGACGTGCAGCACGTCATTGTTATTCTCAGCCACGAATCAACCTCTCTCGCGTTTGCAGTGACTCCACAATACTGTTGTCCAGTTTGCCATATCTCATGTGAGTACGTCGTGAAATACGCTGAACTCATCTGCTCTGAGCGCAACACCACAGCTTACATCGCAGGCAGGAGTTCACAACACCAACCTGCACAAGGCTTCAGCGCCGCATCACGCTTTCAGACCGTGCCCAACAGACCGCCGAACAGCACAATCAGCAGCGCGCACACCTCGAAAACGAAAAACAGAATGAACGTGGCCCAGCTACGTGTCAGCACGTTCAACGGCGAATCCTTCTTGATCATCACCAGCAGACCGACCCACACCACGGCGAACACGGCCACAGCGAAACCGGCGGAGATGATGCCAAGATTCGCGGCATTCGCAACAGCGGAGGACTTGCCATACACCACGTATGTGGAATACCAGAAATCAAAGCGCAGCAATGCCAGGCCGGCTATCAGCTGCTCGGCGGCGAGCGCCACGGCGAACAGGATGCGCCACAGCCAGTGTGCGGAATCGACCACCGCCAGGCCCAGGCAGGTGAGCGCGGCCAGCGTGACCGTCCAAGAGACAAAGGCCATGCCCTGCGGGGTGAGGATATTGAGATGGCTCACCACCCAATCGGTGTGGTTTACCGCGAGCGCGCGCCCCAGCCCATATGGTGCGACCACCGCGGCAAGCACGCCGATAATATACACAATCCAGCGTGTGGGGTGCGCTTTGCTGCGTTCGATGTCCGCAAGGGAAAGCTCGGTTTCGGGAATGGTGGAATCGGGATGCTTCGACACCTCCACGGTCTCGACCTTGCCGCCGATGATTTCCTTCGCCTCATTAGCCGAACTGGTGGTTTCAGCGTGTGTGGTTTCAGCCATGCCGCCCCCGAAAAATCTTGTATTCTGCGTTTACCACCAGCATAGTAACGGCTCCCACCGGAAAGTGCGCGATCGGCGGGCTGTGCCGGCATGCGCATGGTCGCCGCATACAACAAAACCCACCGCAGTCGGTGGGTTCGAATGGAGCGGATGACGGGAATCGAACCCGCGTAATCAGTTTGGAAGACTGAGGCTCTACCATTGAGCTACATCCGCGTTGCCTTGTGTCTGCCGATAACGACAGTGAAAGACGTGTGCCATTATACACAAGGTTTGGGCAATACGCCCACATCGGCGGTGCGAATGGTGTGTACGATACCGTCCGCAGTGCGTAGATCCAGCGAAGCATCGGCGTTCAGAGCCACTGCCTCACCTTCCATTTCACTGCCGTCAACATAATGCGCTACGGCGTGGCGCCCAAGCGTGTAGCAGATTTTCTCCACTTCATCACGCAGATCCTGCGCCTGCCTGTGGGGGTCCGCCGCAAAACCACGCAACCGCGCACGCAACGATTCGACGATGCCGGCCGCGATGATGTCGCGCAACGATTCGGCGTCCGGCAGCGGCGCATAATGCAGCTGCAACGATGTGGACTGGGCTGTGGGAAGATACTCGGCATCAATGGCGAGGTTCAGCCCGATGCCGAAGATGATGGCGATACGATCAGCGCCCTTGTTGTCGTCGTTATATCCTTCCGCCATGGAACCCACTGGCAATGAGGCCATCTGCGAAAGAATGCCGCCGAGTTTATGCCCGCCTAGGAATACGTCGTTGGGCCATTTCAGCATGAAACCCGCGCCATCGGCATCGTCGTTCACGGTTGCGATCGACTGTGCGCCGCATTCCCGCATCGCGCCACGCAACCCGTCGACGGCGGCAAGACCGGCGATCATTTGCAGCCAGCCGTTCACGGAAGCATCCAAGGCCAGCCAGCGCGGCACCGCCGTCACAAAGGTGACGGCGAAGGATTCGCCCGGTCTGCTCACCCATGCATGGTCGAGCCTGCCACGCCCTGCGCTTTGCGTATCGGCGGCAATCGCCACCACCGAATCATCGTTCAACTGCAGGGTTCCGTCCTGCAGCAATCTGCCTGCCTCGATATTGGTCGAATCGATGCTGCGGTATACGATGACCCGACTGGTCACGCGCTCGGTGCGCGGCATGCGCGAGTCGACGTTATACGCGCCGTGGCTTGAACCCATGGCAGGTTCCGATGCTGTCGATAATACGTTCATACGTTCCCCCACTGTAGTTTCACGTGTCCCTTATATTCCCTATATTCCGTCGGTTTCCGGCCGATCCTCCATCTGCAGTATGACCACGGCGGATGCGACGGAACCGTCATGCGACAGAGACACGTGGAATACCGGCATGCGGTTTTGCCCTGGTCCCGGCTCGTTCACGCCCAACGAATCCGTCAACGCCGTGGATGCTTTCGCAGACAGAACGACCCGTGGGCATCCTCGCGAATCGTCGAGAATCTCCACTTCACGCCACGGGAAATCATCAAGCGTGTACGGGTATTCGCCGGCCCGAGCGTTCCCCTCCCCCGCGTTCGTGTGCCGTGGCAGCTGCGCAATCGCCTCGCACCAGGCTTTCAGCACCGCCTCCTTGCCGGCCCACCGTGCGGCCAAATGGAGGGATTCGTCATCATGCTTCATCCGCGCGCGCAAAGCCGCCTGACGTAGTTCACGCGTGGAGAACAAAGCACGCAACCGTGCCCCCGGCTCGTTCAATTGTTGCGAAAACCCACTGATATCGACCACATCATGGCCAAGACCCATCAGTGACATGATTTCGTCGCTCTCCTTGAATATGTACTTCCCACACCCGCCTGCACGGCCCTGCCGAGCTTTTACGCTGCAGATCATCGGGCGTCTATGAAACAAACATACGCTGTGGGCGCCCGACTCGTTGGATTCCATGGAATCCTCGGAATCGGGCGCCCACAGCGCATTATGCGTCACCGAGTCGATTTAGCCGGCGACGGCGGTGCTCAGGCCTCGAAATAGCCGGAAGCGCCAAGTCGCGCATCCGGGTCGAGCAGCATGGCCTTCTCGACCTCGTGCGAGTCGTACCCGCGCTTGTCCTCGTGGAAGCGGCGGTTGTCGATCGGCTCGTAGAGCGCGGCGCGACCCATCATGCCTTCCTCAAGGCGACGCTGACCGGCTGCCAAGCGCGCGTTGGCGCGTTCGCGCCATTCGTTCAGCGCTTCCTCACCAGCGGTGTTGGCCACGGAGGCTTCAAAGGCGCCCGGATTCACGATCGCGGCGAAGCCGGAGACGTGGCCGAAGCCGAGCGACGTGGCCAGGCCCGCCTTGATGGAGCCGACATGCAGCGGCTTCCTGAGCCAGACCATGTGGTCGTCGCGCTTGAGCTTCGGGTCGACACAGTCGAGGGCAGCGTTCGCCGGAATCACGCCGGACTTGAACAACTGGGTCAGGCCGTTGACCTGGAAGATGCAGGCACCGCCCTTGGCGTGGCCGGTGAGCGACTTCTGGGAGATCACGAACAACGGGTTGCCGTCGGTGCGGCCGATGGCGTGAGCCAGCGTGTTGTGCAGTTCGGATTCGTTCGGATCGTTGGCGTTGGTGGACGTATCGTGCTTGGAAACCACGGCGATGTCGTCCGGCGTGACACCGAGCTTGGCAAGATCATGCACCAGCTTGGAGTCCTTGCCGCCCATGCCTGCGGCGAGCGCACCCAGTCCCGGAGCCGGGATGGAGGTGTGCGCGCCGTCGGCGTAGGAGTGGACGAATCCGACCACGCCGGCGACCGGCAGGCCGAGCTTCAGCGCGATGTCACCACGCGTCAGCAGGATGGTGCCACCACCCTGGGATTCCACGAAGCCGCCGCGGCGACGATCGTTGGCACGGGAGAAGAAGCGCGCGTCGATGCCCTTGGCATACATCTCTTCGGAATTGGCGGTGGCGTTCATGTTGCCGAAGCCGATCACGGATTCCACACCGATGTCGTCGATCGCGCCGGTGACCACGAAGTCGGCCTTGCCGAGGGCGATCTTATCGGCGCCTTCCTCCAGGGAGACGGCTGCGGTGGCGCAGGCGGAAACCGGCTGGATCATGTTGCCGTAGCCGCCGATATAGGACTGCATCACGTGTGCCGCGACGACGTTCGGCAGGGCTTCCTGCAGGATGTCGGTCGGAATCTCATGGTTGAGGAAGCGGTCGAGGTACAGCTTCCTCATGGAGGCCATGCCGCCGAAGCCGGTGCCCTGGGTGGAGGCGACCATGGACGGGTGTACGGCCTGCAGGATCTCCACCGGGGTGAAGCCTGCGGACAGGTAGGCGTCCACTGTGGTGACGATGTTCCACAGGGCGATCTTGTCCACATCGCCGACCATGGAGGCCGGAATGCCCCACTTGACCGGATCGAAGCCCTTCGGGAACTGGCCGCCGACAGTACGAGTCATGGCGGCGCGGCGCGGCACGCGGATCATGGAGCCGGCGTGACGGGTCACGTTCCATTCGCCGGATTCAGCGTCGGCTGCGAAGCTCGTATGCGCTTCGTCAAGCTTGACGTACTCTTCAGCGATCTCACGAGTCGGCACGGAGAAGGTCACATCGTGGTCGAGGAAGACTTCTGCTTCCTCCTCGTCGGTGCCGTCCTTGTAGTCGTTGCCCATGCCCTCGTCGAACGGACGTACGCCGGAACGTGCCACGACCTCGTCGTGGTAGCGTTCCGCGATGTCCTCTTCGGGCACCAGGTTGCCGTCGGTGTCGTACCAGCCCGGCTTCGGGCTGTCGTTCCATGTGAGCAGACCCATGTTCCAGGCCAGTTCGAGCACGGCGCCGGCGGACAGGTCGACCTCGCCGTCGGAATGGATGCCGAGCTCGGCTTCGAAGCGGGTACGACCGGAGCCCCACGGGCCAAGTTCGCCGACGGAGACGATGACGATTTCGTCCTCCGGCCGTGCGGTGACGTTCTTCCAATCGGCCAGATCGACCGGGGCCTGTTGCGGAACGTGCGGCGTCGGCAATGCCTTGATGGTCGCGCCGGAGCGCTTGGCCTCGTCGGCAACGGTCGTTTCGTCGGCCGCCGCAGCGGCATCGGCCATGGCTTCGGCACGCAGCGCCTTGATATCGATCGGCTCGGAACCCAAGCCGCCGGCCAGATCCACGTCAAGCGGAGCGGACACTGCGGCTTCACGGGATTCGCGGGTGGCCAGATCGAGCAGCTTCACTGCGATTTCAGCGGTGGAATAGGTCTTCAGACCGTGACGTTCCACGACCTCGACCAGCGGATCATTGCCGCCCATCAGGCCGGTGCCACGCACCCAGCCGATCTTCGGATGAGCGAAGGTCACACGGCTGGACCACACCTTTTCGGCGCGAGCGCGGTTCACGATCGCGTCGAAGGAGCTCTTCACCTCGCCGTAGGCACCGTCGCCGCCGAAGATGCCACGATTCGGGGAACCCGGCAGGATCACGTGCAGCTTGTGCTGGACATCCGTGTCGGCGCCGATCTTCGCCAGACCGGTGATGGCACGTTCGACGCCCCACAGCATGAGTCGTGCCTGGGATTCGAACAGTTCGCCGGAATCGGCCAACGTGCCGTGCACCGGCGGGGCCGCGAACGGGAAGAACAGGCTCGGCTCATACGCCGGCTTGAGGATCGTGGTGGTCGCGCCGGAGGTCTTCTTCTGCACATTGCCGACCCAGTCCACCAAAGCGTCCACATCACGGTAGCTGGAGAGGTTCGCCGGAACGAGCCACAGCCTGGCGTCACCTGCCGCATGCTCGCGGTAGGTCTGCTTAGCCCATGCCTTCACGCTCGGCTTGAAGCTGTGCGAGGTGGCAACCACGGTCGCGCCGCCGGCGAGCAGGCCGTTGACCACCTGCGCGGCGATGGAGTTCGGAGCCACACCGGTCACCACGGCGACATCACCGGCAAAGCGGCTGCTCGCAGCGTCTTCGGAAACGGATTCCAGGGCCTCGGCAGCTACACGCTGGTAGGCGGCCTTCAGTTCGGCGTCATCGACCTTGTCGGCGTACCACATGGCTTCGGCTGCAACCGTCTTGCCCAGACCGACGAAGCTGCCGAACAGCACGGACGCATTGCCGTCATAGTAGGCGCGGGCAAGGTCCTCACGAGCGGATGCCCAACGGTCGTCGAACAGAATGGCCTTGCGTGCGTCGAAGCGCGGTTCGACCTGCTTCGGCCAGTCGGAGCCAAGCTCGCTCTCGACCGCAGCCACCACGGTGGCGTTCTCGTCAACGCCATCCTCGGCCACCGGAGCGGTAACGCCCAGCTGGTTCAGCACGAACTTCGCGGTGGAGGCAAGCACGCCATCGGCGCCCGTAACCTTGGCTGCGAACGCGTCAAGTGCGGCGGAGTCGACTACGGCGCCGCCAGCCGCCCCACCCGCGCTCGGCATGGCCACAGCCACGCCCTTGTCGGAGGCGACCTTCTGCACAGCGGCATCGATCAGCGCGTTGGCCACAGCGGCGTTGGATGCGGCATCGGTGGACAGCGAAGCAAGGTCGCCGCCACGGGAACTGGCGCCCTCACGGGTTTCAAGCACCAGAGCGGCCACCACATGGGATGCCCAGCCTTCGCCAAGCTGCCAGGTGTCGGTCACGCGCTTGGTGATCTGCCCCAGCTTCACGCCGGCAGCACCAAACAGACCACGCACGCGGTCGCGCACGATGTCGGAAAGCACCGGACCGAACGCCTTATAGTTCGGAGCCACCTTGTTGACCAAGGCGCTCAACGCATTCACCGTCGCTTCGGCGGCACCATCGACACTGGCCACGCCCAGCTCGGAGCTGATGTCCATGAGCAGCTGGTTGCGACGGGAGGAGACACCGTTGGTCAGCGTATCGGTGGTGTCGGAATCACCGATCTGATCCGGACGCACCTTGGCGGAATACGCCAACAGCATGCCGATGGCATCGGATGCCTTGAACGGGATATCCGCTACGGCGGCACCGGACGGCGCACCAGCCGGGGCTGCGGGAGCGGCAGCGGCAGGAGCGGCGGCCTGTGCAACCGGAGCCGCCGGAGCCGCGGCCTGTGCGGCGGGAGCGGCTGCAGGAGCACTCTGCTCAATCGGCTCATCGTCGGTTTCTGCAACCAGCGAATCGGAATCGGTCATGTATACACGGCCCTCGTCGCGACCGACGTTGTACACGGTCACGTCACGACCGGAGAACTGCGGCAGACGCAGGGTCTTGGCACCGAGGTTGGCCAGCGTCGGCGCATTGCCGAGGCCCACCTCCACGTATTCCTCGACACCGAGGCCACCCTGCTCGGCGGAACCGAACAGCAGCGCCTGGGTTTCGATCCAGCGCACCGGGGATGCGAACTGCCAGCTCAGCAGTTCGGTGAGCAGCAGTCGGCCGAGCTTCTGGTCGTCCTCGGCATAGGAGTCCCACACCTTCGGATCGTCCAGCGCGGCCTTGATGCGCTCGGACGGCACGACTTCAAGAATCTTGGCGGCGAACTCCTTGGTCATCTCGAACGGCACGGCGACCAGGTTCGGAATGTAGCGACCGACCAGACGGCCACGGTAGTCGATGTACTGCGGCAGCAGCGCGTCGAGCTTGTCGCGGAACTCCGGCACGCCCTTCCTGAGCAGCGTGGAATGGAACGGCACGTCGATGCCCGGCACCAGCATGAACGCCGGCTTGCCGCCGTATTCGGCCACGCGACGGGCGGAATCGGCCTTCAGCGCCTTCAGACCGGCGATGGTGCCGGCGACGGCATACTGCTGGCCAGCCAGGTTGTAGTTCACGATCTGCAGGAACTCGCCGGACTCCTTGGCCACGGACTCGACGTACTCGCGCACGCCGTCGTCGCCCACACCGAACTGGTTCGGGCGCAACGCACCCATGCGGTAGTTGGAGCGCCCCTTCTCATCACGCGGAATGAGATGATGCATGGTGGAGCCACGGTGGAACACGAGTTCGAGCACGGTTTCCAGCGGAATCACACCGGCAAAGGAGCTCAGCGCATTGTATTCGCCCAGCGAATGGCCCGCGAAGTACGCCGGCCAGATGTCGGCGCCGGCCTCGCGCAGGCGCGCGGTCTGTGCGAATGCCACGGTGGCGAGCGCCACCTGGGTGAACTGGGTGAGGTTGAGCAGGCCTTCCGGATGACGGTAGGTCACGCCGTTGGCGGTCAGTTCCTTCGGGTTGTCGCGCACGACGGCGAGGATCGAGAATCCGAGCTTCTCGCGGGTGAGCTTGTCGGCGCGCTCCCACACGTCGCGGGCGGCCGGGGACTTGGCGCGCTCGTCAAGCACCATGCCCTGCTTTTGGATGCCCTGGCCCGGGTAGACGAATGCGGACTTCGGCGCACGCACGATGGCGGTGGCGCGGGAGACGATGTTGCCGTCGATACGGCTGGTCACTTCGAGCACCATGCCGGCGTGGGCCACACGGCCGACACGTTCAATGGAGATCTCCACCTCGTCGTCGAGCTGCACCATGCCGTACATGTTGTAGGTCCAGCCGGCAATCTCATAGTGGGCGCCCTTCTCGTCCAGCGCCTGCACGGCGTACTGGGCGGTGGCGGACAGCCACATGCCGTGGACCAGCGGGGCTGCGAGGCCGGAGACCGCGGCGCCGCGGTGGGAGGTGTGGATCGGGTTGAAATCGCCGGAGGTGCGGGCGAATGCGGTCATCTCGTGGGGTGCGGTCACGGTGACGCGACGCAGCATGCGGCGCGGCGTGCTTTCGATCTCGGCTTCGATGCCACCATATTCCGGAGCCTCGGGCGGCAGCGCATCGGAATAGGCACGGCCGCGGATGGCGAAGCGCTCGGTTTCGTTGGCCAGCAGGGTGCCGTCTTCGGTGGCGTGCTGCACATGAATGGTCACCACGCGTCCGGATGCGGATTCGAAGTAGTCCTCGGCCCAGCTGGTGAGCTGGATGGTCTCACCGGTGTGCTTGAGCAGTTCATTTTCGCTCACTTCGAGTTCGATGAGATGATCGAGGTGCACTGCGTTGAGCAGGCCTTCGATGACCGGGAAGCCGTTGACATACACGGATCCGAGCGCAGCGTAGATCGCCGGCCATGCCGGTCCGACGAGCGCGTCCGGCGCGATACGGGACGCTACGAGATTGCTGGGCAGTGCGCCACCGGTTGCGGCCTCATGGTCGAAGCCGAGGTTGGCCGACAGCGTGTAGCTGGCATGCGCCTGGCCGAACGGGCATGCGGTCTTGTCGGCCACCTGTTCGATCTTCGGCATGGCGGTGAGCTTGTCGCCGGTGATGGCGACATTGCCGATGCCTGCGGTGTCGGCGAGCATACGGTAGACGTGTTCCGGCAGACGGTCACGGTCCACAACCGGGAACAGACCGGATTCGTTGCCGTTGACGTTCAGCGGGATGACGATGTCGCGCACGGCGTGCTTGGACTTGCCGCCATCGGGATCGTTGTCCCAATACGTGTCCAGATGGATGTCGAGATCATACTGCTCGATGCTGCCCTGCGTGCCGACCTTGCGGATCTCATAGTGCTCGTCGCCGTTGGCGGTGCCGAACGCCGGGTTCGCCATGAGATGGCCGACCCAGGAGATGTTCGGGGATTTGCGGATGAATTCCTCGGCGGATGCGGCTGCGCCCAATTCGGCAAAGGCTGCCTTGTCGGCGGCCGGGGAATCGGCTGCAACACGCTTGACCATCGCCTGCTCGAAGCGGCCGAGAATATCGGCGACCGGCTCATCGATGGTCGTGATGCCGGCCACGGAGATCGGGCCGGGGATGATGCGCACGGAATCGGCGGAATAGCGGGAATCCTCGGACTGCCACAACTGATCCTGACCCCACCAGCGCAGCAGATCGTTGTCGATGACCGGCACGAACGGCATGGGCTTGGGGTATTCGCGCACCAGCACCGGGAACCAGGCTTCGTCCATCGGCGTCACCTTCAGCTCGGCGGCCTGCGGGTAGGCTTCGGCCAGCTTGGCGATGGCCGCGTTCGGGTCGGCTTCGACATCGGCACGGGTGGCGAACAACGATTCGAGTTCGCCATGCTCCTGCTTGGCGACACGGGCCTCGATACGCTGCAGCAGGTGCAGGAAGCGATCCGCGTAGGTCTCGTCCACCCACGGGAAGGCGAGATCGGCGAAACGCTGAGCCCACTCAAGATAGGTCATGGTCTTCAGATCGCCGAAATACGGCTTGGCGGTGGCGTTGAGCGCCTCGATGATCTCCTCACGGCGCTTTTCCAGTTCCTCCGGGTGCTTCATCACGCGAACCAGCAGGCGGCCGCAACGGGCGGAGGCGTTCTCCAGCTCGTAGATATCGGCGTGCAGATGGCTCAGACCGGAGGTCACGCCGCCCTTGGCCTGACCGGACGGCACCCACTGCTCGCCCAGCGGGGCGAACGGGTCGTCCTCGGCGCCCTTGGCGGCAATGCCCGGAGTGTTCACCAGCATCTGCTTGACTTCCGGACTGGTATGCGCTTCCTTGGCGGTCATCACGGCCGTGCCGACGAGCACGCCGTCGACGGGCATGAGCGGGCGACCGTACTCCTTCGACCATTCACCGGTGATGTAGTCGGCGCCGCGTTCCGGCGTACCGATGCCGCCACCGACCACGAGCACGAGATTCTCCTGCTCGCGCACTTCGGCATAGGTGCTCAGCAGCAGATCGTCCAGGGATTCCCAGGAATGGTGACCGCCGGCGGAGCCGCCCTCGACCTCGATCAGCACCTTGGTGGGTGCCACGGCCTTGGCGATGCGCACCACCTGGCGGATCTGATCGACGGTGCCCGGCTTGAAGCTCACATACGGGAAGCCGTCCGCGTTGAGATTATGGATGAGTTCCACGGCCTCATCGAGTTCGGGGATGCCTGCGGAAACCACCACGCCGTCGATCGGGGTGCCGCTGGCACGCTTCTTCGGCACGATGCGCTGGGAGCCGAACTGCAGGTTCCACAGATAGCGATCCATGAACATGGCGTTGAATTCGACGGTGCGGCCTTCTTCGAGCTCCTCTTCGAGCTTGGCCACATGGCGGTCGAACACTTCGGCAGTCACCTGGCCGCCGCCTGCGAGTTCCGCCCAGTAGCCGGCGTTGGCGGCCGCGGCCACGATTTCCGGTTCCACGGTGGTCGGGGTCATGCCTGCCAGCAGCACCGGAGCCTTGCCGGTGAGCTCGGTGAATGCGGTGCGCACCTTGTCGCCTGCGGAGGTGTGGATGATGCTGGGTGCGAAACGCGTCCAATTCTGGGTGCGTTCCGGCGAGGATTCCAGCGTGGCGAGCTTGGCGCGATCGGCCACGGCGGAGGCTTCCACCACGCCGACGCCGGTGCCCTGGGCAACGGTAGAGAACAGCTTGCCCACGGTGTTGCCCGGGCCGAAGTCGAGCACCCACAGCGTGCTCGGATCGGTGGAGCTCATCAGCGCACGGACGCGAGCCGCCCAATCCACATGGTTAAGCAGCACTTCAGCCGCAAGTTCACGTGCATGGGAGGCGTCGATATCGCAGGATTCAGCCCATGAAACAGTCTGTGAAACAGCGTCGGCCATCAGCGGGCTGTGGAACGGCAACGTCACGTCAAGGTATTCGAGCACCGGGTCGAACACGCGGCCGCCACGCACCTTCTCCTCACGCAGCTTGGCCTGGCGCTTGTGCTCCTTGGCCACTTCCACACCGAAGGCGGCCAGATCCTCCGGGTATCCGGACAGCACGTAGTGGGTGGCGGAATTGGTCACGGCCACGGCAATCGGTCCACGAGCACCGTCCACGCGTTCGATCAGCGCATCAACCTGCGCACGCGTGATGTCCTTGACGGACAGCATCGGGGTCGCATCCCCATGGCGTGCTGCCAGACCAAGCTGGCGCGCCTGGCGGGTACCGGCGATGCCGATCAGGGATGCGATGGCGAGAATCTCGTCGATGCTAGGCGCGGCAGCCTCAACGCTGCCGGCTTCGCGAATGGCCTGCACCATGTGCACGGCAAGAATGCCCTGGGAGTGGCCAAGCACGGCCACTGGCTTGGCTTCGGCAGGATTGTACCCGAGCTCTTCGGCATCGATAAGCGCACCCAGCTGGGCCAAGGCGATGCCCGGCACGCTGGCGGACGCATTGGCCGCCGCTCCAAGTTTGGCGGGGTTCGGTGTAAAGCCGAACAGATCGACCGGTCGGCCGGTGGTGGCCAGCAGGTCGGCGCTTACCGGGTACAGCAGGTTCTGTGCCTGCCGCACGTGGGCATGCAGCTGCTCGTCGAGCACGGGATTGGCCGTCTCGTCGGCGAGCGCCACCGGCCATGGGGTGGATTGGCCTGCAAAGGCAAGCGCGTGCGGCTCGCTGGCAAGGCGGTTGAGGAAGAAGGGGTTGCTCATGGTGTTTCCTTACTTGTGTTCCAAAATTCTTCAGTCGTGATATGGAGTGCTGCCGTTCATGCGAAGGCTCTGTCCTCGTATGCGGGTGTTGCTCTCCGCTTGGTCACTGCGGCTGGTTGCCGTGGTGCTTTTCCGTGTGGCGCACATGCGTCTTGTTGGCGAGCAGCTTCAGCGAGTTCACGATGGATTCGCGTGTCTGTTCCGGGTCGATCATGGCGTCGATGGCACCGAGCTCGAGCGCGAGATTTGCATTGACCGTGCTTTTCTCGTATTCGTCGACATACTTGGCGCGCAGCGCATCCACATCCTGCCCGGCGGCTTTCGCCTTGTTCAGATCATGGCGGTGGATGATGTTTACCGCACCGGCCGCGCCCAGTACCGCGATCTGCGAGTTGGGCCATGCGAAGTTCATGTCCGCACCGATCGACTTGGAGCCCATCACGATGTATGCGCCGCCGAACGCCTTGCGCAGAGTGACGGTGATCATCGGCACCTGCGCGTTGGCATAGGCGTAGATCACCTTCGCGCCGCGACGGATGATGCCTGCGTGCTCCTGATCGGATCCGGGCTTGTAACCGGGGGTGTCCACCAAAGTGATGATGGGCAGGTTGAACGCATCGCACAGTCTCACGAAACGTGCCACCTTTTCCGAGGCGTCCACGTCGAGGATGCCCGCGTTCACAGCCGGCTGGTTGGCGACGATGCCCACGGGCTTGCCTTCCATACAGGCGAATCCGACGATCGAGGATGCACCGAACAGTTCATGCACCTGTACGAATTCGCCGTAATCGGTGATGCAGCGGATTACGTCGAGCATGTCATAGGGCTGACGGTCGTTGTCCGGCACGATGCCGACAAGTCGTTTGGCGACATCACGTTCGGCACGGGTCGGCGCATAGGCGTACACCGGAGGCTTCTGTCCGGCGTTGGACGGCAGGTATGCGAGCACGGTTCGCGCGTAGTCGATGGCGTCCGACTCGCCGTCCGCCAGGTAATGCGCCACACCGGACACGGTGCTGTGCACTTCGCCGCCGCCGAGTTCGTCCATGGAGATCGTTTCGCCGGTGGCCGCCTTCACCACGTCCGGGCCGGTGACGAACATATTCGAGTTCTCACGGGTCATGATGATGAAGTCGGTAAGCGCCGGGCAATACACCGCGCCGCCTGCGCACGGGCCGAGGATCAGGCTGATCTGCGGTACGAAACCGCTGGCACGGCAGGTGCGGCGGAAGATCTCACCGTACTGGTTCAGCGCGGCCACACCTTCCTGAATGCGTGCACCGCCCGAATCCACGATGGCGACGATCGGAATCTTCAGATCCAATGCCATATCCATCAAATGGCAGATCTTACGACCTTCCTCGGCGCCCAACGTACCGCCTTTGACGGAAAAGTCCTGCGCATACACGGCGACTTTACGCCCATAGACCTCGCCGAATCCGGTGATGACGGCGGCCCCGGCATTGCCGTCGTTGATATTGCCGCCGCGGAACCTGCCGATCTCTTCAAAGGTGCCGGTGTCGAACAGTAGATCAAGGCGTTCGCGCGCAGTGTTCTTATGCTTGGCGTGCTGCTTGGTGCGAGCACGCTCCTCGGCGTTCCGGGCCAGTTCCGCGGCCTTGGCCACGGCCGGGCGCAACGGCTGCCGGGCCTGTGCCTGGGCGGCGGCGATTTCGAGAATGTCGCTCACTGCTTGCCTCCCTTCACATCCAACGTCACCAGCGTGTCTCCGGCTTCGACGCCGTTCGCGGGCCCGACGAAGATCTTCTTCACGGTGCCGGCTGCGGGGGCGTACACGTAGTTCTCCATCTTCATGGATTCGAGCACCACGATAAGATCGCCCTTGGCGACCTCCTGGCCTTCCGCCACGTTGATGCGGGTGACGACGGCCTGCATCGGGGAGGCAATGACGCCGGACTTGGCGGCGTCGCCGTTATCGCCCTTGTTCTTTTCGCCGGCATGCTGCAGCACGCCGCCGCGCAACGGCTGGGTGATGCGCTTGGCGTCGCGAGACCGCGCCGAACCGGTAAGATTTTCGACGATATCGAGCGGAACGGTGAGTTTGACGCGACGGTTGTTCATTTCGATGACGAAGCTTTCGGAACGCCCGGTATTGGACGGTTCGGAGGCTGCGGCACCGCTGACCGATGCCGGCTGACCGGTTTTGGCGGACGCCGGCTCACGATTGAGGTAATGGCTTTCCAACCATTTGGTGTGCACGGCGAAGGCATGCCCATGTTCCGCGGTGAAATCGTCGTTGCGGAAGATCTCCTTGAACAGCGGAACCGGTGTGGGAACGCCTTCGACCACGAGCTCGTCGAGTACGCGGCGCACACGGGCTACTGCGGTTTCGCGATCCTGCGCGGTGACGATGACCTTGCCCATCATCGAATCGAACTTCGGCGATACGGAGTCGCCTTCGACCACACCGGTGTCGATGCGGACGCCTGGGCCGGTAGGCCACATGATGTGTTCCAGCGTGCCGGCAGCCGGGGTCAGGTTGGTGTTGGGATCCTCGGAGGTGATGCGCAGTTCGAAGCTGTGCCCACGCGGTGCCGGTGCCTGAGTCAGCTCGCCGCCGTCTGCAATGGTGAGCTGCTCTCGTACCAGATCGAGACCGCTTACCTCTTCGGAGACGGTATGTTCGACCTGCAAACGTGGGTTGACTTCAAGGAAGTAGACCTTGCCCTGCTCGGTCACCATGAATTCGCAGGTTCCGAGCCCTACATAATCCACGGTTTCGAACAGTCTGCGGGAATACTCGCCGAGCGTGTCGATAACGGCGTCGCTGAGGAACGGCGCCGGCGCCTCCTCCACGAGCTTCTGATTACGACGCTGCAACGAGCAGTCACGGGTGGAGTACACGGTGAAGTTACCGTGGGAGTCACGTCCGCACTGTGTTTCGACATGACGTGCGGCGCGCACGAACTTTTCTACGAAATATGCGTTCAGATCGCCGCCCTGCAAGGAATCATGGCTGGCGAAGAACCTCCGCAGCTCCTCATCGTCGTTCACGACGGTAATGCCATGGCCGCCACCGCCATCGGTGCGCTTCATCATGACCGGATAGCCGTAGGTGTGCGCGAAGTCCAACAGTTTGCGGACGCTGCTCACCGGTTCGGACAAGCCGGGAACCGGCGGAACTTTGGCTCGTGCCGCCACGCGGCGGGCGCTGATCTTGTCTCCAAGCTCGATCAGGGCTTCGGGACTCGGGCCGACCCAAATAGCACCGCTTTGTGCGACCTTGCTGGCGAAGCTCGGCACTTCGGACAGGAATCCGTACCCGGGGTGCACCGCGTTCGCACCGGTACGCTGAAGAATGTCGATCAGCGCGTCCTCGTTGAGATACGTGTCCTTGTAGGTATCGCCGCTCAGCAGGAACGCTTCATCGGCAAGATCGACATATTGCGATTCGCGATCCTGCTCGGAATATATCGCGACAGTGGATATGCCCATTTCGCGAGCGGTACGCACCACACGCAGAGCGATTTCGCCGCGGTTTGCAATCAGTAGTTTTTTGACAATTGACGCCATAGTGTTAATTATTTACGCCGGTATGCAAGTCAAAACAATCTGACACAACACAAAATCGACACGTGCCTTTTGTGAGGTTGCACAAACGTTACCGTAGGTAAACAGCCGTATCCTGTACTCGGAATTGACGAATTCCCCTAATCTGTCACGCCTAGAAAGGCTGTTTCATGCGTAATACTATCGCTTTGATTTCTGCGCGTTTCACCACGTTGTCCCGCAGCCGTATCGGTTCCGTGCTCAAGTCCGTGATGTTCGCCGTGCTGCTGTGGGCCGCCAGCGCCGCGGGCAGCATTCCGATTCCCGGCACGCCCGTGCCGATCACTCTGCAGACCTTCGTGGTCATGCTCGCGGGTCTGATGCTCACCTGGCGTCAGGCGGGCGCTGCAGTCGGTATGTATCTCGCCGCCGGTGCGGTCGGTCTGCCGGTGTTCGCCGGTGGCGCTTCGACCCTGGCTCTGATCGGCCCGAGCGCAGGCTTCCTGATCGGCTTCCTTCCAGCCGCGATGCTGACCGCCGTGCTGAAGGGCGAGGCACGCACTGATACCGCGAAGCACACCGCGATGACCGCCGCACGGTATCTGCTGGCCGCGTTCGCCGGTTGTGTCGTGCTTGATTACGCGCTCGGCTTCATGGTGCAGTCAGCGCTCACCGGCATTTCCATCAAGGTGGTGGCCATCGCTTCCATGGGCTTCGTCGTCGGTGACATCATCAAGGTCTGCGTCGCGGCACTGACCGCCGCCGGCCTGTCCAAGCTCGACCGCTGACGATTCCCCGTCACATATATCTCCTCTTAGGGCCAGCCGATTCCGGCTGGCCCTTTGTCATACCCCAAGCATGCACGGGTAACCCCCCCCCCAAAAAAAAACTGAACGAGAAAAACTGAACTGCGCCCCGATTGTTGGACATGGCCGGCATCACCATACCGGATCTTGATCGCCAATCACGCCTGAGCGGCATGGCGCGGCGGCCCTTCCGGCGTACGCTTGCGCCGACGGACCGCCACAATGCCGCCCCAACCGCACAGGAGCACCGACCCGCACACCCATGCGCCGACGGTCCGGCCGTCATGCAGATCTGTCGGATCGGGGGCGGGAACGGGCATGCTCACACGATGGCCGGAGACCAGGAGCCGGTGGGAATTGATGCCGTATGGCGTACAGGTCATCAACGTCAGCCGATCCTGCCCGGGAACAATGCGCAGCTGCGAGGTATCGGTCGGTTCGATTACGGTGATGCGATCGACTTCATAGGCCAGGGTCCTGTTCATCGTTGAGATGTAGATGAAATCGCCTTCGCGCATTTCATCCAATCTGGTGAACATCTGCGCCTGCACCATGCCGCGATGGCCGGTGATGACCGCATGGGTGTTGTTGCCGCCGACCGGCAGGCTCGTGCCATACAGATGCCCGGAGCCAAGGGACAATTGCTTGTCTCCGGTGCCATGGTAGATGGGAAGATCCACTGAGATCTTCGGTATGGACACGCGGCCCATGATGCCGTGACCTTCGTTGAGCAGCCTGCCGTAGCGTTGATCCTGCGCCGACTGGGAGGACAGGCGTTCCCCATTACTGAACGGGTCGGCCTGGGCTCCCAGCACCGGCTGTCCGGATCGGACGAGATCGCGGTTGTAGGCACGCGCCGCCCGCAGTTCGTCGTCGATCCGACTTTCCGGCCACAGTCGCACCTGCTGTTCGACGGAAGACGCCGACACGGACATGGACGTCTGCGACGCATACTGCATCAGCAGCGGAACCACCGTGCATACCATCGCCACGGCGATCAAAATCCCCGCGACGGCGTACATCACGCGCAATCGCCGACGCATACGGGCGTATGCCCGGTATTCTTTGGCAACGTCGACCAGCTGCTCGAACGAAGGTGTCACCGGCGTCATTCGGCCCTATGCTCAGGCCACGAAGCTACGCTTCGTTTTACGGGCCCGAACGATGATGATCGAAGCGCCGCCGATGCACAGCACCGCCACGACGCCAAGGATGGCCATGCCCATGGCACCGGTCAACGGCAGCTGGGTGATGCTTTTGATGTTGCGGTACACGTAACCGTACTGCACACTATGGCTGAGCAGTCCGCTGGCGGGAGAGCTCATGTCGGTGATCGACTCCAGCTCGATCTTCCCCTGGTCGTTCTTCGTCATCGTGACCATCAGTTTGGCTGCGGAACCGGACCAATAGCCAGCCGGCACCACAGTCTCCTTGAGGTAATAGGTGCCGGCATTCAGCTTGAAGCCTTCGAAATCGACAAGACCGCCATTTTCACTGGACGTGGCCTTGACTACATTGCCCTTGGCATCCTTCAGAACCTGTGTGAAGTCCTTGTCGGAGTACACGGTGAATTCGGCACCCGACAAACCGGACCTGTCGCTTTCCACACCGACCTTGGTGAACTTGAAGCCACCGCGCTCGGTTGTCGCGGAACCGGTCTTGGCCTTCAAGTTGCTAGACGTCAGATCCACGACGCCATCGTTATTCGTCACCTTGCAGTCGTCGGCAAGCGGGGTGCCAACGAGCATGTTGCTGAAGCCCGCATATTCGACGGTGGTGTCGCCCGTGTCCTTGGTCTGCTGCTTGGGCTGCGTGGCATCGAAAATCACATACAGGCCGGGATTGGGCATGGTGAGCGTCATGGTATTGTTCGTGTCGTCGACTTTCACCTGTTCCGCTGCAAGCGCGCTGCCGGTGACGCCCGGATGCTCCGCGTACCTACGGATAAGCATATCGTTCTTGGTGTTGGCAAGCCAGTTCATCGGGTCGCCATCATGATCCTCATTTTCATACAACGATTTACCCGCATTGGCGCTCAGATCTTTCACCGCCTGAATGATGTCCGGCTTCGACCCATTCACCGTCTCAAGATGCACCAGGCCGCCGGACTCGCCATTATCGATCTTGTAGTCGGCGACTTTCGCCACACTGAACGTACGGTTGCCCAAAGGGGTCTTGCCATTGTCCGTCCATGTCCTGAACGCGTCCGCATCCTTGCCCTTCACCGTGATGATGTTGCCCTTGGTCGTGCAATTCGTAGAAGTTTGCGGGACATCTGGTGCGGCCGGCTCTTCGGCCATGGCGCTGGCCGGTGCGGTCATGGCCGCGAACAGTGTGGCCACTGCCGCGATTCCCGCCATCCATGTTCTTGTTTTCATTGTTCTCCTCCTTATGGAATATGGATGAATCCATATTGGTCATACGGAACGGTTCCCGTATGAACGTTTTCTGATATGCGCGGCGATCGCCAACACCGCCAACGCCCCTCCGGACGCCACCATGCCGACGATCGTCACCACCCACGCGGCACGACGCCCCGCGGAAGGCAGCGCGGAAACCGGTTGCGGCCGATTGGTAAGACGATTGTCCGTAACGCCGGCCCAATCACCCCGTCCTTGCAGCACGGCTTTCGCCTTGGGATCCTCCCGGCGAATCGTGAATTCGGCCCAGGTACGGTCACTGTCGGGCAACCGGTATCCGCCGGGCGAGGTGATCTCCGTCAGCCGGTAGGTTCCCCAGTCGAGATTGTCGATGGTCAGTTTGCCGACGGCTGGATCCTTGTCTCCGGTGCCGGCGCAGGCGGCATTACCGTCGCCCACGCAATCGGCGAAGTTATAGAGGGAATCGTTGACCTTGTTCCACGTACCGTCATCGTTGCGTCGTTCAAGCCGCCACGTGGTGCCGGACAGATATTCCTCGTGATGGTCGGCGTCCACTTTGCTCCACGACACCGAGCCGGTGATCTTCTTATCTCGAATCGTCACCGTGTAGCCGCCGGTCCATTGATGCACTGACGCGTCCGGACTGCCATCCGCGTTCGTCGGACCGAAGTACGCTCCTCCGCCGCAATTCGTCAGATAGAAATCGGTCTGCCCGTCGTTGATCTCATAGCCGGGCGGCGCTTGGAGCTCTTTGATCCGATATGCCGTGCCGCACTGCAATCCTTGGGTTTTGCCGACGACGATCATGCCTTTCTCGTCCGTCACCGCCGTAATGGGCGTGGGCTTGTTCGACGCATAGTCATGGCCGTTCCATGCGAGCAGTTCGAATTTGGCACCGGCCAGATCCCGGTAGCCGGATGCATCATCATCGGTTTTATGCAACAGCATCGTCGACGTCTGCACGATGACGCCGCTGCTGCTGATGGCCGCGCCGTTCGTATTGAATGCGCCGGCATCGGACCATGGCGAGTTGGAGAATCGCGCGGTGTTCGCCACGTCGAATCCGGCGGATCCTTTGAACCCGTACTGATAGCTGATGGTCACCGGCGTGGAATCGGGAACGTACACCGTCAATACGCCGCCGAGTTTGGCATCGTTTTCCTGGTATACGATCGCATCCGAGGATGGTTGGTACGTTTTGCCGGCCGGGCATGGCTGTCCGTTGCCTATCCAGGCGAGGCACACGGTCACGTTGCCCAGGAACGTGACCTGCGGATTGCTGCCTTCCGGTATGGCGGGCACGGTCAACGTGTCTTTGATGGGCAGCATATCGGTATCGGGGACGTCATCCTGTTTCGCATGCGTGGCATCGATGTTCAGTCCATACCGGTTGGCGCGCACATAATAGGTTCGGGTGAAGCTTTTGCCGTCGGAGGACCAGCCGCCGTCGACGTTCTGCTTGTCCTCGACGCCGGTATTGGTTTTCTGGAAATTATCGACGAAGGTTTCCGACGTGGACACGGAAGGTATGCTGCCGGAGCCCATGGAAACCGTATTACGGTACTTGGCCGTCAGGCAATCGCCGGCACCGTTTTTCAGCGCGGAATCGGCGACGCAACCCCGTTTGCCGTCGTATTTGCCTTCCATCCAGTACTTGCCGTCGTTGATGTCGGGAGTGCGTGCGGCCACATACAGATACACGTTGCCGTCGTTCATGAGATCGGTCGCCTGTTTGGGGATGGTGATCTGGTACGTGCGATCGCCGGTCTGCTTGACGGTGACGGCATATTGCACACCCTGGGTATTGGTGAACCGCGTATCCCCCACGGTAAGCCACTGTTTGCGGTCGCCATGATCGGAGAACGCGAACTTCACGTCACGCAGGCCCTCCGGCAGGGTTTCCGTGAAGACGAGCGGCGCACGACGCCAATTGTCGGTCACGTGCGCGCTGATACGCCATCCCACTTGCCTCACGGACACCGGATCGGTGGTGGCGGTACATGTGTAGTCGGCACCGTTGGCCGAGCAGGAGGCGAATTTGGGATTCCCCTGCCCGTCGACCGGATCACCACAACCGTCTTTGACCAAAGAGGCGACTTGCACACTGGAGGTGACGGGTTTGACGAACGCTCCACCGACGCCGGTTCCCGCAGTGGCTGAATTCTTGCGCACGGTCGTTTCGCTGGAATCGAACAGGCTGTGATAGGTGATCGCCGCGGTTGTGCCGGGGGCAAGCGCATTGTCGGCCACGAACCGGAAGGACGTGTATCGCTGTGATTCCTGCGCCTTGTCAAGGTCCACCCAGGTCTTGCCATTGTCGGAGGACACTTGCGTCGCTCCGGCCAGCTGCTTACCGTCGACGGTCACGCGCAGACTGTCCTGCAGCAGTTGCTTCGTGTACCAGACGCCGCTGCCGGTGTCCTGCATGACCCATCCCGCCGGCAGTTGGCCGTCGCCGGCATTGCGCACCGAGACATTCCACGACGCAAGGCCGCAATGGCCTTCCGTCACACCCATGGTCTGGCACTGCTCCGCCGAGGGGGTCTGCTGCCCGCCCGCCGTTTTGGTGAGCGAGATCCTTGGCCGCAGCGGATTCCAGGCAATTGCATTGTTGGTGAAATAGTCGCCTCCGTTGTTGGAACGGACGAACCGCGAAATGTTTTTCGAAGCGGGATGCAGCACATCATTGGCGAACGTCGAATCGTATTGCAACGTCAACGTCTGTCCTACGGGAATCGAATACGAATCCGGCTGGAAAACCCACTTCCAATAGGTTCCCGTGGCCGATCCTCCAGCCGGCCATGTGACGGCGGCACCGCCCTTGTAGCTTGGCAGCGTGACCGTATATACCGTCAACGTGCCGTGCCCCATCGTTGTGGTCAACGTTTGGTACAGATCGTTGATGTTATCTGCCGTGTACCATCCTCGGCTTGACGAGGTGGAACCGTTCTGTTCCGCAACGTTCTCATAGGCCATCCAATCCTCGATCCTCACGATCGGCTGGTCGATGGTTCCCGTGTTGGCGAATTGCGCCTGCCATCTGGTGCTGAGCGTTCCGTCCGGTTGCAGCGTCGGTGTGCCGATGACCTTCTTGGAGGTGCTGCCGCTTCTGCGGTACATGGTGATGGTGGTGGTATGGCCGTTGCCGAAATCCAATACGGTCTGCCCTGGATTATTGCCGGTCACCTTGCTGCGATCGGCTTCGATGTACAATCGGCCATTGTCCAGCGGGGCGACGGCGTTCTTGCTGATGGCGTGCTCGCTGAAGACGATGGTCACCAATCCGTCGGGAGCGATCGTGTACGTGCCGAGATCGTCGTTGAGCGTGCCCGACATGGTGGTACCGCTGCCGTTGAATCCCGCGATATGGTATCGGAACACGTGGTTGTCTTCGGTGATGCTTCCTTGGGGTATGACGAATTGCGCGTCAAAACGGAATTGGGCTATTTTCGTGCTGTAATCGAACGAGACATTGCCGTGTTCGTCCGCGGGAACATTCTGCCATTGCGTCGAATTCTGCAATCGATATTGCACTGCGGCATTGCTGATACAGCCGACCAATCGGCCGGAAGGCTTGCTGGAATCAACAGTGGCCCCCTGTTCATTCTGGTTCCAGGGATGGCCGCACACCGGCGTCTGTTGTGCGGTGTCGATCCCCCCTCTGTGCCCCCCTCTGTCAACGGCAGAGGCCGTGGCAACAGGTACGATGATGCCGATGACCAGCGCAATCGCCGTCATCAGCCGCGTCAAACGTATGACCATACCAGAACTCCGCACATGTTAACGGTTCATCGCTTCGCGCGAACCATCGTGAGACAATAACCGCAGGGGATGTGCTTGCTTGGATGCGTGCCGAAGCGCACATCCTTAAGCATGAAAAAAATAACCCCTTTATTCAAAAAAAATAATATAGCAATAAGGACCGAAATCCTGCGCACTTTGTGATGCGGGCTTCCCGGACGGGAGCGGCGCGTTGATGCCCGTATGCGCCGGAATCCGCTGCGTCACCGCGAACGGATGGTCAACCCGCCGCTATCCGGACATGCCCCGGCTCGGTGACAGCCTCATGGAAGCGAACTGATCATCGCGCCATGGACGGCCATGATCCAAAATGCGCAACCCTTCGGGCACTACCGATATCATTGCGCATGACGTTTCTTTCATCAGATGCTTTTTCAGGATTTACAGCCGGCAATAGGCGACCATGTCTATTTGCCGGCAAACCATTATGCGGCAGGGACGATCCACGAAGACCGTCCCTGTTTACATATCAGTATGTATACATCAACGGCATGCCATCACAGGCCGAATGCTTTTCGATCCATTTCGGTAAGCCAATCCGTCCGCATGCCCGGTTCTTGGCACAAATGCATGGCGGGGTATTCCTCACCGATGCAAGGATCCCATACAGGAAGCGGCGTTCCGTCACGGTCCGTTCCGTTGGGATCGCCATTGGCGGCGAAATTGGTCCAGTACAGCCCCATTCGTCTTGCCAGATCGTAATGCCATCCAACGAACGGACGCCAGCATTTCGCAAGACTTCCAAAGGAGAACCACAGATCGGACGAGTGGAAGGCTCCGGCATCATCCCCCGGCATAGCGACATCGAAATGATAGTAGTATGGCGTGGTTCCACCGCTTGCGGTCCATTTGCGGATCAGCGTGAGATTGCCGAGCTGGCCGACATGCACAGGCTTCCCATCTTCAGTCGAAGCGATGAACTCATTGGTCGTGTTGCCGACCAGCATGTCGACGTTGTTGGCCTTGCAGCCCTCGACGATACGCTCCTCCTGATCGGGAAGGAACAGGCCGTCCACGCATGGCGCCCAATTGACGATCATCGACCAGTCATCTTCACGTCCGCTGTCCGGTGGAACAGGCAGGGACTCGGCGGCTTCCAATACCGTTCGGGCCGGGATTGCACGGGCCTGCTCCAGCGTGGAGACACCCAATGCTTCGAACAGACGGATTCCGTTGGCCTGCGCATGCTCCAGCGTGTCCTGCCGCGCATTGAAATGCCCTAGGCCTGCGCCGGATTGCATGATGGCTTTCTGAAACAGGCCATGATTCATCGGCGAGCAGATCTGGGCCAAGACGCTGGCGGCACCGGCCGATTGGCCGAAAACCGTGATGTTTTCCGGATCTCCGCCGAACTTCGCGATGTTTTCCTTCACCCATTGGATTCCGGCACGCTGATCCAGGAATCCGAAATTCGCATATGGTTCGCCGTCGCCGCGTTCTACGGCCTCCTCATGCAGCAAAGGGTGCGTCATAAACCCAAATGCATTCAGACGATAGGCCACACTGACCACAACGACGCCGTTCGCGGCGAGATGTGTGCCGTCGAATTCCTTTTCAAATGTGCCGCCGCATTGATAGGCTCCGCCGTAGATCCAGACCATGACCGGCAGCTTTTCGGAGGCTACCATGCTATCCGCGCCATATCCGCGTAATGCCGGAGTCCAAATATTCAGGTAGAGGCAATCCTCGCTCATCGGCACGGCCGGATCGGTGCCCCATTCACGATCATAGAAATCATCGGAGGCGCCCGGCGTCGGCTGCATCGCGGTAGGCCCGAAATCGAAGGCTTGCAGCACACCATCCCATGGCAGGGCCGGCTGCGGCGCACGCCAGCGCAGACCGCCGACGGGAGGCTGGGCGAACGGGACCCCTCGGAACACGGTGATGCCCTGATCTTCAGCCGCCAAGCCTTCGACAGTTCCCTGCGCCACTACGGCCTGCCGCTTCATCGCCCTCCTTCCTTCGTATTCGGCGTCGAATACGCAAAGTCGTAAAAATCGGCGATTCCACCGGTCTCTTTTGTCGAATACAGGAACAATCCGATACGGCAACCTGTGAAATGATCCATTTTGAAGACCATCCGGTGCGCTGTCCCCAATGGACGCCATTCGGATTCCGGCGTATCCGCATCGCGGTAGAAGAACGTCACTTCATCCTTGCAATCGGTGAAATCATATACCGCGCGCAGGCGCATGCAATCCGCATCCGCCATGATTTCCGCATCCGTTACGGCTGGACTGTCCCAATCATTGTCGGAGAAGATGGAATCGTCATTCACCGGCTTGTATTGGACGGTCAGCATCGTGCGGCCGTTCCTTCGCGTAAGCGCGATGTAGGAATAGCATCCTTGGAACGCCGCCAATCCGGCGAAGTCGCCATCATGCAATGTCGACGCGTCGACGGTGACTTCGGCCACCGTCACCGGCCCCATCGTGCGCTGCGTCAGCGTGTTCCATGCATGATTGAGATTCGAGCTGATGCGTCCGGAATGCAGGCGGAATTCTCCCGGACGTTCCGTCAGTGACCAGTATTCGTCATGTGTGATGTGATTGAACTGCCAGTATGGCTGCAGGCAGTTGGCATCGACTCCGCCTTCGGCGTTATGCCGGGCTATGAATTCGCTGCCGTTGATGGGCGCGACAGGTTCGGCACAGCTTGCAGCCGGCACGCTGACCGACTGCGGCACTTTGCCGTTCTCGCCGATGACGGGGAATCCGTCCTCGCCGAATCGCATCGGCATCAGTGTCGGCACGCGTCCCACACCGCCGCGGTCCTGCATCATGAATGCATACCAGTCGCCGTCCGGAGTGTCCACCATACCGCCTTGCGCGACTCCGTAACCGTGGAAGGACAGGTCGTCGTCGATAATTTCACGCGCTTCGAAAGCGCCATCCAAGGATTCGGCTATCAAGCAGGCTTCTGTTTTGCCCTTGCCTTGCGGGAAGTGACAGGTGAAGACGTAATAGCGTCCATCATGCTTGTATAGGTGACTGCCCTCATAACCAAGGTCAGCCTGCGGATCGTCCTGTGCGATGACCCGGTCGAGCCCACCCGGCATCGGCCCGCTTAATTCAGGATTCAACTCCGTGATGCGCAATGTCGACTGCCCATATACGACATAGGCTCGATCATCGTCGTCAAAGAACAGTCCGCTGTCGTGATAGAAGCCGTCAAGCTCACGCTTTCGCCATGGGCCGCATGGATCGTCCGCCGTCAGCAGATAGCTGGTATGCGTATCGTTGGCGGCGAACAACACATACCAGGTGCCTCGATGGTAACGCAGTGACGGCGCCCACATGCCTCGACCGTAGGCGTTGGCACCTTCACATTCCAAACGTTCTTCAGGGGTATCCGCCACGATATTCAATGCGTGCGCAATGAATTCCCAATGCACCAGGTCATAGCTGCGCAGAATATCGCACCCGGGTGTGAAATGCATAGTCGTAGTGGCCATGTAATACACGTCCCCGACCCGGATGATGTCCGGATCAGGAAAATCCGTGTAGACCACAGGATTAGTGTAGACCATAGGATTAGTTGAGGTAATCATCATTCATACCGATACTTTCCGCTCAACGCCAGCATGGCGAAAGCATAGAGGAAATTGTCATAGTAACGACGCGTGCCGGTTCGCATCGGCGTATTCCACAGCATGCGCACCCATTCACGGGCATTATGCTCCGCGTCGGGCTGGGCCGAATGCACCGCCGCAAGTGAGCCTTGCGCGGTCGCGGCCAGGAATCCGACCGGATGAAGCACGACCTCGTCCACGGCGGTGCCGTCGATGGCGTAGACGCTAGTACGGTCGTGGGTCAGGAAGAATCGCTGCAGCGCGGCGACGCGGTCGCACAGCACTTCCTGCAGACCGTTCCAGGCTACATCCAGTCCGATATTCGCCGCGGTACGGTAGGCGTCGGAATAGAAATGCCAATGATTGGACTCGTCGACATGCGGCTTTCCGTCATAATCCGCGTATTCAGCGTTCATGCCGGTCCGCTCGTCGCAGGCCACCTGCAGATAGCGACGGCTTGCGGCGGCTGCCTCATGCCAAAATGGACGGTCTTCTTCGTCGGCTTCTTCGGCGAATACTTCATAGAAGTGCGGCAGATGGTAGGACGGATCGCTCCACTCGGTTTCCGGAATGAACTTGATGAGCTTGTTGTCGGGATTCCACATGGGCTCGCCGTCGTAGCGTTCGCCCTTATGAACGCAATATCTCAAGATCTCGCGTCCCCATGCGGAATATTCGTAGATATCCTCGCCATCACCCCAGCGACGGGAAGCGAGGAACAGGTCCATCGCGAAATATTCCTCGCCGTCAGGTGCAGGACCATTCGAGTTCGGCGTACCGTCCGGCGCGACCGACCATGCGAAATAATGCGCATGATGACCGTCCTTCATGTACATGTGACGCATTACCCAGCCCCACAGCTTGTCGAATACGTCCTTACGGTCGTATTGCAGGGCGATCATCATCGCATAGCTCATACCCTCGGTACGTACATCGTTGTTGCCGGTGTCCATCACATAGGCAAGACCTTCGTCGTTCTCCCAATAGAATTTGTTCGGACCTTCGAAAATTTCATACCAGACCTGTGACACGCGCTTATCGATGGCGTCCTGGGCATATCCGCACTGTGCGAACATGGACTCGCCCAATGTCTTGCTGGTATCGGTTGCATTTGTCATATCAGTTGTTCCATTCCCAGATTCGGATGCGATTCTTTCCGGAGACAAGACCATTCAACGCCCCGGCCTTGCGTTCCGTTGCGGTCAAGGCTTGTCCCAGCAAGTCGGTGTCTAGCACATAGTCACTGCCATCGGGCTGTTCATAGCGTTCCTCCACGATGCGAGGCACGCCGAGCATATCGCTGGTGACGACCTGCATCCTGGTATCGGCGACGGCCTGTGGCACAGTGCACTGCAGGTACAGTCCATCGGGTTCTTCGACCAATGTCACCGGCATGGGCTCATCACACGCAACGCTCGTGGAGGCGGTGCCGCCGAAGAACGGGGCGTCCTCCTGCATGCGCTCCGAATCGTCGGCCGCACCTTCCTGCTTGTTCAGCCCCTGTGCGCCGGACAGATAGATGTTGCCGCCCGCGTATAGAGACTGCAGAGGATTGTGCTCGTCACCACCCTGCGAAGGATTTGCCCACATGGCCCGCTGGCGTTCCAGGTATTCATGCATCGACATCGGGCAATCGCTGTAGGCGGACAAACCATATTCACCGACGGTCGGTTTCACCGGTTGCGGCGCAAACATGTTGTTCAGCCAACGCTCATCGCCGCCGGATACCACAGCGCACTCGGCCACCTCGGTGGTGTGCGGATAGTGATACGGCGTGGAACGGTCGGGGACGGTATGCGGTTCAATGCCGCCGCAAATCAGATTGTTGACGAAGGCACCACCTTGCGACCAGTTCTGGAACATCACCGGCGAGGCGAAAACGTTATTGTCCACCAGATACGGCCCATGACTCACTTCAATCATGAGGTCACGGACGTTAGCGTGGAACACATTGCGCGAGATGCGCGTGCCCTGCGTCTGCCAATCCATCCACATGCCCAGCGAGCAGTCGTGGATGTTGTTGTTGGCAATGACCGTATCCAATGCGGCATGGAATTTGATGCCAGCGACTTCCCATCCGAAGAATTCACGCTTCAACGCAATGTGATGGACATGGTTATGCTCGATACGGCAGAATGCGCTGCCCATATGTCCGACGATGGCATTCTGTCCACACTCGTAGATGTCGTTGTTGCGTACGATATGACCGCCGATCAGCCCCTTTTCCCAGCCGATGCGACGGGCCTTGAACACGGCCTCCAACTGGTACTGGTAACCGGTCTTGCGCTCGGTTTTCGTCCACTCGTTGTCGCCGGATGAGATTTCCTTGCCCAATGACACCGCGGAGAATTTGGCGTCATGCAGCACGTTGTCTTCGATGATCCAGCCATACGACCAGTTCGGGCCGATCATGCCCCACTGCTGCGAGGTAGGCGGCGCCCAATCTCCAGTGGCCTGCGCCATTTCAAAGCCACGCACGGTGATGTAGTTGACATGGTTGCGGGAGGGGAAGAAGCATGTGCGACGAACACTGACCTCCACCAGTTCCTCATTCGGATCGGCACCTTGGAAATTCGCCCAGATCGTTGTGGTGCCGGCATTCTCGTCCACTTCGGCATGCCATACATAACGTGTACGGTCCACATCCGGCACAGGGCAGGGAATCTTCAACGCGAAATCCTCATCCGTATCACGCGGCTGCGGATCGTATACGCCTTCCAACGTCGTCGATTCGAAGAAGGAAACACCGTTGAGATACACATCGCCAAGATGTTTGTCCGGATCCTTGCCGAACTTGGGCATTTCCAGCCAGTCACCGAAAATCGGGGTCGCGAATGGATTGAAATCCCCGAACATCGTATTATCAAGCATCACCGTCCACACATGCGGATGATCGGCCAATTCCGTCCAGCCCTGCACGCATTCCGAGCCTTTGATAACCGGCCGTGCTTCGCCTTCGGCTCCGCAGTAGGTGATGCGCTCATGTTCACTCAGACCGCCGCGTTTCGGATCGACTTGTTCGCGATATACGCCTTCATGCACGATTACCGTGTCCCCCGGAGAGGCCATCTGCGCGGCCTTGGAAATCGTGGCGAACGGATGCTCCGCGTCGCCGCACGCAGCATCGTTGCCGGTTGGTTTGACATGGTATTCAAACTTCATTGCTGCATCTCCTTATTCAATATCGGATGTGGGAATACAGAAGTCTTTCTCCTTTGGCGACATGCACGAACACACATCTTCATGTTTCGTAAATGCTTTAGCATTTCAGTCAAAGCACTGTTTGATTATATGGTTTAACTTTCAAGAAAGTCAAATCGCTTAACTAAATACTTAAAATTTTTGTCACGAAAGTTCTATATGCAACTATTTACGAAATTTTCGAATAGATTTAAGTATTCAAAACGTAGGAAATCACAGACTTCCGCCCAAACACGATTAACTGCGAAAACTATTTACGCTGCCCCGCCAACCGAACACGCCGAACAACAGCGCAAACATATCTTCAAAGTCTTAAAACGCTCGGCAGTACCGTAGAAAGAGCACGTTGCCACATCATACTTGCCACTCTGCAATCCCGTAAGCAAAGCATCCTGAGCCAGCGCGGTGTACTTGAATTTGTACTGGGGCATTTTTTCATCAATCTTCTTCAGAAGTTCGAAATCGTAGCCAGTGTAGTTATTGCCGTCAACGAATGTATACGGTTTTTCCCTGTCACACCGGCAATATTGACAACCTGAACATCTTTCGATGCTTCTGTATCATTCTTAGATGTTCCAGAGCCGCAGGCCGTCAAGGAGAAAACGGATGCTGCCGCTGCAATCACGGCTACAATACGCTTATTGATGAGGCTGTTAGACATTTATTGTCCCTTCCTCTCAGCATAGCTATCCAGCTGATGAGAAGCATGCTATCTGAGGAATGAACCCAAAAGGCCTTTCGCGCTATCTTATCTTTATATGGAGAAACTATAAGCGTGATTTATAAACGCCAACGAGACAAACGGTCTCGGACAGATCAGACGCTACCGAGGTAAATAACGCAAATACCCAATCAGCAGCCTAGAAGCAAAAGCCAAAAAGATGAATGAAAGCAAACCCATATCCAACTTAAATCGAGGTGCGAGCGGATTCCCAGACTGGCACGGCGGCTCCCAATGGCAGACAACAGAAATAGCAGCGGAACAAGTTTCTCATGGGGGTGAAGCCCAATCGGAATTCCATGGACTTTGATGAGAAATGTATGGAGCCGAGGCGGATGATTCAACGACGGCAAGGAGAGACTGTTTGGGGAGTATCGACATGAATGACGGTATCGTGCGCCGTCCACGGTACAGGGGATGGACCCGTGATCGCTACGACTGCAGTCGGGCTTCTCCATTCCATTCCCATGAGAGGGCGCACGTCTTTGGAGCGTACGCCCTCTCATGGGAATGGAATGGAGAATGAAATCAACGGCCTTCTATCTGGACATGATCCCCGTTCTCGCAATTGACCCCAGCCAGTCCAGGGATGGCTTCGGATGACGTTCGAAGGTGTCCTTGTCCAGGAAGCCAGACCGAACGTCGGAGCGAACGACCCCCACTCGTAGTTGTCGAGCAGCGACCAGTGGAGGTATCCCCTCACGTCGATGCCATCGTCCATCGCGTCGTGCATGCCGGCTATGGCGTCGAAGGTGTAGTCGATCCTCTGGCGGTCGTCCGCGGTGGCGATGCCGTTCTCGGTGACGATTATCGGCGTGTGTCCGGCAACGTCCCATGTGTGCCGGATGGCGATGCCCAACGCCGGCGGGAAATACTCCCAGCCGGTGAGGGTGCGTTCCGCGTCCTCGGGGACCGGCACTGGTCCTTCCTTGCCGATAAAAGTCCTCAGATAGGCCTGCACGCCAATAAAGTCGTCCCCGGCCGCGGCTTCGGTGAAGTAGTCCTCGCGCGGATACTGGTATTCCTCCATCTCCCGTTCGCATCCCGGCATGGCATGGAACGCCTGGCAGGCGATGGTCCATCCGGACTTGATCCGAGGGTTCCCGGACAGTATTTCCCGAGCCTTCCTGTGCGCCTCGACGAGCGTGACGGAGATGTCCGGATCGGGTGCGGGTAGCGATGCGGCCGCGAAATCGCTGCCTTCGGTCCCACCACGGGTCAGCGCGACCATGTTCGGCTCGTTGATGGTGCATACCCAGGTGACGTCGTGGAGTATCGTCATCACGTACCGCACGTACCGAGCGAAGTAGTCGACGGCATCGGCGTTGAGCCATCCGCCCTTGGCCGCAAGCCACTGCGGCAGCGTCATGTGGTTCAGCGTGACCATGGGCTCGACACCGTTCTGATGGCACACGTCGATCATATGGCGGTAGTGCAGCAGCTGCGCTTTGGAGAAGCAGCCCTCCGCAGGCTCGATGCGGGCCCATTCGACGGAGAAGCGATACATGCGCAATCCGGCGTCGGCGAGCATTCTGATGTCCTCGCCGTAGCGATGGTAGCTGTCGGCCGCGTCTCCAGACGGTTCGTTGAGGTCCGTGCGTTCGGCATGCTCCCTGGCCCACCAGTCGCTCGCAACGTTGTTCCCCTCGATCTGATGCGCGGCTGTGGACGCGCCCCAAATGAATTCCGGCGGGAACTCGTATTGTTCTTTCATGACATGCCTTTCTATTTGATGCCCGTTCCGGCGACACCTTGGATGAAGTAGCGCTGCAGGAATACGAACAGAAGTAGGATTGGGGTGACCACCAATACTGCTCCGGCGAGCAGGACGCTGTAGTTCGTGGCGTTCTGACCGGTAGAGTAGAGGGACAGGGCTACAGGCAGCGTGTACTTCTCCTCGGTCTGGGCCGCGACCAACGGCCACAGGAAGTTGTTCCAGGAGGACAGGAACGTGAGGATGGACAGCGTCGCCAGCGGCGGCCCGCACTGGGGCAGGACAATCTGGAAGAATATGCGCAGCTCGCCGGCGCCGTCGACCCTCGCGGCCTCCATCAGCGCGTCGGGGATTCCGGAGATGAACTGTCTCATCAGGAAGACTCCGATGGGCTGACACAGGAACGGCAGGATGAGCGCCGCATAGGAGTTCGCGAGTCCCATGTTCGAGATGATCACGAACAGAGGGACGAACGTGGCCACGCTCGGAACCATGAGCGTCACCATGACGGCGCCGAACAGAATGTTCTTGCCAGCGAAGTCCATCTTCGCCAAGGCGTATCCGACCATGGAGCAGAACACCATGTTCCCGAGGACGGTGATCACGGCGACAACTATGCTGTTGGTGAAGTAGGTGCCGAAGTTCAGTTCCCCGAACCATTTGGCGAAGTTCGCGAGCGAGGCGTGCTCGGGCAGGAGCTTCGGCGGTTTGGCGAGGATCTCCCTCTGGGTCTTCAACGAGCCCAACGCCATCCATAGGAATGGGAAGATCCAGAAGACTCCGATCACCGCGAGGACGCAGTAGGAGAGGCCACGTCCTTTGACGAATCGGCGCCAGATCGGCTGCTTATTGCTTTGCGGCTTCGATGCCGCGACTGTCGTGGCTGTCATCTCAATCCTCCTTGAGAATGCGGAACTGGAGCACACTGACCAGCGCGATGATGATGAACAGCACCCAGCTGGCTGCGGAGGCGATGCCGTACTGTCCGAAACCGAACTTCTGGTACACGTAGTACGCGGCGGAGAGCGTCGAATCGAGCGGTCCTCCCTGGGTCATCACGAAGGATTCCTCGAAGAACTGCAGGTAGGCGACGGAAAGAAGCACGGCACCCAGCAGCAGCGTGGGCTTGAGCAGCGGGAGCGTGATGCTACGAAAGGTGCGCCATTTGCCTGCGCCGTCGATGGCCGCAGCCTCCTTCAATTCCTCGGGGATGGCCTGCAGGCCGGCGAGGAAGATGATCATCAGCGTTCCCATGTTGCGCCAGATGGTCATGGCCATCAGCGCGGGCAGGGCGTAGCGGGTGTCGTGCAGCCAGTCCGGCCCGGCGATACCGAAGACGGCCAGGAGCGAGTTGAGCAGGCCGTCCTTCTGGAGGATGTACCTCCACACGACGGAGACCGCGACCACGCTGGCGACAACCGGCGCGTAGAACACGGCCCTGAAGAACGCGTTGAGGTGCTTGGATCCCTTGTTGAGGGCCACCGCGAATGCGAGGGCGATCGCCATGGTGATCGGCAGGCCGACAAGCACGAAGATTCCGGTGACGCCCAACGCGTGCAGGAAACGGTGGTCGTGGAACAGGGTGATGTACTGGTCCAGTCCGACGAAGTTGACGTTGAACGGGGTGCGAAGGTCCTTGGAGGTGATGTCGGTGAAGGACATCGCCATCGAGGACAGGAGGGGAATCAGCATGAATACGCAGAACACGACTGCGAAAGGCAAGGCAAATCCCCATGCGAGAATCGTACGGCGGCGGCGGAGGACGTTGCCCGAGCCCTCCGTCTTCGTCTTTCTTGTCCCGAGGCTCATGGGATCAGTTTCCCGTTCCGATGGAGTCGGCTTCGGACTGCAGGTTCTTCAAGCCCTCGTCAACGGAGACCTGTTCCTTGTTTATCTGCTCGAGGATGCGGTCGGCAGCGGAGGACACCTGCGCCCAGGTGGACAGCGCCGGCGGAGCCATGGTGTGCTTCAGCTGGTCACCGAACGCCGCGAGCTTGTCGTTGCCGGAGAGCACGTCCTCATCCCATGCCTTCTGAGAGGCGGGCAGGTCGGAGGACTTCTTGTACCATTCGACCTGCACCTCGGGCTTGCTTGCCCACTGGATGAACTTCCATGCGGACTGCTTGTTCTTGGAGTCCTTGAACGTCACGAAGTTGCTGCCGCCGACGAAGGACGTGGCAGGACCCGAGGATTCGTTCATCGACGGCAGAATCACGGTGGCGTACTTGGATTCGAAGCCATCGCCGCCCAATTCGTTGATCTGGCTGACGGCGGTCGGCCCCTGCAGCATCATCGGTGTGCTGCCGGATACGAAATTCGCTATGTCGGCGCCGGAACTCACGTCGGCATTGACGTCCGCTATGCCATCCCTGTAGAGGCTAGTGGTAAAGTTCAATCCCTTCTTTATACCGTTATCTTCGAAAGTCCATTTCGTCTGTTCCTCATTAGTCAGGGACGCCCCTGCCGAGTAGGAGAACGGCAGAGTCCCAAGGAACGCATCAGTGCCAGATGGATTGAGGTTCATGCCATATTTGACCCCGTCGACCTTCTGCATGTCCTTGGCCATCCGCTTAAGCTCATTCCACGTCTTCGGAGCTTTGTTCCAACCAGCCATCCCGGCGATGTCGGTACGGTAGTACAGCACTCGGGTGTCGATGTACCAAGGCACGCCGAGCTGTTTCCCGTCGACCTGGCCAGCAGCCCTAGACCCGTCGGAGAAGTCGGACATGTCGAGGTTGTCAGGCACGGTGGAGAATGAGTTGGAGAAATCGGCCATCCAGGTAGTGCCCATCTGTGCAAGGTCGGGACCGTTGCCCGCGGCGATGGCGGTCTGGAGTTTATCGTGCGCTGAGGACCATGGAATCGCGGTGACCTTAACCTTGACGTCAGGGTTCTCTTTCTCGAATCCCTTAGCGAAATCATCCAGCAGATCGCCCTCGTTGCCCATGGCCCAGATAGTCAGGTCGCCGGTGGCCTTGCTTGAATTGATGGTCTTGACCGCATCGGAATCGGAATCTGCGCCGCTTTCGGATCGCCCACACGAGGACATGCCGATAACCATGACCGCACTTACGACCGTCGCGACAGACGCCCTGAAAAATGATTTCATCATTGAAACTCCTTATAAATATAAGTATCAATCTAAGCGGTTAGACTGATACTTATATTTAAGCGCATAGATTGTTTTCAGTCAAGAAGACACACCAATAATGCTCCGCACTTCTGAGTTTTATTCCATCAGCCGCATCCACAGCTGCCACGCACGACGAGGCGAACAGGCAATATTAGTTTTTCCGGTTTTTCCCAGGGCTTCCCATTCCTGGAAAGCAGCATCCGCGCGGCCCTGCGTCCCAGCTCCTCCATAGGCTGACGGATGGTCGTTAGGTGTGGAGTCATCAGCCTACCCGCTAAAATGCCGTCAAAGCCAGTGACGATGACGTCTTCAGGGACACGGATTCCAGAATCCACGAGCAGTCTAATCACGTCAAAAGCCGTCTGATCAGTGCCGCACACCAAGGCCTGCGGCAAGCGATTAGATTCTATCGCCTCACACACACTAACCAAATATTCATCAGACGTGGCGAAAGAGTCATCCAACAGAGCCCCTCTGGAGTCCAGCCCGCGTTCCTCGAGGTATTTTTTAAACGCGTCATAACGCAAGACGACGTCATCAGTGTCGGTACCGCTCGCGCACGCTCCACCACCATTGACGTCACCGACGAATGCCATATCGTTGATATGGTGAACTTCGACAAGATGGTCAACAATCTGTCTTATGCCCGATGCGTTATCGCATTGCAGGTATGCGGCAGGCAGTTTTTCATCGCCCACACCCACCATTACCAGCGGAATGGTCTTCGCCAACATGGAAAGAGGGAGCATATCGTTATATCCGCTTGGCATCAGCGCCAGTCCATCAACGCAACCGGCGATATCCGTTACAGATCTGTGATCATCCTTTTTCGAGGCGGCACCCATGAGTATGCCCTTCCCGCTCTTCCAGCATTCGAGTTCGAAGCCGCGGAGCACCTCGTCTACGTACAAGGGATATGCGAGGACATCTGGTTCGTCGCCGTCCACAGACGCGTTGACCGTCGCAGAGGATGCGTCGGGTCGGTCTTCCTCGAGGCCGCTGCCCTGGGGCCTCTCCAACAGCATGTCGAACGCGTATATGCCCAACGTGCCGGTTCTGCCTCTGGCGAGGCCGCGCGCATTGCCGCTGGGAACGTACCCAAGCTCCTCTGAAATCCTGAGAATTCTGGCCTTGGTATCATCCTTTACTTTGTCAGGATGCCTGAAGGCGAAAGACACCGTTGCGGTAGATACCCCAGCCTTTTCCGCAATATCATACACTGTAACTCTTGCCATAAGATCAGTCTAACCGCTTTGATACATGAGACACACGCGGGCTGAAGTCCAAAAAGCTTCCTCTGACCGTCCGCCCGGAAACCCCGCGGGGTCCGGGCTGCGTCGTCCGGCCCGCCCGCGCGCGTGCGTGGGGGGAAAGAGGATCCCCCCGGGAGCCCGTGGGGGCTCGACCGGGGGGAACCGTATCGTGTGAAAGCGGCGGCGCGCTACTCTCCCACACCCTCTCGGGTGCAGTACCATCGCCGTGCAGGGCCTTAGCTTCCGGGTTCGGAATGGGACCGGGCGTCTCACCCTGGCCATGGCCGCCGCAAATCTTGTCGACCTTCCCCGGGAAGGACCCCGGGGGGATCGGACCGTGACGGTCCGGGAACCGGACAATGGACGCGAAAAACTGTCTTGTGACGCATTCCGGACGCTCCCTGCCGCGGGGAATCATCCGAAGGACGCAATACGGGCCACCACCCGGGACCCGGATGATGGAGTATGATTGCCTTTCCCCCGTTAGTACCGGTCAGCTCCACCCCTTGCGGGGCTTCCACGTCCGGCCTATCGACCACGTGTTCTACATGGGGGGTCGCGCGGCCCGAGGCCGCGAGGAATCCTAATCTCGGAGCAGGCTTCCCGCTTAGATGCTTTCAGCGGTTATCCCTTCCGAACGTAGCCAACCGGCCGTGCCGCTGGCGCGACAACCGGCATACCAGAGGTTCGTCCACCCAGGTCCTCTCGTACTATGGGCAGGCCTCCTCAGGATTCCAACGAGCGCAGAGGATAGAGACCAAACTGTCTCACGACGTTCTGAACCCAGCTCGCGTGCCGCTTTAATCGGCGAACAGCCGAACCCTTGGGACCTGCTCCAGCCCCAGGATGCGACGAGCCGACATCGAGGTGCCAAACCATCCCGTCGATATGGACTCTTGGGAATGATCAGCCTGTTATCCCCGGGGTACCTTTTATCCGTTGAGCGATGCCGCGTCCGTACGCCGGCACCGGATCACTAGCTCCGACTTTCGTCCCTGCTCGACCCGTCAGTCTCGCAGTCAAGCTCCCTTGTGCGCTTACACTCGCCACCCGATTGCCAACCGGGCTGAGGGAACCTTTGAGCGCCTCCGTTACTCTTTGGGAGGCAACCGCCCCAGTTAAACTACCCGCCAGGCACTGTCCCTGAGCAGGATGACTGCTCGAGGTTAGACATCCAATGCGAACAGAGCGGTATTTCAACGACGGCTCCTCACGGGCTGGCGCCCATGACTCGTAGCCTCCCGCCTATGCTACACAATCCACACCGAATGCCAATACCAAGGTATAGTAAAGGTCCCGGGGTCTTTTCGTCCTTCTGCGCTTAACGAGCATCTTTACTCGTACTGCAATTTCGCCGAGCTCCTGGTCGAGACAGTGGGGAAGTCGTTACGCCATTCGTGCAGGTCGGAACTTACCCGACAAGGAATTTCGCTACCTTAGGATGGTTATAGTTACCACCGCCGTTTACCGGGGCTTGAATTCACCGCTTCGCCCGAGGGCTGACGGATCCTCTTAACCTTCCGGCACCGGGCAGGCGTCAGTGCATATACAGCGGCTTTCGCCTTCGCATGCACCTGTGTTTTTGGTAAACAGTCGCTACCCCCTGGCCTGTGCCACCCCCCGCCGCTCCCGGGGCAAGCCCGTTCACAGCAGGGGGTCTCCCTTAAACCGAAGGAACGGGAGCAATTTGCCGAGTTCCTTGACCAGGATTCGCTCGATCGCCTTGGTATTCTCTACCTGACCACCAGTGTCGGTTTGGGGTACGGGCGGCATTGGCCCTCGCGCCGAAGCTTTTCTCGACGGCAGGGATCACCGGATATCGGCCCATAAGGGCCCCATCATCGCACCTCGCCCACACGCCGCACGGATTTGCCTGTGCGACGGGCTGCGTGCTTGACCACGGAAAACCACCTCCGCGGCCGGCTACCCGTCCGTGTCACTCCTGCGCTGCCCTACTGCCGGGCGGTTCCCAACGCGCCGGACCCACACCCACCCGAAGGAGGGCACGGAACCGGAACGGAGGTTAGCAACCCGGTCTCGGACCGGTCGGTCCAAAGCCGGTACGGGAATATCGACCCGTTCGTCCATTCGACTACGCCTGTCGGCCTCGCCTTAGGACCCGACTAACCCGGGGACGATGAACGTGGCCCCGGAACCCTTGGTCATCCAGCGGCGGGGATCTTCACCCCGCTCTCGCTACTCATGTCTGCATTCTCACTCCCGTGCGGTCCACGACAGGCTCACGCCGCCGCTTCGCCCCGCACGGGACGCTCTCCTACCCAGTACAGAAGTACTGCCGCGTCTTCGGTGGTGTGCTTGAGCCCCGCTACATTGTCGGCGCGGAACCACTAGACCAGTGAGCTGTTACGCACTCTTTCAAGGATGGCTGCTTCTGAGCCAACCTCCTGGCTGTCTATGCGACTCCACATCCTTTCCCACTTAGCACACGCTTGGGGACCTTAGACGACGATCTGGGCTGTCTCCCTCTCCACGACGGAGCTTATCCCCCGCCGGGTCACTGCCGCGATACGCATCACGGGTATTCGGAGTTTGGTTGCTGTTGGTACCCGGTATGGGCCCGCAAGCATCCAGTAGCTCTACCCCCCGGATGTAATCACGCGACGCTGCACCTAAATGCATTTCGGAGAGAACCAGCTATCACGGAATTTGATTGGCCTTTCACCCCTAGCCCCAGGTCATCCCCTCAGTTTTCAACCTAAGTGGGTTCGGTCCTCCACGCGGTCTTACCCGCGCTTCAACCTGCCCAGGGCTAGATCATCCCGCTTCGGGTCCAGGGCACGCGACTCAAAACGCCTTTTGAGACTCGCCTTCGCTACGGCTCCCCCACCCGGGTTAGCCTCGCCACATGCCACTGACTCGCAGACTCATTTTTCGATAGGCACGCCGTCACCCCTCAGGGCTCCGACGGTTTGTAGGCGCACGGTTTCAGAGACTATTTCACTCCCCTCCCGGGGTACTTTTCACCTTTCCCTCACGGTACTCGTTCGCTATCGGTCAGACAGGAATATTTAGGCTTATGCAACGGTCTGCACGGATTCGCACGGGATTCCACGGGGCCCGTGCTACTTGGGAGAACCCATCGGAAGACCATGTCCCTACGGCTACGGGGCCATCACCCTCTGCGGCCCGGTATTCAACCCGGTTCGCCTAAGACATGGTTTTGTGACTCCCGCCCGGCGCGTCGGCACCGGGACAGGGCTTCCCACAACACCCAGGACGCAACCCCCGACGGGTATCGCGCGCCCCAGGTTTGGCCTGATCCGCTTTCGCTCGCCACTACTCACGGAATATCCTCTCCTGCAGGTACTGAGATGTTTCACTTCCCTGCGTACCCCCCGCCCGAAGGCGGTGCCGGCCCATGACGGCCGGCGGGTTTCCCCATTCGGAAATCCTCGGATCAAAGCCCGGTTGGCGGCTCCCCGAGGCTTATCGCAGCCTCCAACGTCCTTCATCGGTCCTGTCTGCCAAGGCATCCACCCCACGCCCTTGCAGGCAACCCATACACCCGTACGGGACCCGCAAGACGCCCTATCGGCAAATTCCCAGACGACAAATCATCACATCTGAAATGATCACAAAACGATCGACGAACAACAATAAACAAAACATTCAAATGAAGTTCGATCGAAAAACAATAGAAGCAAAACGAAGGCCAAAGGCCTCCGCCTCGCTCGCGTCCACTATCCAGTTCTCAAACCACCACGCGCCACGCGCCCACGCACACCCCAAGGGGACGCGCGCACCACGCATGGGCAACGAACCGCACCACGGGAAAAACCCGCGGGGTGGCGGTCCGGGAGCCCAAAAGCATGCCCATACCATGCAAGCCGCATGATCTCTTCCACACCAGCACCCGCGACACGGCACGACCATCGCGCCGGCGCGGCACACACTGTCCGAAAACACGGACTGCAATCTCCGTAGAAAGGAGGTGATCCAGCCGCACCTTCCGGTACGGCTACCTTGTTACGACTTAGTCCCAATCACGAGTCTCACCTTAGACGGCTCCCCCCAGCGAACTGGTTGGGCCACCGGCTTCGGGTGCTACCCACTTTCATGACTTGACGGGCGGTGTGTACAAGGCCCGGGAACGCATTCACCGCGACGTTGCTGATTCGCGATTACTAGCGACTCCGCCTTCATGGAGTCGGGTTGCAGACTCCAATCCGAACTGAGACCGGTTTTCAGGGATCCGCTCCATGTCGCCATGTCGCATCCCGTTGTACCGGCCATTGTAGCATGCGTGAAGCCCTGGACGTAAGGGGCATGATGATCTGACGTCATCCCCACCTTCCTCCGAGTTAACCCCGGCGGTCCCCCGTGAGTTCCCACCATCATGTGCTGGCAACACGGGGCGAGGGTTGCGCTCGTTGCGGGACTTAACCCAACATCTCACGACACGAGCTGACGACGACCATGCACCACCTGTGAACCCGCCCCGAAGGGAGGCCCCATCTCTGGGGCTGTCGGGAACATGTCAAGCCCAGGTAAGGTTCTTCGCGTTGCATCGAATTAATCCGCATGCTCCGCCGCTTGTGCGGGCCCCCGTCAATTTCTTTGAGTTTTAGCCTTGCGGCCGTACTCCCCAGGCGGGATGCTTAACGCGTTAGCTCCGACACGGAACCCGTGGAATGGGCCCCACATCCAGCATCCACCGTTTACGGCGTGGACTACCAGGGTATCTAATCCTGTTCGCTCCCCACGCTTTCGCTCCTCAGCGTCAGTAACGGCCCAGAGACCTGCCTTCGCCATTGGTGTTCTTCCCGATATCTACACATTCCACCGTTACACCGGGAATTCCAGTCTCCCCTACCGCACTCCAGCCCGCCCGTACCCGGCGCAGATCCACCGTTAAGCGATGGACTTTCACACCGGACGCGACGAACCGCCTACGAGCTCTTTACGCCCAATAATTCCGGATAACGCTTGCACCCTACGTATTACCGCGGCTGCTGGCACGTAGTTAGCCGGTGCTTATTCGAAGGGTACACTCACCCGAAGGCTTGCTCCCCAACAAAAGCGGTTTACAACCCGAAGGCCGTCATCCCGCACGCGGCGTCGCTGCATCAGGCTTGCGCCCATTGTGCAATATTCCCCACTGCTGCCTCCCGTAGGAGTCTGGGCCGTATCTCAGTCCCAATGTGGCCGGTCGCCCTCTCAGGCCGGCTACCCGTCGTAGGCTCGGTGGGCCGTTACCCCGCCGACTACCTGATAGGACGCGACCCCATCCCATACCGATAAAATCTTTCCCAGACCACCATGCGATGGACTGGAGCATCCGGCATTACCACCCGTTTCCAGGAGCTATTCCGGTGTACGGGGCAGGTCGGTCACGCATTACTCACCCGTTCGCCACTCTCACGGCCGGAGCAAGCTCCAGCCGATCCCGTTCGACTTGCATGTGTTAAGCACGCCGCCAGCGTTCATCCTGAGCCAGAATCGAACCCTCCACAAAAAAACTTCGCGAAGGGAATCAACATGTGACTCCCAAAATAAAGAAAATCGACTTCGCCTTATAAGGAAAGGCGCTATCGCACGAAAACCCCGCCGACCTTCAAGGCCCCTCGGCCACTCCCCAACGGGAAGCGGACGGCGGACTGGCAATCATTGACTTGCATAAAGTAGTACAGACACGCTCTTGAGTTCTCAAACCACCACCGCACCGGACCGGAAGCACCAGCCCCAAGGGGAAGCACCCCGTGCCGAGCAGCAAGAGAAAAACTTACACCAACACCGGCACACACGCAACCCCGACCCACACGAACACCCCCAAAACCATTGGAAACACACGCAAACACCGGCGTGTCGAAAACACCCCGAAACCGGACCGAACCACACCCACGACACCCACGGGGACACCGGAACCACCCACCAAACACCACAGAACAACCAGACAACGGCGCGTCACACAAGCATTCAGCCGCACAAATCGCCAGTCAGCCAGCTCACAACCGAACCGCATGCGGTATCGGAACCTCGACAGAGCCACAACGCTTGCGACTTGCATCAGCAACATAGCCGTTATATATGCGCATCACGGTCGAACACTCACGCACATGCACGCCACGTCCATCCAAGTCATACGGGTACCGTACACCACACGCCACTGGGAAACAAGGCACCATCATCAACGCCCCATAAGCCCACGACAGGGCAAAGTCTAGAATGGCCTTCATGAGGGTGCCCCGACCGCAGCCAGCGATAGCATCGCTCGCCACGGGACGGGCACGACACCGTACAAGTTCGCCACACACAAGGCGAGGAACGAAACAAACGCACATACCGCGTCTCCAACACAGCCAAGCAAAGCGACCACATCAAGCACAACACCATGATCAAGCCAGCAACCACACGCAATAACCGCACCACCACCAGCCGCAACATCGACCGGCAAACACGGCCACGCACACAGCACAATGCCTTCGCGCGCATTGGAGCCACGGCACGATGGGCACTCGCCGTGGCGGCATGTCTGTGGCTGGCCTGGTGCACCGCAGTCGGACCGCTGTATTGGAACGATTCCTCCATTGCGAACTTTGGCGCGCTCAATGCACTATTCGGCATACTCGCGTTTGCCATCTACCTGTTCATCGTGGTGGTGCTGGTACGCAAAGCACACCACCAGCCGGCACTTGGATGGGCGGCTGACCGCGCCACCGGCGAGCGCACGCCCAGAACACTGATTCCGCGATCCTGGCGTACCGCATGGAGGAAACGAGCCGCAACGTTCCGGATCACCAAAACCGGCATCTGGCTTCAGCGCATAAGCGCATGCTGCGGCCGCTGGATTGTGCGCTGTACCGACAAACGATGGAAAATCGCACTGGTGCTCGTCATCGGATGGCTGTGGGTACCGACAACGCTATTGGCCGCCTTCGGCGCGGACCTACGAAGCCAGGCCCGTGAATTCAGCTGGGCTTGGAATCAGTGGACGGGTTTGAAACAGCCGTATATCGGGTTCTTCTCCTTCGCCCCGATGGACATCTACCCGACCGCGCATTACCTGTGGCCGGACTCCCCTACCTACCTGACCGACCAGCATAATATTCTGCTCACGCTGTGGTATGGCTCCACATTGGCCGTTTCCCGCTATTTCACCGGTTCCAACGACTGGGGCATTGTGCTGCTGGCCGCCATCCAATGGCTGTTCGCCATCGGATGCATCGCCGCCACATTGCATCGCTTCCTGAATCTGCCTTGGCTCGCGCGCAACGAATACGTTGATTTCGCCCACCCTGAACGCGGCGGACGATTCGCCCCGACTCGCCTTGGACGCCCCGAGCGGGGCATGCGCGCCACTCTGCCTTCCCAATCGGCACATGCGCCGGCACGGGTCATCACGATACTGTTCTTCCTGTTGTGCCCGTTGGCGGTATTCTCCACGATTTCGCTGACCAAATCGCCGCTGTTCGCATTCGCGTTCACTTGGGCGTTCGGCATCTGGTACGAGCTGTACGCCACATCCGGCGACCGCCATGCCCCGGCCCATGGCGCGCCGTTCCTTGCAAGATTCCACCGTTTGCCTGCACGCACCTTCCTGGCTTTCCTCGCCGCCAACGCGATCATGCTGATCAGCGCGAAATACGCATGGTACGTGCTGCTGTTCGAATTTGTTCTTGCCCTGATTGCAGATCGCAGGCATTGGAAGGTCTACGTGTTCGCACTGCTTGTGCCGACGGTGCTGATTCACGGCGGCATCTCGATGGCCATCAATTCCGGGATCATTATCAGTGGCGATCCGATCGAAAGCCATGGCGTTCAGTTGCAGCAGATCGCACGAATCGCCAATAAGGCACCTGAGACCATCCCCGAGTCGGCACGCAGAAAGCTTGCGCCGGTCTTCAATCTTGACCAGATGGCCGAAGCGTACTTCCAGCAGGATGCGGATCCGGTGAAATCCTCGGGCATCCAGTCCAAGAAGGTCAGTTACCGGTGGCGGTCCGTCACGCCGGAAAGCATGAAGCATTTCAACGAGGCCTGGCTGGAGACCGTGCGCGCGAATCCTGTGGTGGCAGTGGACGCGCTGATGGCAAAATGCTTCGGATACTTCGACATCGCAGATCTTCCCTACGTTTCGATGGACTATTACGTGTATAACGACCAAGTGACTTCGAACTCCACATGGATCAAGTACTACAACGCGAATTGGCGCGCATGGGTGGCGAATACATCCAGGCAGATCAGCCGGACACCGGTTCTTGGATGGCCGCTGCACGGCAACTTCTACGTTATTTTGACGCTGCTCATCGGCGCTGCGGAAGTGATTCTGCGACGGTGGCGCACACTGGCATGGCATCTGCCGTTGCTGCTGCTTATGGGCGTGATGATCACCGCACCGGCGAACAACTTCGAACGCCACATGCTACCCATAGCCTTCTGCTTCGTATTCCTATGCCTGACATTCTGGCGTGATTCGCATGCCCGCGTCTCCACAGCGAACACGGGTGCCCGCGCTTGCACAACGAAGGATTAGACTGACCTGATATGACCCAAGATTTTCTGGACATGCTTCTGGCGGGAGGCAAGGCCGATACGGATTGCGAAACCACGCCGGATCGCGCGGACACGGCAAGCGCCACCCACCTTATTCGTGCTGTCGCGTTCGAATGTCTGCTGAACCACGTGGTTGACGAACGTGCGCAATCCGTGCTGCGACTCGTCGGTTTCGATGGTGATTTTGCCTGCTGCGCAGTCGCAGGACGCCCCTCGGAAACCGAGCATGCCTCCAGTGAAACGATCCGCCATGCCATTGCGGATATCGGCGGCGCAGAACCGCTGATCGGCATGCGGGGCGAAACACTTGTGGCGTTATTCCGATTGCAGGGCGCCACAAACCCTGATCTCACTTGCACGGCGATTGCGGGAGCCTTTGCCCCCGACGTTCCCCTCTGCCTAGGACCGGTAAGACGCGGCATCATCGGCGCTTCCCGAACCATTCATGCGGCATTGACCACGCTACGCACCATTCCTGCGCTACACGCGATAATCGAAACAACACCCTCCTCACGAGTGCAGCATCAACCGTTGCTACGAGCGGAAGATGCGCTACCGGAACGTGCGCTGCTCGGCGATGAGGATGCGCGGCATGAACTGGTTGATGGCATCTATGCCAATCTGCTTGGCCAGGGTGAGGACGACCCGACCATGCTTACGGTTTCCTCGTTCCTTGAATCCGGAAGATCTCTTGAAATCACTGCCCGTATGTTGAATGTGCACCCGAACACCGTGCGGTATCGCCTGAAGCGTATGGCGGATACCACCGGCTGGGATGCCACCAATCCGCGCGACGCCACTGTGCTGACAACCGCCATTGCGCTTGGGCGAATCGCTTACGCCGAACAGCGTTAATCCTGAGCCGCATATCTTGTAGCCGTACGGCACGGGTGGCTGGCTGCGTTGGGCGAAATCGCCGGCAATGACTCGACCTGATCACAACTACGACGAAGGCCTCCCGCACCATATGATGCGGGAGGCCTTCGTATCGACCAGTGAATCAACCATCACACGGCGAAGCCGCTGATGGGTTCAGACTCACAGAGCAGCCGGATCGACCGGGATGCCAGGGCCCATCGTGGAGGTGATAGTGGCCTTGGTCACGTAACGGCCCTTCACAGTGGACGGCTTGAGACGCTTGATCTCATCGGCCACTGCATGGAAGTTCTCGTCCAGTGCCTTCTCGTCGAAGGAGACCTTGCCCACGAGGAAGCTCAGGTTGCCGTTCTTGTCGACGCGGAACTCGATCTTGCCGCCCTTGATGTCCTTGACGGCCTTGGCCACGTCCATGGTCACGGTGCCGGTCTTCGGGTTCGGCATGAGGCCACGCGGGCCGAGCACGCGGCCCAGACGGCCGACCTTGCCCATCATGTCCGGAGTAGCGACGACGGAGTCGAAGTCGAGGAAGCCACCCTGCACCTTGGCGATGAGGTCATCATCACCGACGATGTCGGCGCCGGCTTCCTGAGCGGCGGTGGCCTGCGGGCCACGGGCGAACACCAGAACCTTAACGGTCTTACCGGTGCCGTTCGGCAGGCTCACGGTGCCACGAACGAGCTGATCGGCCTTGCGGGGATCGACGTTCAGACGCACCACAGCTTCAACGGCTTCATCAAAGTTGCGGGTCGGCATGCTCTTGAGCAGCGCGATGGCCTGATCAGGGGTGTACAGGTTGTTGCGATCGACCTTTTCGGCCGCTTCACGATACTTCTTGGAATGCTTAGCCATCTGTCCTTCTCCTTATCAGTCGGTCACCGTGATGCCCATGGAACGGGCGGTGCCTTCGATGATCTTCATGCCGGCTTCGATGTCACGAGCGGACAGGTCAGCCATCTTGGTTTCAGCAATTTCGCGGACCTGGGCCTTGGTGACGGAACCGACCTTGTGGGTCAACGGGTTCTCGGTGCCCTTCTCGATGCCTGCAGCCTTCTTCAGCAGAGCTGCTGCCGGCGGGGTCTTCAGGATGAAGGTGAAGGAACGATCTTCGTAAACGGTGATCTCAACAGGGATGACCTGGCCCATCTTGTCCTGCGTGGCAGCGTTGTACTGCTTGCAGAAGTCCATGATGTTCACGCCATGGGAACCCAGAGCAGGGCCCAGCGGCGGAGCCGGGTTGGCCTTGCCGGCCTGAATCTGGAGCTTGAGAAGCGCCGATACTTTCTTTTCTTTAGCCATAGTTATGGTCTACTTTCTATAACGCGGTACATTCGGTCGCCGTTGCGTTGCCTACCATGCGGCGTGACGTTGCAACAGTCTCCTCCCGCAACTTATATCGCTGTGCTGTGCTAGCGGGTCTCCCCTCCAGACACAAGCTTTCCTATTATGCGTGTTCCGCGGGACAACATTCCCGGCTCCGGTCTTCACAAGACGAGGGGTCGGAGAGCGTGCCGGCAACACCGGCATGGCATGGAACCTTACGCTGCTGGAAACACAAAACGCACACGAAGGCAAGGTGCACCGAGGGAAGGCGTACGAAAGTACGTCAACCGAGGAGCAACGCAGCCAGCGTGTGCGTTTCGTGTTTTCAGGCGAGTTTTTCGACTTGGTTAAAGTCAAGCTCCACCGGCGTATCACGGCCGAAGATGGACACGAGAACGGTGAGCTTCTGAGTGGTGGGCTCGACGTCGGAGACGACGGCGGGCATGGTGGTGAAGGGGCCGTCGGTGACGGTAACCTGATCGCCAACAGCGTAGGAGACCTCAAGCTTGCGCTTCTTGGCCGCGGCAGGCTTGTCGCCGGCCTTCTTGAGGGCTTCGGAAGCGATCATCGGAGCCATCATGGAGACGACTTCCTTACGGGAAAGAGGAGCCGGATCCTTGGTCGGGCCGACAAAGCCGGTGACGCCTTCGGTCTCACGGACGATACGACGGGCTTCCTCATCGGGCCACATACGAATCAGGACGTAGCCGGGGACGCGCACGCGGGTAAGAACCTTCTTGCCCTTTTCGGTATGCTTTTCGACTTCTTCCATGGGGACTTCAATCTGGAAGATTTTGTCTTCCAAACCGAAGCTTTGGACACGGGATTCGACGTTGGTCTTAACGCGCTTCTCGTAGCCGGAATAGGTGTGAAGCACATACCACTTGCCTTCGAGGGTGCGCAGCGACTTGGAGAATTCGTCGACGGCGGCCTGACCGGCGTCGACGGGCTCGTCGGATTCGTCGGCAGCGTCTTCGGAGGAATCAGCCGGTTCTTCCTGGCCATCGTTTTCGGTTTCGACGGACGGCACGGCCTCTTCGACAGGGGCTTCGGTCTCTTCGGTGGCTTCGACTGGCGCTTCCTGCGGTTCTTCCGTGGCAGCAGCCGCCTCGGCGTTGTTCTCAACGTCAGGCAACGCATCAACGTTTTCGAAATTCACTTCATCACTCATGCGTCAGTCACCTTTAAGTTCGCGTTCGTAGTAATAACGATCAGCCAAACACAAGCAAAACAAGCTTGCCCAGGCCGTAATCCATGCCTGTAACCAAGGCCATTAGCAGCAGCACAAAGATAGCCACGGCCAACGACCAGAAGAACAGCTCCTTGGCAGTTGGAGTCACCACCTTGCGAAGTTCGTCGATGATCTGCTTGATGAACAAACCGATGCGCATGAAAATGTTGGGCTTCATGACTTTTTCAGCCTTGTTTGCCTTAGCCATAATCATCCTCTTCGTTCAGGTGCTGTCAGGAAAACTTGGCAGGGAAGGCGGGACTCGAACCCACAACCTACGGTTTTGGAGACCGTTGCGCTACCAATTGCGCCACTTCCCTAGGTGAACCTCCGCCATGGAATCGCCTCTTTTCAGAGAACGCTTCGCCTGACGAAAACCGCCAAGTCGATACCTTAGCAGGAGGTTGCGATTTAGACAAATCGAGCACGCATAACACGGCTTCCCGCGCGTGTCACGCTTCGACGTAGGCCTTCATACGCCGCATGCCTTCGGCCAGCTGATCGTCGGCAAGCGCATACGAGAATCGCAGATAACCGGGGGCTCCGAACGCTTCGCCGGGCACAGCGGCCACATGCGCCTCATCCAAGAGCGCGGCGGCGAATTCGCTGGAGGAATGCGAAACGGTGCCGTTGGGACCGAGCGGCTTCCCCAGCAGCGCGGTGATGTCGGCGAACGCGTAGAACGCGCCGGTCGGAGTCGGGCAGTTGACGCCAGCAATACCGTTCAACGCCGCGACGATAGTCTGACGGCGGGCATCGAAAGCCTCACGCATCTCATACACGGCGTCTAGAGAACCGGACACGGCCTGAATCGCGGCACGCTGGGAGATGTTGTTCACATTGGAGGTCATATGCCCCTGCAGCTTGGAAGCGGCCTTGGCAACCTCGACGGGGGCGATCATCCAGCCGACGCGCCATCCGGGCATGGCATAGGTCTTGGCCACACCGTTGAGCACCAGCAGCTGGCCACGCACTTCAGGCACCGCAGCGCCGATATAGGTGGTCTTGGCACCGTCATAGTTCAGATGTTCGTAAATCTCGTCGGAGATGACCCAGATGTGATGCTCGATGGCCCATTCGCCGATCGCCTTGACCGTTTCCGGCTTCCACACGGCACCGGTGGGGTTGTTCGGCGTGTTCACGATGATGGCCTTCGTGCGCTCGGTGCGTGCGGCCTCGATGGCTTCGATGGATGGCTCGAACCCGCGATCGGCACCGGCGAACACCTCGACGGGTACGCCGCCGGCCAGTTTCACGGCCTCCGGATAGCTGGTCCAGAACGGGGTCGGGATAATGACCTCATCACCCTCATCGAGCAGAACCTGGAAGGATGCGTATACAGCCTGCTTACCGCCATTGGTGACGACAACCTGGCTTGGATCCACCTCATAGCCGGAATCACGCAAGGTCTTGCGGGCGATGGCCTCGCGCAGTTCGGGCAGGCCCGGGGTGGGAGTGTAGCGATAGTTCTTCGGATCCTGCACCGCTTCGGCAGCAGCCGCCACAATGGGGGCAGGCGTTGCGAAATTCGGTTCGCCGGCGCCGAAGCCGATAACGTCGATTCCGGCGGCTTTCATAGCCTTTGCCTTGGAATCAACGGCGAGGGTGGCGCTTGGCGCCACATGATTAATACGGTCGGATAGTCTTTGCCAATCAGCCATAGTCATGGTTGCCATGCTAGACCCTGCGGAAGAGAAAAGGAACACCCAAAAACGCAGATACTCACAATGTGAATGAGACGAATGCCGCGGGAAAGCGCATGCCCGGCACAGGCAATCATGCGGCAATACGAAAACCGCCACTTGCCACAGTCAGGCAAGCGGCGGAAACGTCAGACAAGCACAAGATTGTCGCGATGCACTAGCGGATGCGCGTATTCCTCGCCCAGGAACCGCTTGAGCTGCGCGGTGTTGCGCCCCAGCATCTGCGGAATCTCCTCCGAATCGAAACCGGCCAGTCCTTTGGCCAGATGGTTGCCGGCCTCATCGTCGATCCATACGGCGTCGCCCGCGGAGAACCCACCACGCACCTCCACGACGCCGGCGGCCAACAGACTCGCCTGACCGCCACGCACCGCTTGCGCGGCACCCTCATCGGCCACCAGCGTGCCAAACGGGTGCGCAGCGAAACCGATCCATAGACGACGCGACGAGCCACGGTCCTTAATCGGCGCAAACACCGTGCCGACGGGATCGCCCATCATAGCCGGACCGGCGTTCGCCGCACAGGTCAAAACGGACGGAATACCAGATACTGCGGCCACGCGCGCGGCCTCCATCTTGGTGACCATGCCGCCAGTGCCGACGTTCGAGCCGCTGCCACCCACTTCGACCCTGCTCAGCGCGTCCTCGACATTCGGCACATAGGCGATACGCTTGGAATCCGGCTGCGATGGCGGCGCCGTATACAGCGCATCCACGTCGGTCAGCAGCACCAACGCGTCGGCGACCACGATATTCGCGATAAGCGCGGACAGACGGTCGTTGTCGCCAAAACGAATCTCGTTAGATGCCAGGGAATCGTTCTCGTTGATAATCGGCACAGCGCCGAGATCGAGAAGACGATCCAAGGTGCGCCGCACATTACGATATTGCTGCGGTTGCATGGTGTCGGACGCGGTAAGCAGAATCTGGCCGACACGCAGGCCGTAGCGGGCGAATGCGGTTTCGTATTGAGCCATCAGCAGACCTTGCCCGACAGCCGCGCACGCCTGCTGATCGGCCACGTCGGTTGGCCGGGAACTGAAACCCAGCGAGCCGAAGCCGGCGGCGATGGCGCCGGACGATACCAGCACCACTCGCCCACCCATCAAACGCACGCGTGCCAAAGCCGCGACCAACGCATTCAACCGCTCGGGATCAAGATGCCCGGAAGATGCGGTCAACGAGCTGGAACCGACTTTAACGACGATGGTCTGCGCTTCGGCAATCGCCATGCGCACCTCGGCCTGCGATGGAGTGATCATACGCCTATTCTTCCACGCCTTCGCCGCGTCCGAACAGGCTCGTCTCATCGTGGCGGTCGTCGTCCACGCTCGGATCGGCCCAATGGCCGGCCTTGCGCTCCGCCATCATGGCCTCACGCACGGCTGCCTTGGCGTCCATCATCTCGTGGTATTCACGACGGCGCTCGGTATTGGTACGACGATGCGCACGCCCCTCATCCTCGTCCAGTCGCAGATCCTTGCCTCGAGCACCCAGCTGAGTGCCGTCCAGCATCTCCGCGCCCGCGGCGATGGTCGGATCCCAATCGAAGGCAACGGCGCGATCGCCATGGCCGATACGGATCTCATCGCCGGCATGTGCGCCCTTGCGGCGCAACTCGTCTTCCACGCCAAGCTTGGCAAGACGGTCGGCCAGATAGCCCACGGCCTCGTCATTGTCGAAATTGGTCTGCTGCACCCAGCGTTCCGGCTTACGACCGGTGACCTCGAACCAGACATCGCCATTGCCAAGCTCCTTACGCTCGATGGTGAAATCAAGCGCGGTGCCACGTTCATCGGTGCTGCGGCGGCGACGGCCGGCATGCTCCAACGGCTTGATCACCACGCGGGCAGCCTCTTCCTCGCTTTCCCGCTTGGCGATCTCGCCACGCATCTCGTCGACCATCTTGGCCAAAGCGAAATTAAGCTCCTTCAGACCCTCATGCGACGCAGTGGAGATGATGAAGGTCTTCATGCCGCGCTTTTCGAATTCAGGGCGCACGAATTCCGCCAGTTCCTTCGCCTCCGGCACGTCGGCCTTGTTGAGGATGACGATGCGCGGACGTTCGGGGATCGGAATGGCGCCCAACGGCAGTTCCAAGGACCCCGCGTATTCGGCGAGCTCCTTTTCAAGCGCCTCATAGTCGCTGACCGGGTCACGGTCCGGTTCCAGCGTCGCGCAATCAATCACATGCGCGATGATCTCGGTGCGTTCGATGTGGCGCAGGAACTCCAGGCCAAGGCCCTTGCCCTGGGAAGCGCCCGGGATCAGGCCGGGGACATCGGCGATCGTATAGCGCGTATCGCCTGCGACGACTACGCCGAGATTCGGCACCAGCGTGGTGAACGGATAGTCGGCGATCTTCGGCTTGGCCGAGCTCATCGCCGCGATCAGCGAGGATTTGCCGGCGGAGGGGAATCCCACCAGCGCCACATCGGCGATGGACTTCAATTCCAGAATCACATCGCGTTCCTCACCAAGCTCGCCAAGCAGGGCGAAGCCCGGGGCACGACGGGTGCGGTTGGCCAGTGCGATATTGCCCAGGCCGCCTGCGCCGCCTGCAGCTGCAACGAAACGATCACCCTCATGACGCAGGTCGGCAAGCTGCTCACCGGGATGCTTGGGCTGGCCTTGCGGGCCGCGAGCGGTGAAAATCACCGTGCCGCACGGCACCGGAAGAATCAGATCGTCGCCCTTCGACCCGTCCTTGTTGTCGCCCAGGCCCATAGTGCCGCCCGGAGCCACACGATGCGGCATGAAACGGTAATCCAACAAGCTGGTCGCATTACGGCTGGCCACGAAGATCACGGAGCCTCCATCGCCGCCATTGCCGCCATTCGGCCCGGCCAGAGGCTTGTACTTCTCACGACGGATGCCGGCGGAACCGTTGCCGCCGTCGCCGCCCTTGACATGGACGGTTACTCGATCCACAAAATCACTCATTATTGTTGCCTTTACTCAAGTCTGCTTACCGCGACCCGATCAGGCGTACGCCATCTGTCGCGTTGGGAAAGTATTGGATTTGCTGGGATGCAAGTACAGAAAAAGCCGCGTCCATAGGGGCGCGGCTTTCCTGTAAGCGTATTCGCGTGCTCAGGCGGCGATGACGTCGACGACCTTGCGATCACGACGGACGCCGTACTTCACGGAGCCGTCGGTGAGAGCGAACAGGGTGTGATCCTTGCCCATGCCGACGTTCTGGCCCGGGTGGAAGTTGGTGCCACGCTGGCGAACGATGATGTTGCCGGCGACAACGGCTTCGCCGCCGAACTTCTTCACACCGAGGTACTGAGGCGATGAATCGCGACCGTTACGCGAGCTGGACGCGCCCTTCTTATGTGCCATGATTGGTTCCTTTCGACTCTGATTAAGCTACTGCCAAATCTCAGGCGATCGCCGTGATCTTGACGGCGGTCAGCGGCTGACGGTGACCCTTGCGACGAGCAACGCCAGTCTTGTTCTTGTACTTCTGGATGTTGATCTTCGGACCCTTGGCCTCATCGTCAACAACCTCAGCCTTGACGGAAACCTTGGCCAGATCAGCGGCAGCCAGAGTCACCTTGGCGCCATCGACTACGAGCGCGACCGGGAACTCCACGGTATCGCCCTTCTTAGCGTCGAGACGGTTAACAAGGATAACGTCACCGACCTCGACCTTTTCCTGATGGCCACCGGCCTTCACAATCGCGTACATAATCGTTCCTTTATTTTCTTGGGAAAGCTTCCTTGCCTGGCATCTCGGATAGCACCGAGCTCACGGCCAGACACCAGCAAATTAATTTACACGGGTACATGGACTAACGCAAGTCGTGTCAAGCGCGACACGCACGGTAGCGCAAATCCGGTACAAGCGTCACTCCTCGTCCTGCTCCGCATTGTTCGCAGCCACTGCGGCAGCGGCGATCTGCGCCAGCTTGGCCTTCACCGCCGGCGAGGAACCCTGCGGTTCGGGAGCCGGAGTGGTGCCATGACCATGCTTGTTCGTCTTGACGAACGGATCGCCGCCACGCATGGCGTACGGATCGTCGTATTCGGCGCTGACGGTGGGCTTGTCGTGCAGAATGAAGCCGCGCCCCTTGCAGGTCGGGCATTCCTCGGAGAACGCCTCGACCAGACCCTGGCCGATACGCTTACGAGTCATCTGCACCAGGCCCAGCGACGTGACCTCGGCCACCTGATGCTTGGTGCGATCACGCGCCAGGCATTCCACCAGACGACGCAGCACCAGATCACGGTTCGCGGGCATCACCATATCGACGTAATCGATCATCACCATGCCGCCGATATCACGCAACCGCAGCTGGCGGGCGATCTCCTCGGACGCCTCCAGATTGCACCGGGTGACGGTCTCTTCCAGCGACTTGCCGCGGCCGATGAAACGGCCGGTGTTCACATCGATGGTGGTCATGGCCTCGGTACGGTCGATGACGATCGAACCGCCGGACGGCAGGTACACCTGACGTTCCATGCCCTTGCGCAGCTGGGAATCGATCTGCCACTTGTCGAACACGTCCTTGCCCTCGTGCTCGGCCGGATCCCACTTCTCCAGTTTGGTCTTCAGATCGGGGGCCATGGTGTCGAGGTATTCCTCGATACGCTCGTAGACCTTGTCGCCCTCGACGATGAGCTTGGTGAAGTCGTCGTTGAAGATATCGCGCACCACGCGAATGGCCACATCGGGCTCGCCCTGCAGCAGCTTCGGACGCTTGCCGTGCCAGAACTCCTCACGCTTGGCGTTGATGCGTTCCCACTGGCGGACCAGGCTTTCCAGATCCTTGACGATGGCGTCTTCGGAAGCGCCCTCGGCTGCGGTACGGATGATCACGCCCATATCCTTCGGCGCAACCTTCGACACGATGTTCTTCAAACGGCTGCGCTCACGTTCGCTCAGCTTGCGGCTCACGCCGGTCATGCCGCCGGACGGCACCAACACCAGGAAACGACCCGCCAGCGTGACCTGCGAGGTCAGACGAGCGCCCTTGTGCCCGATCGGGTCCTTGGTGACCTGCACGAGCACCGGATCGCCGCTCTTGAACGCAAGTTCGATGCGCCGCGGCTGGCCTTCAAGACGCGCGGCATCCCAGTTCACCTCGCCGGCATACAACACGCCGTTACGAGCCTGGCCGATGTCGACGAACGCGGCCTCCATGCTCGGCAGCACGTTCTGCACACGGCCGAGATAGATATTGCCGACCGTCTGCACTTCCTGGATATCGGACACGTAATGCTCGACGAGCACGTTGTCTTCCACCACGGAGATCTGGGTGTGCTTCTCCTTTTCACGCACCACCATGAAACGCTCGACGTTCTCGCGGCGTGCAAGGAAATCCTGCTCCATGATCTGGGACTGGCGGCTGCGCTCACGGCGGTTGTCGCGGCGGCGCTGCTTCTTCGCCTCAAGACGCGTGGAGCCTTCCACATCGGTGATCTCGTCGATGTACTGCTGCTTGCGAGAACGGCGGGTCAGTGGCTGATCGTCTTCGGAGCCCTGCTCGGACTTGTTGCGGCGACGGCGACGGCGACGGGTAACGGTCTCACCTTCATCCGCATCATGCTCACGGTCGGAACGGGTCTCATGCTCGTCGCGCTCATCACGGGAATCACGCCCGTCACGTTCGGAACGGGATTCGTCGGAACCCTGCTCGGACTTGCTGCGACGGCGACGGCGACGGCGAGTGGAACGCGGCTCCTCTTCGGCGCCCTCCTCCTCGTCGATCGGACGATAGCTGATGTCATCGAGCTCGAGGTCCTCCTCGATCTGCTCGACTTCGGCGGCGGCGCGACGCTCCTGCGCGTTCAACCTGCGATTGCGGCCACGACGCGACGACGTCGACTCACGCTCGTCATCCGCACGCCCGTCACGGCCGCGCTCATTACGTTCATCGTCACGCCCGCCACGGCTTTCACGCGCTTCGTCAACATCACGGGACTCGCGATCGTCACGGGACTCGCTGCGGTTACGGCGGCGACGGCGAGTGGAACGCTCTTCGCGATCCTCACGATCTTCGCCGCTGCCGCGATCGTCGAGATCGCCACGGCCGTCGCCCGAGGCGCCGCCTGCAGGAATCACAGGCTCCTGGAACAGCAACGACGTCATCGGACGAGACGCGTGCGTGCGTGCCGCATGCGGCGTGGAGGAAAACAGCTCTTCGGCGATCTTGCTGGCGCGCGCATCCACGTCGGAGTCAGACGCGGAGGACGAACGACGGCGAGTGAGCGGAGCGCTTTCCTTACTGGACGTGCTCGACGCCGATTCGTCGCCGATATGACGGCGGCGACGGCGAGCCGGCTGCTCTTCGGCGGCCTCGCTACGCGCAGGCGCAGCGATCTTAGGTTCTTCGAACAACGGTGCAGAATGATCCTCCACCTGAAGTTTGAGCGAAGCTCCAGCGGCACCGGTGTCACGAACGACGCGGCGGCCTCCACGACGACGACGGGCAGTGGTTACGGGCGATTCGGTATGCTGAGCCTCGGATTCTCCGAGCTCACCCTTATTCACAATGGGCACAATGCTCCTTGCAGACGCGCTGCATCGCGTCGGCTCTCAGGCCCCGCCGGCCTCTCACACCACGCTCTCACCGTGGCCGCGCATCAATTGCTGCTAACGGGGCAATTCCAGTCAAAGTCTGTCTGCCCAGTGGCGGACACCGGCGCTTGCACGGGAACACGATCCAAGTGCAAGGGGATCAACGCCATCTGGCACGTAGGCGGTTTGCAGAACCACCACTCTCCAGTATGCCACAACTGAAGACCGGCCGTGTCGAAAACAGGCATACGGATTATACATGCATCGGCAAAGCCGATATCTTCACAGCCGGTCGGAAAGCGTGCATGCCGCAGACGGCATCGACTATCTGAGCCAATCCTCCAGCAGATCAGCCATCAGCACCAGATCGGACTCCGGCAGCTGCTCATCATGCTTATGTGCCAGCAACGGGCTTCCCGCACCAAGATTCACGGCTGGAATACCCAGAATCGCGAAACGCGCCACATCGGTCCAGCCCAGCTTGGCCAACGGGTCACGCCCCGTACGCTCCTTCACCAGCTTGACCAGCGAAGCGGCCAGCGGCGACTCCAGACCAGGGCGAGCGGACGGGGACTCGTCCTTCATCTCAATGCCGAACCCCTCGAACACGCCGCCAGTGGCCTTATGCTCGCCATTGCCCAATTCGGCGCCGGCATCCGCACCCATCATCAGCGCCTTCGCCTCAGGCAGCGTCTTATCGGGCGCAAAGCGGTAGTTCACATGGATACGGCACCAATCCGGAATCACATTCGTGCCATTGCCGCCGGAGATCAGCGTGGCATTCAAGCCCTCCTGATACGCCAGACCATCCACTTCGACACACTTGTTCTCATACGCGTTCAACCGGTTCAGCACCTCGGCCGCGTCGTGGATGGCATTATGCCCCATCCATGCGCGAGCGGAATGCGCGGCCACGCCATGCAGCACCACGTCGAAACGCATCGTGCCGTTGCAGCCGCCTTCAATGCCGCAATCGGTCGGCTCGCCGATAATCGCAAAATCGCCGGTAATCCAATCGGGATGCGCTTCGACCACCTTGCGCAGACCGTTCTTCTCGGCTGCGACCTCCTCGTGATCGTAGAACACGAAGGTCAGATCGACCTTGGGATCGGTGAGCGTCGTGGCCAGGTACAGCATCACCGCATCGGAACCCTTCATATCGGTGGCGCCACGCCCCCAGATCACACGCTCGCCCGGATGCGCGGCGGCGACATCCTCACGAATCAGCGGATCGCCTGGTTCCAGCCACTTCGGCGGGAAATTGTCGATAACCGGCACAGTGTCAAGATGACCGGCCAGAATCACACGGTGCTCCCTGCCGAACGCAGTGCTGGCAACCAACGTGTCGCCGTGGCGACGAACCGTCAGATGTGGCTGCCGCTTAAGGAACGCCTCGACCGCATCGGTGAGCGGCCCTTCCTCATCGCTGACGGAAAAGACGTTCATGATCTGGTCCATCAAGGTGTTCAGCGCTTCCTGCTTGCCCGCAGCGGCATCAAATCCAATCTCATATTCGCTCATGCGTCTCATTATCCGCCAAAGCGGGCATGCGTACGGCATACGGACGCTGTTTTGAGATAAAACGGCTGGCGACCACCCAGCCGTGCCACACTTGAGGGTTGATCGTCATGAGGGTTGATCGTCAAGAGATCAGGAGAGGAACAGGAATATGCCGGGTCTACTCAGCGCGATGGAAGGTTTCTGCGTCATCGGTATCGTGATCGCCACCGGTTACATCGCCGCACGCATGCGCATCGGAGGACCGACCGCGCAGATGGTGCTCAACAGATTCAGCTTCTTCGTATCAAGCCCGTGCCTGATGTTCGCCATTCTCTCCAAGGAAAAGATCTTCGAGATCTTCCACTCCTCCATCATCGTCGCGTTCTTCTCGGCGGTGCTCGTGGGCGTGGTGTTCCTGATCCTCAACAAGCTGTTCTTCCACCTCAAAGCCGCGGACGCCACCATCGGCGCACTGAACTCGCTATACCTGAACTCCAACAACATCGGCCTGCCGATCGCCACCTACATTCTGGGCAATCCCGCGCTGGTCGCCCCGATCCTGGTCATGCAGCAGGCGGTGTTCACGCCGATCGGCCTGACCGTGCTCGACGTGACCACCAAAGGCAAGGTATCCGCCAAGGAGATCCTCAAGCAGCCATTGCACCAGCCACTGCTCATCGGCTCGCTGCTGGGCATCGCAGTATCCGCCATTTCCGCGAAGGTCGGCTGGTTCGTGGTGCCGAGCTGCATCTACGATCCGATCGACATGATCGGCGACTCCGCCGTGCCGATGATCCTGATGGCGTTCGGCATGTCGCTGCACGGCACCAAGCCGCTGCAGGACAAGTCGAACATTCCCGCGGTCTTCACCGTGGCCGCGCTGAAGAACATCGTAATGCCGATCATCGCATTCCTGCTGAGCTACTTCGTGATGGGATTCCGCGGCGCCACGCTATACGCATGCGTGGTGCTCGCCGCGCTGCCGACAGGGCAGAACGTGTACAACTACGCCGCCCGGTACAACGTGGGACTTTCGTTCGCGCGTGACGGCATCCTGTTCTCTACGCTGTCCTCGCCGATTTTCATCGCGATCATCGCGGCCCTGCTCAGCTGAAAACAGCATCGCGCGACGGAAAACGACATGGCCGGGATGGCGTGAACCATCCCGGCCATGTGCTTGGGAACCGTGTTGATGCCGGGTAGGCGTTACCGACGTCACCGATGTTACCGACGTCAGTCGTCGGCGCGGTACCCCACCGTGTTCAGCGTGCGGGCCGCACGATTGGCGGTCCACGCGCCCACGGCGATCAGCACGTAGCACAACGCGATACCGGAGAACAGGCTGAACAACGTCACCGGATCGAACAGCGTCATCGCAACGATCGGGAACAACAGCAGCACCGAACCGCCTCCAGAAACCAGCACCACCGTGTTGAGCGGCGTGAACACTTCTTTGAATCGCGCCTTGGACAGCGTCCGTTCATCGGTGCCCTCCAGACGCAGCATGCGGTATTCGGCGGCCTGATCATACACACTGCTGGCCTGCATCACACCGGAACTGACCGCGGCGAGCACGGCGGCGAACGTGAGCGTCAACAGGCCACCGGTGCCGATATCGCGCATGTACAGCATCGAAGGATCGAGCGGATCGCCGCCACGGTCCTGCCCCACCAGTGTCCCGATCGACGTGATGACGGCGATGAACACAGCCAATCCCACACCGGACACGTTGCGCCACGCACGCTTCGGATTGTCAAGGATGCGGCGCATGGCGATCATAGTGGCTGCGTCCTTCGGCCTACGGGCACGCGCTTTGGCCCGTTTGGCAATCACCCACGTACCGACCACGTTCACCATCGTGAATCCGACGAAGAACGCGCCGCACACCAACACGAACACCGCGTTTTCACCCAAACCGGCGAACATCGAGACGTTGTTCAGCAGCAGGTAAAGGCCCGCCATCACCACTAGGAAGATCAGTACACGCCATGTGGCTGGCAGAGGCTGCGCGGCGCGGCTCATCACACCCAATGGGGTGATGGCAACGCGGCGCAGGGTGATCAGCGACGATACCAGCGCGAGCACGGTGACTCCAGCGAGCACGCCCACGAGCACCGGCAGGCCAACCCACAATTCCTGGAACATGAAATGACGGTTCTGGAATTTCAGCAGCATGATCAACGGCATGACCGCACAATAACCGACAATGCCGATACCAGCGCCGAACAATGCCTGGATCGCAGCGTCGAGCGCGGTCAGTTTGACCACTTGAGCGGTGGTCGCGCCGGCCAGCCTGAGCGCGGACAATCGCGCATCCCTACGGGATGCGGCCAAGCGGGCCGCGGAGCCCGCAAGCGAAACGAACGGAACGACGAGCATCAGGCAAGCGAACGCGGCCAATAGTACATAGCCGTCCGAATAGGTGTCCATAACCGCCGCGGAACGTTCGGCGGTCCAACGCGTTCCCGGTGCGGCGACGAACATGCCTGCCTCGTTCCTGGCACGTTCCCACGCTTCATGGGTGCCGGGCGCACAGGAAGCGGAATTGATCAGACAACCGAGCGTATGATCGGCGGAGGCGCGCCAGATGAAACCGTGCACGCCTCCCAGCACAGTCAGGAAAATCGTGGTGGCCGCCGCAAAGGCAATGACCGCGAGCGCCGATGTGCGTTCGCCTATGCCGCGAGCGCCTCGGCGGTGGAACAGTTTCCATAGGGTGAAGGTGTTCATTGTTCGCCTCCGAGCAGCCGACCATCGCGCATGGTGACCGTCCGGCTGCAGAAGGCGGCCACGTTCGGATCGTGGGTGACGACAACCACGGCCGACCCGTTGGCCTGTGCAGCGTCCATGAGTATGCCCATGACTTCGCGCCCGGTGGCTTGGTCGAGTGCTCCGGTGGGTTCGTCGGCGAATACGACCGAAGGGTTCGTGGCGAGCGCACGGGCGATGGCCACACGCTGCATCTGGCCGCCGCTCATCTCGCCGGGGCGGTGCGAGGCGAGATGTTTGAGGCCGAGACGTTCCAGCCAAAGCATGGCGGTATCGGTGGCCTGCGAGTAGTCCGTTCCGCCGAGCATCAACGGCAGCGCGATGTTTTCGACTGCAGGCAGTTCGGGGAGCAGCTGCCCGGATTGGAAGACGAAGCCGAAGGCGTTGCGGCGCAGCATGGTGCGGTCCTGATCGGAGATGCCGGTGAGCTCGTAGGCGCAATTGTTGCGCACATGGTAGGTGACCTGGCCGGACGTGGGCAGGTCGATGCCGGCAAGGATGTGCAGCAGCGTGGATTTGCCGGAGCCGGAAGGGCCCATGATGGCGACCGTTTCGCCGACGTTGAGACGAAAACTCACGTTGTTGAGCGCCGGTGCGGTGTTGGCGAGCGCACTCATCGGAGTCGTGCCGACACGGTTCGCGGTCTTGCGTCGCGCCGCATAGTCCATGATGAGGTTGGTTGCGGTGATGACCGGCCTGCCTCCGGGAATGGGGGCATGCGCTGCCGTGCGGTCGCTCGCCGCGTAGGCGTTCGTTGTATGGGCATTCGGTGCGGCGACCGATGCGTTGACGTTCTGATTCCGTTTCATATGTCACACGCTATGCCCCCGAAGCCCTCCCCTCCATCGGACGTTGGGAGGATTCGACGCGCCTGACCTCATCCGAAGGAATGACCACAGGCCGTGCCCGCATACGGCGCCGGCGTGGGAACGGTAAGCGACGAGATGCCGCACGCTCAACGGTGATGTCAGCGACGCACGTCAGCGATAGGTTGCGGCGAGCGCGTTGAGACGTGCCACAAAACGCGGCCAATCGGTACGCATGGCGGTGAGCAGCTTCAATCCGCCGACCTGTTCGATCGGCACCCATGCGATCTCCATGCTTTCATCGTCGTTCGCCTTCGGCTCGACCGTGTGCCCGGGCTTCTCGAACGCGAACACGGTGGTATACGCCCACGGACCGTGATCCTCGCAATAGGAGCCGACCACGTCGATGTCTTCCGGCGTGATGTTCGCCTCCTCATAGCTTTCACGCAACGCGCCTTCGATCGGGGTCTCCCCTTGGGCGGTCGCGCCTCCCGGAATGCCCCATGTGCCGCCTTCAGCCGACCAGACGGCACGATGCTGCATCACCACATGCGTGACATTGCCGGTCCGCTCGTCGCGGCGGGCCAGCAGCACGCCGGAAGCGCCGTTCACACCCCAGTGCTTACGCCCGCAATCACAATCGATCCAGCCATCGCCTGGCTGGTGCACGTTCTCCTTGGGCGGTTCGATGCCCGCATGCCCGGCGCCTTCGGCCTTGCTTTCCGTAGGCGCAAGCTCGGAGCGCACATTCCACAAATCAGGCCATGCGATGCCCAGCCGTTCCGTAAGACGGCGCACCAACGGCAGACTCAAGCCGATAATGCCGCTCGGATCGCCTTCGATACCGTCGATGAAGGCCCCACCGAAGCCTTCCAGCGTGAACGACCCCGCAACTTCCAGCGGCTCGCCGGTGGCGATGTAACGTTCGATGTCATCACCGCTGAATTCCGAGAAATGCACGACGGCATGACTGGCGTCGCGCACCACGCGGCCGGTGGCGAAGTCGACAAGGCAATGGCCCGTCCACAGTTCGCCAGTAGCGCCGCTCATATGCTTCAGCCGTTCGCGGGCGGCTTCGACGCTATGCGGCTTGCCGTAGCATTCGCCATCCATAAGGAACATGGAATCGCAGCCGAGAATCAGCGGCCCGACGGTGCTATGCACCAGGCCCGGGCGGCCGGCGGTGAAGACGTTGATGGGCTGGGTTCGAGTCGGGATGCTCACGCCGGAAAAGTCGCGGGTGGTGGCGATGTGAGCGGTGGAATAGTCGATCGGCTTGCCGGGTTCCATTGTGCCGCGTTCGACGGCATCATCGGTTTCCGAGCGCCCGGCCGCCTTCAGCGGATAGCCGACGACGCATTCGCCGCTCGCGGCATCGGCCGTGGCTGCGACATTGCGATACGCCTGGTACACGGCTTGAGCCTTGGCCTCGGCAAGAATGGCAACCCGATCGCCGATAGACAATTCGCCGACATTGACGCCGGCCTTTGCCGCGGCGTCTCGTAACGCGGCCGGTTCGTCCACATGCGATACGCGAATCGTGGGGCATACGCCAGCCGCATTCAGCACATTGCGGCGAGGCAGGGACTTGGATGCCAGAATCAGCGGAATGGCCATGGTGTCGAACTCCTCTATCGTTGTTCCCGAAACCGTCGTTCCCGGAAGCTGTTGCTGAGCACAGCATAGCGCACGCGGCACCGCAAGGCCGGGCGACGCACTCCCCTGATGGAACGCCTAGACGAAGCATCCGGACGAAACGAACAGGGTCTTCCATCCGGATGGACGGAAGACCCTGTTGAGAACGGAATGCAAATCAGCTGCGTTCCACTTCAACACCCTTGGTGTTAATCGGCAGATGCAGCACGTTCCAATGCCCGGAGGCGAGCTGCTCGGCGGCCACCTGGTCGATGGCATCGCGGGCGTCACCGTAGTGCAATACCAGCACGCATGGGCCGGCACCGGAGACGGCGGCCGCATACCCATGGGAGCGGAACAGCGCGATCAGATCGGTGGACGGCTGCATGAGCGGCGCACGATACTGCTGATGCAACTTGTCTTGCGTAGCCACGTACATCAGCGCATTCGGCTCGACGCCGTCGACCGGATTCATGGCTGCGGGCAGCAGTCCGACTCGCGACACGTTGTAGATCGCATCGCGGTATGCGATTTCCTTCGGCAGCGCCTCACGCGCTTTCTCCGTAGACAGCTCGTAATCCGGCACGAACACGGCCGCGGTCACGGCTGGATCGACCGGATAGTTGACCGTATGGAAACCACCATGCAACGGATCGCCACCGGGAACCGGCACGGAACCGACGCCCTCGGGCATTTCGAAATCCCAGCTCACCGTAAGCCCACCGAACACCGCCGGCGCAACATTATCCGGATGACCTTCGAAATGCGCGGCCATGTCGAAAATGGCGGCACGATTCAACTCGCCATCCTGCGCGAACGCGGCGGCCGCTGCAATGCCCGCGACAATGGCCTCTGCGGAAGAGCCCATGCCACGCGCCTGCGGAATATTGTTCGTGGCTTCAAGCGTGAAACCGAGATTACCCAGCCCAAAGGTGGCACAGGCACGGCGGAACGTGGACACCACCAGATGCGTTTCATCGCGTGGCAGCGTATCCTCGCCTTCGCCATGGATGATGACATGCGCGACACCGTCCGAAGGATCCTCGTTCAGCGTGAAGACGAGCTCGTCGTGATAGTCGAGCGCCAGACCGACGGTGTCGAATCCCGAACCCAGATTCGCGCTGGTCGCCGGCACGCTCACATGGACGCGATTGCAAATCGGCTTCATCAGTCAAGCACTCGCAGAATGGACGGTTCGCCGGCAACGAAATCAAGCCCCTGCACGGCTTCTACGGTCTCACGCAAAGTGACCTCATCGGTCAGGTGCGTGACCAGACGCAGCTGCTGAATCTCACCGTCATAGCCCGGATCGGTGACGGACGGCTTAAGATCCTGGTTCACACCGTTGATGGATACGCCGCGCTTGGCGAATTCGGCGGCGATGGCGGCCAGCACGCCCGGCTTGTCGTGAATGAGGAAGCGCACGGCGAACGCGGCCTTGGACGCCTCGATCGGAGCCTTCTTCAGATCCTTGTACAGCGGGATGGACGGGCCGGTGCAGCCTGCGGCGATATGACGGGCCACGGTGACCACGTCGCCCACCACGGCGGAAGCGGTCGGAGCGCCGCCTGCGCCGCGACCGTAGAACATGAGGTCGTCGGCGGCCTCGGCCTTGACGAACACGGCGTTGAAGGAGCCGTGCACGCTGGCCAGCGGATGGGTTTCGGAGATGAGCGCCGGGTAGACGCGTGCGGACACGCCCTCATCGCCGTTCTCCACGACGGCGAGCAGCTTGATGACCTTGTGCTCGGCGGTGGCCGCGGCAATATCGTCGGCGGTGATCTTGGTGATGCCTTCGACGGAAACGTCGTCGATGGTGACGGAGGTGTGGAAGCCGAGGGTGGCCATGATGGCGGCCTTGTTGGCGGCATCGTAGCCTTCGATGTCGCCGGTCGGATCAGCTTCGGCATAACCCTTGGCCTGCGCGTCCTTGAGTACATCGTCGAAGTCGAGGCCCTTGGTGGTCATCTCGTCGAGAATGTAGTTGGTGGTGCCGTTGACGATGCCCAGCATGCTGGTCACCTTGTCGCCGACGAGGGATTCACGCAACGGGCGCAGGAACGGGATCGCACCGCCCACAGCCGCTTCGAAGTAGATATCGACGCCCTTGGCTTCGGCGGCGGCGTACAGTTCCGGACCGTACTTGGCCAGCAGGGCCTTGTTGGCGGTGACGACGGAAGCGCCGGATTCGATGGCGGCGAGTACGAACTTGCGGGCGACGCCGGTGCCGCCGATCAGTTCGATCACGATGTCGCTGTTCGTGGCCACGGACATGGTGTCGGTGGTGACGATGGACTTGTCGATCCACGGGAAGGGGTCGGTTTCCGCCGGATCAAGGCAGGCGACGCCGGTGAGTTCAATCGGACGACCGATACGTGCGGTCAGTTCGTCCTTCTGCTCGACGATCAGACGTGCGGTCTGCGATCCGACGGTGCCGGCGCCCAAAAGCCCGACGCGGATGGGGGTTTCGTTCTCGTTTGCCACTGTGAGCCCTTAACCTTTCTGTGCTTGCGCATGCGCGACTCGTGTTCATTCTACGAACGCAATATGACGAGACCGCCGTGCCGTTCCACGAATCGGAGCAGCACGACGGCCTTTGTCTATCGCCACGTTGTTCGCAGCATGCCGCAACAGCCCGCGAAGGGGATACAACGGCTCGCAGACCTGCCGTTATTCGCTGACGTCCCAGCCCAGCAGGTCGTCGATGGTCTGACGACGGATCATCACATGCGCACCCGCCTCGGATACGCCCACAACCGCCGGGATCAACGCCTGATTGTAGTTGCTGGCCATGGTGCGGCCGTATGCGCCGGTAACCGGCACGGCGAGCACATCGCCACGCTTGATATCGGCGGGAAGCTGGCATTCGTGCACGATGATGTCGCCGGATTCGCAGTGCATACCCACCACACGGGAGAGCTTGGTCTCATCGGAACCCTTGCGATTCGCCAGTTTCACCGCGTAATCGGCACCGTACAGCGCCGGACGGATGTTGTCGCTCATGCCACCGTCGACGGACACATACACGCGTTCGGTGACCGGGTTGCCGGCCTTGTCTGTGGCGTCGCCGCTCAACTGGACCGGCTTGACGGTGCCGACGCGGTACAGCGTCACCCCCGCAGGAGCCACAATCCAACGCCCGGGCTCGAAGGAGATGACCGGCGCCGGCATGCCAAGCGCACGGTTGATGGACGACACGGCCTGGGACAGACGGCCAAGCTCCGCATCAATGTCCATCGAATCCTCGCCATCGGTGTAGGCCACGGAGTACCCGCCGCCCAGATCGACTTCCGGCAATGTATAGGCATCGGTGGCATAGAAGGTCTTACGCAGCAGCATCATGCGCTTGGCGGCCTGGATGAACGCGTCGGCATCGTGGATGTTGGAGCCGATATGCGAATGCACGCCGACCAGTTCGAGCACATCCTGATGCCGGTAGATCTCCTTGAGCACGGCGAGCGCCGGGCCGTCCGCCACCATGGTCATGGCATCGGCAAGCTTGCGATCGCCTTCGGATACCTTCTCGTGGCTTAGGTCGTACGGGTATTTGATGTCGTACTGCAGCTGGCGTTCCGTGCCTGCGCCATCGTTCTTCGCGGCGCCGCCATTATCGGCAAGACGCGCGTTGGAGCCTGCCGGCGTGACATCGGTCAGATCGTCCAGCACGTCGAGTTTGGAGGTGTCGGCACCGGCCGGAAGCAGCGAGACGCCAAACTTCTGATCCTCGTGCGCGGTGGAGATGAACTCGTGGCCACCGGCGTGGATACCGGAGGTTACGCGCAGCATGACGCGGGCGCGCTTGCCCATCTTGCGTGCGATCTGCGCGATGCGCGCCGGCTCGTTCGGCTCGTCGATGACGATTTTGGCAAAGCCCTGTTCGATGGCGAGCGCGATCTCCTCATCGGATTTGTTGTTGCCGTGCAGCACCAGCCTGCGACCGGGTACACCGGCTGCGAGCGCGATGCGCATCTCGCCCATGGAGCAGGTGTCGATGAGCATGCCCGCGCCGGTGACGATGCGGCAGATCTCCTTGCTGAGGAACGCTTTGCCGGCGAAGCTCACATGGGTGACGGTGTTGTCGAAGGCGCTGGCCGCGGCGCGGACGAATCGTTCGGCGCGTTGACGCACTTCGTCGGTGTCGATGAGGTACAGCGGCGAGCCGAACTCGCCGAGCAGGCTTTCCGCGGTGCGCCCATGGAAGGTGATTTCGCCGTTTTCGTTGATGGCGCTGGCTTCAGGCCAGATCGGGGTGACTGCCATACGTGATCACATCTTTTCCGGAGCGGCGCAGCCGAGCAGGTCGAGGCCTTCGGCGATGACGGTTTTGACGGCATCGTTGAGTTTGAGTCGTGCGGCGGCGCGTGCCGGTTCCGGAGCCTTGGCGATGCGCAGTGCTTCCGCCTCCTCGCCGCGCGCTTCCGGATCGGTGAGTTCCATCGGCACCACGCGTTCGACGTTGTACCACTTGTGGTAGGTGGCGGCAAGATCCTCCAGATAATGCGCCACGCGGTGCGGGGCACGCAGGTCGCCTGCTTCGCGAAGCAGGGCGGGCCACTGTGCCAGTGCGGCGAGCACTTCGCCGTCCGCCGGGGTGTCGAGCAGGCTCAGGTCGGCGCCTTCGTAGGTGATGCCGGCGGTTGCGGCATTGCGATCCACGTTGCAGGAGCGTGCGTGCGCATACTGCACGTAGTACACCGGGTTCTCGTTGGAATGCGAGGCCAGCAGGTTCAGGTCGATGTCGACCGGGGAGTTGTAGTCGGTGCGTGCCAGCGAGTAGCGGGAGGCATCCACGCCGATGGCGTCGGTCAGATCGTCGATGGTGACGACGTTGCCGGCGCGCTTCGACATGCGCACGGCCTTGCCGTCCTTCATCACGTTGACCAGCTGGCCGATGAGGATCTGCATGTTCTCGCCCGGCTTGTCGCCGAACGCCTCGCACATGGCCATCATGCGGCCGATGTAGCCGTGATGGTCGGCGCCAAGCATGTAGATGGCCACGTCGGCCGGGTTGACCTCGCGGTGGCGCTTGTTGCGGTAGTAGGCGATGTCGGCGGCGAAGTATGCGTAGTTGCCGTCGGATTTGATGATCACGCGGTCCTTGTCGTCGCCATGCTTGGTGGAGGCGAACCAGGTGGCGCCGTCCTTTTCGAAGATGTCGCCGCGTTCACGCAGATCGGCGATGGCCTTGTCGACTTCGCCATCGGAGTACAGGCTGTTCTCGTGGAACCACACGTCGAAGTTGACGCGGAAGTTCTTCATGGACTTCTGGATCTCGTCGAACATCATCGGCACGGCGCGCTTGCGGAACTCTTCGCGCTGTTCGGAATCGCCCTCGCCCAGAGGCTCGCCGTTCTCGTCGGAGCCGCCGTCCACGCGCGGCAGGTTCAGAATGTCAACACCGTCCGCCGTGGCCTCGTCGATCACACGCTGTGCGATCTCGTCGATGTAGGCGCCCTTGTAGCCGTCGATCGGCGTGGTTTCGCCATGTGCGGCGGCCACGAGGGACTTGGCGAAACGGTTGATCTGCTCGCCGTGATCGTTGAAGTAGTATTCGCGCACCACTTTGGCGCCGTTGGCTTCAAGCACGCGGGCCATGGAGTCGCCGACTGCGGCCCAACGGGTGCCGCCGATATGGATCGGACCGGTCGGGTTGGCGGAGACGAATTCGAGGTTCAGGGTTTCGCCACCGAGGTGATCGTTCTTGCCGTAGGCGCTGCCGGCTTCGAGCACGGCATCCACCACGGCTGCGGCAGAAGCGGAGTCGAGCACGATGTTGATGAAGCCGGGGCCGGCCACCTCGACGGACTTGATGCCGTCAGCCTTGACAAGTTCGGCGGCGAACAGTTCGGCGAAGTCACGCGGCTTCATGCCGGCCTTCTTGGCCAGCTGCATGGCGGCGTTGGATGCCCAATCGCCGTGCGCGCGGTCCTTCGGACGCATCACGGCGAACTTGGCCTGCGGGGGGATAAGATCTGCGGTTAACGTACCGGCCTTGCCTTCGTTCACAAGGTCGTTGACGATGTTGAAAATCAGTTCACTAAGCGCTTCTGGACTCATTCCTCCAAGTCTACCGAGCGCGCAGACAGAATCACCCCTCCGATTCCGCTTCGCTTCAAGGCGTGGAACATACGCCCGAGTGGAGGGAAAGGGAGGGGTGAAATCACGGATTACGCGGGTTGTGCCGATCCGGCGGTGAGATTCAGCGCAGGTTCAGCGCTTGCCGTTCCTGCGGCGACGCCACGCTTCGGAAGCGTAGTAGGCCACGTAACACAACGCGACGAACGGAATCATGTACAGCAGGGTCGAACGCTGCGACGGGTCGAGCACCACGAGCACCAGCGCACCGACGCACATCACAATCGCGGCGATCGGCACGAACGGGTAGCCGGGAGCCTTGTAGCGCAGTTCACTCACGCTATGACCTTCACTGATCCAACGCTTGCGGAAGAGCATATGGCATACGGATACCGACGCCCACACCACGAGCGTGGCCAAGCCGGACACGGCGACCAGCGCAAGATACACGGTCGACGCGGCCACCACGGACGACAGCAGGGCGAGCAGGCTGCCTGCCATGCTGAACAGCACGGCGAACACCGGCACGCCATGGAAATTGGTTTTGGCGAGCGCGGACGGGATCATATGCTCCTTGGCGAGCGACCAGACCATGCGCGAGCACACGTACAGGCCGGAGTTCGCGGCGGACAGCACTGCGGTGAGCACCACGAAGTTCATGATGTCGCCGGCGAACGGCATGCCGATGGACTGGAAGACGAGCACGAACGGGCTGGTGTCGACGCCGGCTTTCTGCCACGGGATGAGCGCGGACATCACAGCGATGGAACCGATGAAGAAGATGGCCAGACGCAGCACGGTGGTGTGCACGGCCTTGGGGATGGCCTTCTGCGGGTCCTTGGTTTCGCCCGCGGCCACGCCCACGACTTCGGTGCCGGAGAAGGCGAACACCACGGTGAGCAGGGTGGAGAAGATCGGGATGATGCCGTTCGGCAGCAAGCCTTCGGAAACGAAGTTGCCGAAAAGCGGCGCATGGCTGTAGCCCTTGATGGGGATGATGCCGAAGATTGCGAACAGGCCGACCACGATGAACGCGATGATGGCAATCACCTTGATGCTGGCGAACCAGAATTCCGATTCACCGTACAAGCGTACGGAAAGAATATTGAGCAGGAACACCACGACGATGAACACCGCAGACCATATCCATGCGGGAGAATCGGGGAACCATCGTTGCATGAGCAGGCCCGCCGCGGTGAATTCGGAGGCGAGCGCCACAGCCCAGTTCAGCCAGTAGAGCACGGCGATGGTGAACGCGGTGCCGGGGCCGATGAATCGTTTGGCGTACAGGTGGAAGCTACCGGCGTAGGGCATGGCCACAGACAACTCGCCCAAGCTCAGCATGATGAAATATACGAGCAGCGAGCCGATGCCGTAGGCGAGGATCGCACCGAATGGCCCGGCTTGGTGAATGGTGTAGCCGGAGCTGAGGAACAGGCCTGTGCCGATTACGCCGCCCAGGGAGATCATGGTCAGGTGGCGGGCGCTCATCTTGCGTTCAAGGCCGCCCTGCTCGTCCGTTACTTCCGTTCCCGCGGTTCCCGTCGTTTGCGCGGATTCCATTGTTTCCGTCACGCTTGACTCCCCCGCCGTTTCAGGCCGTCTGCGTTCATTGTCCGATTGCACGGTCATTCGTATATGCTCCTTGCCCGCGATGCTGTGATGGATGCGACCGTTCCGGCACGCGCATCCAAGGGGCAACTATACGGTATGCGGGTACGCGAAGCCCTCGCATGGGGCAGTATTCGGATTATCGTGCACCTGTGGCGGCACGCAAAAGCCCCGTGGGAATCAACTTCACACGGGGCCAGACGGATTAGACCCGGACGAAACCGGGACCAATGTCACTGTGCTGCGATCATCGCAATCGTCACTGCACGGCGATGGCGTCGATCTCGACGAGCGCACCCTTCGGAATGTTGTTGCCGCCGAAGGCCACACGGGCAGGCTTGACGGAACCGGTGAAGGTCTGAGCGTACACGGTGTCGACCTCGTGGAAATCATCGACGTTCTTCATGTAGATGGTGGCGCGAACGACCTTGTCGAGGCTGCTGCCTGCGGCATCGAGGATGTTCTTGATGTTCTTCAGCGCCTGCGCCGCCTGCTCGCCTGCGGTCGCACCGGCCAGTTCGCCGGTGGACGGGTCGATGCCCAGCTGGCCGGAGACGAATACGAAGCCGTTCGCCTTCACGCCCTGACTGTATGCGCCCAATGCGGCCGGCGCCTGGGTGGTTGCCACTGCTTCAAGAGATTCGTTCATTGTACGCTCCTTGCGATTCGGGGCATGCGCCTGTGCACGCGTGCCGTAAGCTTCGTCCGGCAATCAATGCCGTCCGTCTTTCCCAGCAGTCTACTTGCTCCCCTCGCACGCGTGCCATCCCTGACCGCAATCCGGCCGCTGCGGAGCCGCACGCATATCGTGCACACGCCTGCAGGACCTCGCGCATGAAAAAGGGCTCCAGCCGAATGGCTGGAACCCTACCGGTGGGCTTGATGGGGATCGAACCCACGACCTTCTGTTCCGGAGACAGACGCTCTATCCACTGAGCTACAAACCCAAGCAACTCCCCCACTCTACACCATCTGAACGAAAACCTCCGCCACGGACACGGCACCGCGCGCATTGCGCCATATAACGCCATAATCGCCGCATTGCTCGCAACAAAACCGTCTAGACTTGAATTATGTCCGAGCCAACGAATGATTTCCAATACGAGCGGCGCTTCTTCTGCCATGCGCTGCCCGCCGAATATCGCAGAGATAATCCCCCAAAGCTCGTCATCCAAAGCTATTACGTGCATTCCGGCAACTACGTGCTGCGCGTGCGACTCACTTCCAACAGCATCAGCCTCACCATGGATTGCGACACCTACCCCATCGATGTGCTGCACGACTACCGTGACGAGTTCTCCCACGCGTATGTGACGGTGAAGGGGCCGGCATCGCTGGGAACACGGTATGAGAAGGAGATGGAAATCGATACCCGCATCGCCGCGGAATTGATCACGCGCGGCGGCGATACGGTCATCAAGAACCGCTATTCCGTGTGGATCGCCGAGGACGGCTGGAACGTGGACGTGTTCGGCGCGACGAATGCACCGCTTATCGTGGCGGAGGCCGCGCGCAGCGGGCCGGTGACGAACCTGACGATTCCGAAATTCTGCCTGACCGAAGTCACCGACCAGCCACGGTTCAGCAACGAAAGCCTGGCCGCAAGACCGTTCAGCAGGTGGGCGGGCGAGTTCGAGGCCGAGCTGAGCGAGAAGGGCCCCAGCTTCCAACAGGTGTTCGGCACGAACAGAATCGGCGACTAGACAGACGCAACCGGCTTCGGCATCAGTACCACGTCTGCCTCATCTCCGCAGAGCCCACCATTCGGATAGCGCCCATATGCCCATACAGATATAGAGACGACAGTGGGCGGAAGCATTACGCTCCGCCCGCTGTCGATATGCCGGTTCCTGCGACTTTGCCGTCAGTACATCAGCCGTCAGTACATCAGCGTGGCGAGACGGCGACGAGCCGCAACCAGACGCGGATCGCCAGCCTCGGGAATGGCGAAGTATTCCAGCAAGCGCTGGCGAACCGGTTCGATATCCGTCTTATGCCCGGCAGCCACGAAGTCCAGCAGACGGTCGAACGCATCCTGAATCTGACCGCCGATCATATCGATATCGGCCACGGCAAGCTGCGCTTCCACATCGTCGGGGCGATCGGCCGCGGCGGTGCGCACATCACGCACGTCGGCGGTGGCGGAACGCGCCAACAGCAGCGCCTTGGCACGTTCACGGGCCGCGAGCGCATCATTCGGATCGGCTTCAAGCACCTGCGCATACGCCGCCGCGGCACCGGCATAGTCGCCGGCCTGCGCCAGCTGATACGCCTCCTGATGTTCCGGTGGCACCACGGAAGCCGGATTCGCGGCACCTTCGCCCTGCGCGCCATCGGCATCCGGATCGCCAGAATATGGCGCCGTGCCGTTTACGCCGGCCTGCTGGGCCATGGCCACGATCTTCGGCAGCACCTGTTCGGTGATCTGCTGCATTTCCTCGTCGCTGGGCAGGCCCTGCAATAACGGCATCGGTCGACCGCCGATCAACGCGAACAGTGCTGGGGCGCCCTGCACCTGCAATGCCTGGGCGATGGACGGGTTGGATGCGATATCGATACGCGACAGCTGAATCTGACCGTTCATCGCGTTCACCGCGTTGGCGAGCGCACGGGCCATGGGGAACAGACGGTCATCGGTCGGAATCCACAGGAACAAGAGGATCGGGAACGTGGTCGAGGTCTGCACCATCGCCTGGAACGTGTTCTCCGTGGTGTCGATCACATAGCCGCTTGCCGCCGGAGCGCCACCGGCCTGCCCCGGCTCGGCTTTGACCTGGTGCTTCAACGCTTCCAGATCGACCGCGCCCGCCAACGAAACTCCTGGATTGAACTGCTGCTGACCTGCCATCTGCCCTCCCGAAAACAAAAATCGTTGCTGGCTTAACTATAAGTACCAGCAACGATTTCGTGCTACGCAAAATTCGCCGTGCTGCAAGCCCCATGTGTGCTAGCGGCGGCATGCGAATGCCGTGCGCACGGCATGGGATGGCTTATATCGCCTCCACTTTGATGGGCTGGCGTTCGGCGCCCACGGCGACGATCTGCTGATTCGAACCCGCTGCGGGAATCCACAACGCGACCACGTTCACATAGGTGACCTTCATGGTGCTGGTGGCCTTGCCGTTGCCGAACAACGCTTTTTCCTCGTCGGAGGCAGGCAATGATTCACGCCCTTCACCGGCCTGCCTGGTCCATGTGGAATCGATGCGCGCCACGACCAGGTCGCCGCCATCCGCCGCCGAACGCATGATCTTGATCTGGTCCTTCGGCACGGTGAAGACCTGCTGCTGCGTGCCCTTGTTAGCCTCCATGCCTTGCTGCACCGTGGCGGAAAGCTTCTCCAGATCGCTGCGGAACATGTCGTCGGCGATCTTCTTCTTGTAGGCGCTGGCATCGCCCTTGTTCAGCAGATCGCAGTATTCGCTGACCGCTTCGGCGGGGGTCGCCACCAGTTTGGCGTCTTTGGCGGTGCCCATTTCGCTGCCCAGCTTGGGCACTTCGAACTTAGGCAGTTTCGCGCCTTGGAACAGTCGTGCGACGCCCCACAGCTTGTAGTTGTCACGCGCCGAGTCCTGGGTCAGTACCAGCAGCCTTTTGGACTGCTGGTCGTCGGTGGTGGTGGTGATGGTGAACACGGTGCGGGGCCAGCCGTCGTTAACGGGGATGACGGTCTGCGTGATCTTGCGCGGAATCGTAGCCTTGGCCGGCATGCTACCGGTGGCCTTGGCGATGGTCAGTTCGCTGGAACGGATGTCGAGCTGTGGGCCAGTGACGCGTTCGCTGAGGCCGTCGGCGCTTTGTGCCGCGTCGGCCGCGTCGATCACGTCAAGGATCTTGTTGCGAATCGCGTGTTCCTGGGTGGTGGTCAGATCAGGCGAGGACTGTTCGGACGACTGGCTTGACGTGGCTTGCGGCACCTGGCCTTCACACGCTGCGAGGGAGACCAGCATGCCGGCGCTGACCAGTAATGCCGCGGCTTTGGTAACGGTACGTTTCTTCATCAGGATTCCTCCTCGGCGGACTGCTCGGCGGCATGATCGTCTTCGTCGGCTCCGTCTTCGGTTTCGTCATCAGATTGTTCGGACGATTGTTCGGATTGGGGCGAATCGTCGGCGGATTCTTCAACCGGCTCCGCTTCGGAATCATCGGGCTGGTTATCGGACGCATCGTCGGGCTGGTCGTCAGCCACTTCCTCATTCGATGCATCGGCATCAGCATCAGCGGCCTCGACTGCATCGTCAACCGCATCGGCCGTATGCGACTCGTCCGATTCGGCGTTGGTATCCGCTTCGCTATCGTCGTTCGGATCATCACGTTCATCGGTGTTGTCCGATTCGTCGGATTCAGCGGTATCGTCCGATTCAACTGGATCGGCGGATTCAACAGGCTCGTTCTCCGCGTCAGCGTCAGCATCAGCATCAGCATCAGCATCAGCGGAATCATCATGCACTTCACCGGCGGAATCAGCCACGTCGGCGGCATCCGTATCAGTGATACCCGTATCGGCAGCATCGCCATCCTCGGCAATACCGAAGGATTCGTCGGACTCCTGAGCCAATCGCGCGAAATACGCCTGCAATTCGTCCGCGGAAATAACCGAAGTCTCCTCGCCGACGGACATATCGTCATCATCCGCGGCAGCACCGGCTGCATCAGCCACCAGATTACGAGCGGACGGATCGATTACTGTCGGCTGCTCAACATCCTCCCCGGCCGCAGCGGCATGACGGCGCCCGCCACGCTTGCTCGGCTTGAACGCGGCGGCAAGACTGCTCATGCTGCCGGTCAGCGCCTCACGGATGGACACCTCCTCGACCGGCTCCTCAGCCTGCTGATCGGTATGCTCGTCAAGCTGCCCGGCAGTACCCATCACCATGCGATGACGGCGGCGATGCGGAGGCATGGCGAACACGGAAGCGGTCAGCACCGCCCCCACAGCCAGCAAACCGCCAACGAAATAGAACGGCGTAGCAAAATCAGGCAGCGTCTTACGCGTCCAGGTGAACGAGATATCCGCATTCTGCTTCTCGCCCAAATCAACAAGCAGAACCGTCGAATCGTTCTTCACATTGCTTTCGAACTCAACGCTCTTCGTGTCGCATGTCACGGCATGCCACATGTCGGAATCCTTGAAATCGACGCCTTCCACAGTGCCGTCCTGCGACGTTCCGGCATTCTGCCCTGACGACGAGCCGGCCTTCTCCGTACCCAGCGTCTGCCAATCATCAAGACCAGTCAGGCGCACATAGCGTTCACCGGACAACCATCCGGCGGCATCCTTGGCGGAGGCGGCGGCAACGCAGACCTTCCCCGATCCGCCAGACAGCACCTTCACCCTCACATCGCTATCCACTAGGCCGGCCACACCGGGATCCGTCACCACATAACGACTGCCGGAAACCTGCGTTTGCGCCGTAATCGTACGACTGGGCTTCCATTCCGTGGCATTCATAATGCCAAGTCCGATGGCCGCAACAGCGAGCAGTCCCAGAATCGGTGTTACCACACCGCGCATCAATACCGCATGACGACGCGCTTTCTTCTCAGCGTTTGGCTCGTTATCCATGGCTTCGACCTCGGATTCGTTTGTCCGCTTTAAAAAACTCATAACCCAGCCATTCTAGCAAAGGGCGTCATCGCCGGAAAATCAAGGTTTCCGGCTACAGTGGTATATCATGCATTCACAGAAGATCACCACGCTGCTCCGCTCCGCCTTGGCGGCCGGATGCGCGCTGGCCATGTGCGCCACACTCGCGGGTTGTTCCAACAATTCATCCTCATCATCGTCCTCATCCAAGGAATCCAGCAAGCAGACGGTCAATATGGACCAGATCGCCGGCATCACCGCCACCGGTAAGCTCGGAGAGAAACCGAAGGTCACGTTCAAGACCCCGATGACGGTGCAGAACAACACCTACGCAGTGCTGCAGAAGGGCGATGGCGCCACCATCCAGAAGGGCGACCGCGTGTGCGCCCAAGGCATTGCGATAAACGTCAAGGACGGTTCCGAACTCATGAGCTCATGGGAGAAGAACACCCCCGACTGCTCCATCCTGCTGTCCGACTCGAACCTCAAGCAGATCGAACCGTACAAGGCGATGATCGGGCAGAAGCTCAACACCTCCATCGCATTCGGCATCAACGACAGCAATTCCGCAAACACCTCGTACATCCTCGTCTACACGCTCGTATCCAAGTCAAAGGATCTCACCCGTGCCGAAGGCGACCAGGTCACCGATGTTCCGGCGAGTCTGCCAAAGGTGACGCTGGGCAAGAACGGCAAGCCGTCCATCGATATGAACGGTCAGGGCTCGGTCGACAAGCAGATCACCCAGACGCTCATCAAGGGCAAGGGCACGAAGATCACGAATTCCATGACCGCCGTGGTGAAGTACACCGGTTGGACGACCGACGGCAAGCAGTTCGATTCCTCGTGGGATAAGAACACGACGTTCGACGCCGACGTCTCATCGTCCGGGCAGATCATCCAAGGCTGGAAGGATGGCCTGATCGGTCAGACGGTCGGCTCGCAGGTACTGCTGGTGATCCCGCCCGACAAGGGCTACGGCAATAAGGCTTCCGGCTCGATTCCGGCGAATTCCACGCTGGTGTTCGTGGTCGATATTCTCGCCGCGTACTGATGTACCGTTACGCCATGTGACGGCGAGCCCAATGGCACATTACAACGAGTGGGTCTTCCCGGTTCAATGTGAGCTGGGAAGACCCCATTTTATGCCACTATCCCACATCCCACTTGTATCTGTACCAGTATCCGCAGCCTGAAAGCCGCATTACCCCTCAGATAACCATTTCCTCAAACTACCGTCGCTCATGGGGTGCTCACCATCGGTAGTTTGAGGAAACGCTAGAACAGGCGCAGCGAATCGTCCTCCACACCCTTCATCTCCTCATAGTCGAGAATCAGGCAGCGGAATCCGCGGTCCTCGGCAAGCACGCGGGCCTGCGGGGTGATGGTCTGCGCGGCGAAGATGCCGTGCACGGGTGTGAGCAGCGGGTCACGGTTCAGCAACTCGCAATAGCGTGTAAGCTGCTCCACGCCGTCGATGCCGCCATGCCGTTTGATCTCGATGGCGACGTGCTCGCCGTTCGCATCGATGGCCATGATGTCCACCGGACCGATGGCGGTCGGGTATTCGCGGCGCACCAGCTTCGCCCCTTTGCCGATGCGTTCGATCTGCTCGGCCAGGTACTGCTGCAGGTGGTCTTCGACGCCATCCTTGATCAATCCTGGGTCCTCGCCCAAGTCATAGGTTTCATCGGAATAGATGTGCTGCAAGGTGACTTCCAGCACGTCGGAGGACTTGGCGGAGGCGACGCGCAGCACCTTCTCGGGGGCAGGCGTATCCGCATCATCGTCCGCGTCGGGCGGGGTGATGTCTTTGAGCGTGCAAGGTGCCGCCATCCAGTTGAGCGGCTTGTATGACCCGAGTTCGGAGAAGATCAGCAGACTGTTATCGGCCTTGACCAGCAGCACGCGTTTGGCAAGCGGCAATGAGGCATTAAGACGGCCGGAATATTCGGCGGAGCAATCGGCAACCAGAATTCGCATAAGAGCCCACCCTAGCGCATGGGTCCAATCTTCCGGCCAATCGCCCCATCGACGGCTCAGGGCTATGCCGGCGGTCATCAGAAGGCACCGACGGCAACCGGTGGAAACTGCCACAACACCATGACCGGCAGTCGCAACCAACCCAGGGCATGTGGAAAATACAAGAATGGGGCGGCACCCATGTAGAGTGCCGCCCCATCGGGAAACGATAGTCGTCGACTCATCACCGCTGATCGTCTGATCGTCGACGTATCGCCAGTGCGGTTATTCTGCGCTTTCGACCTCGGCACGCTTCAACGTACCGGCATCTTCGACCGCAACGGTGAGCTTGTTCGAATCGAAGGAGATGAATCCGTCCGCAACTTCGATTTCGCGACGGGAACCATCCTTCTCAACCACGGCAAGCTTACCCTGCTTAATCAGCGTGAGCACAGGCTCATGATTAGGCAGAATACCCATCTGACCGCCGGAAGCGGGAATGGTGACCTGCAACGCCTCGCCGCTCCACACCGGGTGTTCGGCGCAGACGATGTTCACCTGCATCGTGGCTTTCTCACTCATCAGTCACCATATTCCTTCTGCATGTCGTGCCACTTGCGCTCGAGATCCTCGATGCCGCCGATGCCGGAGAAGGCCTGCTCGGGCACGTTGTCGTACACGCCGTCGCAGATGCGGGTGAAGGCTTCGATGGTCTCGTCGGCCGGCACGTAGGAGCCCGGACGACCGGTGAACTTTTCGGCCACGTAGAAGTTCTGGCCGAGGAACTGCTCGATACGACGAGCACGGTTCACGGTGGTCTTGTCCTCTTCGCTCAGCTCGTCGATACCGATCAGGGCGATGATGTCCTGCAGCTCCTTGTTGCGCTGCAGAATCGCCTTGACACGGTTGGCGCACTCGTAGTGAGCCTGGCCCACGTAACGCGGATCAAGGATTCGCGAGGTGGAGCTCAGCGGGTCCACTGCCGGGTAGATGCCCTTCGAGGCGATTTCACGAGAAAGCTCGGTGGTCGCGTCGAGGTGGGCGAAGGTGGTTGCCGGAGCCGGGTCGGTGTAATCATCGGCCGGCACGTAGATGGCCTGCAGCGAGGTGATGGAGTGGCCTCGCGTGGAGGTGATGCGCTCCTGCAGGGCGCCCATCTCATCGGCCAGGTTCGGCTGGTAGCCCACGGCGGAAGGCATACGGCCCAGCAGAGTCGACACCTCGGAGCCCGCCTGGGTGAAGCGGAAGATGTTGTCGATGAACAGCAGCACGTCCTGGTTCTGCACGTCACGGAAGTATTCGGCCATGGTCAGTGCGGTCAGCGGAACACGCAAACGGGTACCCGGCTGCTCATCCATCTGGCCGAAGACCAGTGCGGTCTTCTCAAGCACGCCGGCCTCGTCCATTTCGCCGATCAGATCGTTACCCTCACGGGTACGCTCGCCGACGCCTGCGAACACGGACACACCGCCGTGGTTCTGAGCCACGCGCTGAATCATTTCCTGGATCAGCACGGTCTTGCCGACGCCTGCGCCGCCGAACAGACCGATCTTGCCGCCCTGTACGTACGGGGTGAGCAGATCGATGACCTTCACACCGGTTTCGAACATCTGGGTCTTGGACTCCAGCTGGTCGAATGCCGGCGGATTGCGGTGGATAGGCCAACGTTCGGTGATGGTAATGGTCTCGTCCGGCTTCTTGTTGAGGATGTTGCCGGACACGTCGAAGACATGGCCCTTGGTCACGTCGCCGACCGGCACGGAGATCGGCTTGCCGGTATCGTGCACTGCGGCACCACGGACAAGACCGTCGGTCGGCTTCAGGGCGACTGCACGAATGGTGGAATCGCCGAGGTGCTGCTCGACTTCCAGCGGAATCGTGTGGCTGCCGCCTTCGCCTTCCTCCTTGGTGCCCATGTCGGACAGCTCAACGGTCAACGCGTTGTAGATGTCGGGCAGATGGCCAACCGGGAATTCAACATCGATAACCGAACCCTGGATACGCGTAACGCGTCCGGCGATCGGCTCAGTAGCTTCTGCAGTCTGGTTCTCAGCCATATGCGTTCCTACTCTTCCTTCTTATTCAGCGCGTCGGCGCTGCCGATGATTTCGGTAAGTTCCTGGGTAATCGAAGCCTGGCGGGAAGCGTTGAGCTTACGCGTCAGATCGTCGATCAGGCTGCGGGCGTTTTCGGTCGCCGTGTGCATGGCATTCTGTCGGTTTGCCGTCTCGGATGCGGCTGCGGTAAGCAGGCATTCGTGGATGCGCGACTGAATGTACTTCGGCAGAATCGCGTCCAGCACTTCGTCCACGCTCGGTTCGAACGAATACAGCGGGCTGGCTTCGGCGTTCAGGTCGTTGTTGACCTTGCTCGGATCAGCAACAACCTCGACCGGCAGCATGCGCAGCACGCGCACCTTCTGCACCACCATGTTGACGAATTCGGTGAAGACGATGTAGAGCTCGGAAACCCCGCCCTCCTCATCAGGCTTCATATACGCGTCGATCAGTGCGTTCGAGATCGCTTCGGCGACTTCAACGCCGGGCTTGTCGGTATTGCCTTCCCACGTACCTGCAATATCGCGATTGCGATACTTGTAGTACGACACTCCGCGACGACCATACACGTACAGTTCCGTCTGCTTGCCCTGCTCATCGAGGCGGGCCAGCAGTGATTCCGTTTCGCGGATGATCGAGGAGGTGTAGGCACCTGCCATACCACGATCCGAGGTGAGGGCGAGAACGGCCACTCGAGTGCCGTTCTCGCGTTTCTTCACAATCGGATGATCGATATGGGTATGCTGTACCAGAGCTTGCACGGCGTCGGAAATCGCATCGCTATACGGCTTCGCGTTCAAGGCGACATCACGCGCCTTGGCGATGTGCGAAGACGCGATCATCTCCTGCGCGTTGAAGATCTTCTCCAACGAGCTGGTGGAGGCGATCCTAGATTTCAATGCGAGTTGCGAGCCCATGGATCACTTCTCTCCCGCGACGATCTTTTCCTGCTCGATCGGGGCGGCATGCTCCGTATCGGGCTTCTTCTCGACCAACGGCTTGCCTTCGCTGGTCACGAAGGTTGCGCGGAACTCGTCCACTGCCTTGTCGAGAGCGGCCTCGGTATCGGCGGTGAAGTCACCCGTTTCGCGGATGGTCTTAAGAATGTCGGTGTTGTGCTCCAGGTAGTCCAGCATGCCCTTTTCGAACGGCAGCACGTCGCTCAGCGGCAGATCATCGATCTTGCCATGGGTGCCGGCCCACACGGAGGCCACTTCCTGTTCCATGGAGTACGGCGAGAACTGCGGCTGCTTGAGCAGCTCGGTCAGGTGCGCGCCACGGTTCAGCTGGGCCTTGGAAGCCGCATCCAGATCGGAGGCGAACATGGCGAAGGATTCCAGCGAACGGTACTGGGCCAGGGAGATCTTCAGCGTGCCGGAGACCTTCTTCAGTGCCTTGGTCTGCGCTGCGCCACCGACTCGGGAGACGGAGATACCGACGTCCACTGCAGGACGCTGGTTGGCGTTGAACAGATCGGACTGCAGGAAGATCTGACCGTCGGTGATGGAAATCACGTTGGTCGGAATGTACGCGGACACGTCGTTCGCCTTGGTTTCGACGATCGGCAGACCGGTCATCGAACCACCGCCGAGGTCATCGGAAACCTTGGCGCAGCGCTCCAGCAGACGGGAGTGCAGGTAGAAGACGTCACCCGGGTACGCTTCACGCCCCGGCGGGCGACGGAGCAGCAGAGAGATCGAACGGTAGGCCTCGGCCTGCTTCGACAGGTCGTCGAAGACGATCAGGACGTGCTTGCCGTGGTACATCCAGTGCTGTCCGATAGCGGAACCGGTGTACGGAGCAATGTACTTGAAGCCTGCGGAATCGGATGCCGGGGAGGCCACGATGGTGGTGTACTCCATGGCACCGGACTCTTCGAGGGACTGCTTCACCGATGCGATGGTGGAGCCCTTCTGTCCGATGGCCACGTAGATGCAGCGGACCTGCTTCTTCGGGTCGCCGGATTCCCAATTGGCCTTCTGATTGATGATCGTATCGATTGCGATAGCGGTCTTACCGGTCTGGCGGTCGCCGATGATGAGCTGGCGCTGGCCGCGGCCGATTGGCGTCATTGCGTCGATGGCCTTCAGGCCGGTGGACATAGGCTCGTCAACCGGGTGACGATGCATAACGTCCGGAGCCTGGGCTTCCAGAATACGGCGGCCTTCGATCTTGATCTCGCCCATGCCATCGATAGGACGACCCAGCGGATCAACGACGCGACCAAGGTAGCCATCGCCTACGGGCACGGAGAGCACTTCGCCGGTACGACGCACTTCCTGGCCTTCCTCGATACCAGCGAAATCACCGAGGATAACCACACCGATTTCGCGAGCATCAAGGTTGAACGCCAGGCCCTGCGTGCCGTCCTCGAAGGTCAGCAGCTCGTTGGCCATGCAACCAGGCAGACCTGTCACGTGCGCAATGCCGTCGCCGGCCGTCGCGACATAGCCCACTTCCTGAGTGGGGGTGTCGGTCGGCTTGTACGCTTGGACGAAATCGTCAAGCGCCTTGCGCACCGAGGCAGGATCAATGGTAAGTTCTGCCATGATCTCTCCTTTATTGTTGTGTAAAAATCTGTTTGTTCAGCGTTTCCGGCCGTTCAGGATACGGCTTTTACGCTGCGCTGCAAGTTCTCCAGCTGCGCCACCACGGTGTTATCCGTGACTTCGTCGCCCACCTGTACGCGCATGCCGCCAAGCACGGACGGGTCGACCACGGAATTGATGTGGACCGCACGCCCGATCTTCTTGGAATACACTGCGATGAGCTTGTCGATCTGTTCCTGCTTCAGCGGCGTGGCCGTAGTCACGATGACCATCGACTCGCCCATATGACGGGAAAGCTTGTTGATCAGCCACTGAATGGTTTCCAGGTAACGACGCCTGCGCAGATTCTCCGTGGCGTGTTCGGCCAGACGCATCGTGACCTTGTTCAGCCCTTTGCCGTCGAACAGTTCATGGAAGAACTTGACTCGGGCCTCGCTGGGCACGGTCTCGTCGTAGAGCTTGGCGCGCACCACCGGCGTATTCAGCAGCGCGGAGTGCAGCTCGGCCAGTTCGATGGACACCTGCAGCGTGCTGTCGGTGGCGTCCGCGTAATACATCATGGCGTCTACGCCAAAGTCCTCGACCGCATTCGCGATGTCGGCGGCGCGACTCCAACGGCGCTTGACGACCTCGGTCATGATCTCCATCGTCATCGGATGCACCTGATCGCCCAACAGGGTGTTCAGAACCGCAACCTTGTCTTCAAGGGGTCGTGACACATCGGTCAGCGCACGCTCGATGCGAACGTTACCGTCGAGCAGCGAGGTGATGACGAACAGCTCATTGCCGATGCGCCATGCATCCTCACGGGTATCACGCAGCTTGGATGCCAGCAAATCACGCGATTCGCGATCCGCAATACGAGATGCTTCTCCTCGCATGATGTCACCTGCCTTTCTCTCTGCCTGATATCACTGCTTGTCCGAATCCATGCTGTCGATCATCTGATCGATCATGGAGGACTGCACCTTCTCGTCCTGCAGCTCACTGCCCAGGATCTTGCCTGCCAGAGCCGTTGCCAGAGCACCGACCTCGCCCTTCAGCGAGACCAGAGCCTGCTGCTGCTGCGATGCGATGGCACGCTGAGCGCTAGCGGTGATCTGGTTGGCATCCGCTTCCGCACGGGAACGCGCATCGGCAACGATGTGCGATGCCTCGGTACGTGCATCATCACGGATCTTGGAAGCCTCGACGCGTGCGTTGCTCAGCTGAGCCTCGTACTTGGCCTTGGCTGCATCGGCATCCTTCTGGGCCTGCTCGGCCTTGGCGATGCCGCCTTCGATCTTCGCGGCACGTTCATCGAACACGGCCTGGAACTTAGGCAGGAAGAACTTGTAGAAGAACAGGGCGACGATGACGAGAATGATGGCCGACCAGACGATGTCGTACATCTTCGGGACGAACAGCATGATTCCACTTTCAGCCAATGTCTCCATATCCGCCTCCTTTCACTTCGTTCGTTGTATTACCGGTTCCTTGAGATCAGGCGAAGATGAAGCCAGCGACGATACCCAGCAGGGCAAGGAACTCGATAAGGCCGAAGCCGATCCACATCAGGGTCTGGATCTTGCCGCTAAGCTCAGGCTGGCGGGCGGTGGATTCAATGGCCTTGCCGAATACAATGCCGACGCCGATACCAGGGCCGATGGCCGCGAGGCCGTAGCCGATGGCGCTCAGATTGCCGGAAACCTCAGCGAGCGTGATGATATCCATGGGTTGATTCCTTTCTAACTGAATTCGCAAGTAACGAATTACAAATCTTACTGTTGTACGTCAGTCCTCGGGATAGCTGAGGTTGATGTACACGGTGGACAACGTGGCGAAGATGAACGCTTGCAGATATGCCACGAAGCCTTCGAACAACGTCATGATGAAGCCGAACAGGAAGGTTGCCGCGCCGAATGCGGCCATCCAGTTGTGCGCTTCGATCAGGAAGAACTGTGTTGCGGAAAAGCACAACGCCACGATGATGTGGCCGGCAAGCATGTTGGCGAAGAGTCGGACCGTCAGGGAGACCGGGCGGATGACGACGACGTCAAGCAGCTGGATCGGGATTGCGATGATCAGCACCGGTGCCGGAACGCCCTGGGGGATGCATTCCTTCTTCAGGTAGGTGAAGAAGCCCTGCTCACGGCAGGCGGTGCGCCAATACTGCACGAAGGTCCACAACGCGAACGCCAACGGCATCATGATCGTCGCGGTGGCGGCGATGTTCATGCCCGGGATAATGCCGCAGATGTTGAACAGCAGAATCGTGAAGAACAACGTGGTGATCATCGGGACGTAACGCTTGCCTCGCGTCTCGCCCATTACTTCGTACACGATCTTGTCGCGCACATATTCAATGCCCCACTCGATGAATCCCTGCCAACGACCGGGGATGAGCTTCGCTTTTGCGGCACTCACGCCAAGTACGATCAGCATGATGACCGTCATAATCACACGCACCAGAATGATGCGGTTCATGGCGAACGGGGTACCTTGGAAGAGAATCTCCGGGGGAAGGAATTCATCGACGGAGGGGATCTCCGGCCCGCTCGCAGCAAGTGTGAGCCCGGACAAAAGTGTCTCGTGCATTCTCGCGCCTCCTACTTCTTCATGTCTGCTGCCAGTCTATCCCTAAACAACCGGTAAATGTGACCTCCCGGTAACATCTCCGTCCATCTCGGTTTGGGCTCGCAGGCTCATGTCGGCGGGGCGCAAATCGAGGGGCTGAACTGCCGCATCGGCATTCAATCTCGAATGGCTAGGTGAAGATTATTCGCCGCCTTCTAGACGAACGCAACAACGACAACCGCAAACCGCAGTTTTGTGCGGATTCGTTCGGCGTTTCGACACGAGGGAAAATACAGCGGATTGACAATCCCATATTCCGTGTTAGCCTTAACAAGCTTGACGTGACAACGTTTTCTATCACATTTCGCTGCCGACCGAAATGTCCACTATGTGTCCGCATGAAGAAATTTCCGTCTTGAAATGTGGACTCAAACATAATCAATATGCGGGCTTCACCGGGAATCAGCGTACAGGGGCGCACAACAACTATGCGGCAACCGCCTCATCAACGACTGCCGCATATTCGCCAAACAATGCATGCACTTTGAAGCGTCACCTTGAGGAAATCACACCATACCCATCGGTAAGGAACGGAGCGAAATCGTCGGAACGCGGGCCGGCCGGTTCATGGCGAATGGACCTATCCGTACCCAACCGCTTATGGGCCCTCAGCTCCGGCACCTCCGTCAGATCGTACGGCGTGGTCTGATACACCCAATTCAGCCAGTTGCGCCACAGCAGATTCGCATGCGCGCGCCAGGCGAACAACGGCTCGAGCTTCGGATCGTCATGGGGGAAGTAGTTCTTCGGGAACGGCACGTTGGTCATACCCTTGGCCATGTCACGCTCATATTCCTCGGCAAGCGTCATCTTGCCGTATTCCCAATGCCCCAATGCGAATACCTCGGAAAAATCACGCGTGGCGATCAGCCCCGGACCCGATTCCGGCCCCCACGTCAGAATCTGCAGATCGGGATTGGCACGCACATCGCCCTCATCCACGCCCGCAAGACGGGAATGCGGTTGCAATGCGATCTCGTCGAACCCATTGGTCAGGAAGCAATACTCGTCCTGCAGGTACTGGGGGAACACACCGAAGATCTTCTCGGGCAGATCCACCTTATGCACGCCATACCGCTGGTACAGCGCACCCATCGCGCCCCAGCACAGGTACATGGTGGAAAACACGTGCGTGGACGCCCAATCGAGAATCCGCTGGAACTCCTCCCAGTAATCGACCTGCTCGAACGGCATATGCTCCACCGGGGCGCCCGTCACCACAAAACCGTCGTAATAGTTGTCCTTCAACGCGTCAAGCGTCTCGTAGAACTTCACCAGATGATCGGCAGACACATGCGTCGCCTCGTGGGTGGAGGTCTTCATGAAGTCGATCTCCACCTGCAACGGGCTCTTGGAGATGAGCCTGAGCAGCTGTGTCTCGGTCTCGATCTTCTTCGGCATAAGATTCAGGATCACCAGTTTGAGCGGACGAACGCGCTGACACTCCGCTTCAGGTTTTTCCAGAGCGAAGATACGCTCAGAATCGAGGATGGCTCTGGCCGGAAGGCCACTGGGGATCTTGATAGGCATGGTTCTTATTATGCAGCGCAAGCGGCCAATTCCCCCCGATGATATTCACGACACGCCGATAGTTGACATATTTTATGTATCGCTTATGGTTGATTGAGCTGTCAAAAAGACAAGCCGTCGCGGGGTGGAGCAGCTCGGTAGCTCGCTGGGCTCATAACCCAGAGGTCCATGGTTCAAATCCATGCCCCGCTACCAAGTACAAGGCTAGGAATCATGTGGTTCCTAGCCTTGTTTCATATCACCATGGCCTACAACGATTCACGCCTGTGAGCCAGCACCAGAATCAGGCTTCCAGCGGCAAGCGCGATCAGCGCCATGGCGATGGCGAAGGCCACATCGCTGCCGGTCGAGGCCAGAGGCGTTTCCGGTTCGTCGTTTTCTTCGACCGTCTCCTCTTCCTCGTCCTCCTCGTCCTCCTCTTCCTCAGGCTCGACGCTCACCCTGGCCTGCTCCCACTGATCGTCGTAGGCGCTGACGGCCGGCATAACACGGTCATCGCCTGCGAAACTCCATACGAACACGTACCAGCCATGGTCTTCGGCAATGATGTTGATCGGCTTGCCGTGAGCATCCAAGGAACCGGCACCCACACGGATCGTACCGTTCTTCGCCGGCACATCCCATGTACCCAGCAGCTTATGATGTTCATCTTCCTGCGGCACCGCAGCGCCAGCCGGCTTGTATTCCTCATCGCTGCCGGGGTCGTCCTTATCCCCGGCCCACCACACGCTTACCTGCGCATGCTTTTCGTCGGCACCGATGCCGAATACTTCGGAACCCGCGAATTCCCCATGGTCTTCGGGAAAACCGTCGACAGTGATGGTGTCGCTGAGTTGCGCGCCGATCGCCGGGGAATGCTCGGTGATCGTCGATTCCACTTGCACCTTGGAACGGTTCGAATTGGTCTCCTCGGCCTCAAGGAACCCGCTGATCGAGTCACCGCTCAGGTATTCGCCCGCCTTCCCCGGCTGCGCGGAGGCATCGAACGCCCACACCCATGTGCCGATGCCGCCCCGCGCCGGCGCATGGTATTCCTCTGCGCCACCCGGCTCACTCGTCGCCGTCACCGTCTTCGTTTGCTCTGATCCGGTGAAAGTGGCGGAACCGTAGGCCGCGGGCCTGTGCCCACGCCGTGCGATGCGATCAAGGAAAGTCTCGACACTTTCACCATCGTTCGGGTTCAATGGAGCGTTCAGCTCGCTTGCGGAAATCCCATCAAAGTAGTAGCCGGTAGCCAACAGCTCCATGTTCTTAGGCCAATGGTTATCCGCTCCCGTCGCCTTCGACGTGACCTTATCGCTTACCGTTTCTCCCGCATCCACGATTTTCTTGGTGGTAACCGTGGCCACTGCCGGCGTGAAATCCTTACGCACCCTAAAAGCGACGCCATCGCCGGCAACCTGCTCCTGACTGCCATAGCACGCGTAATCCTGATTGCTGATCAGCTGCAATGCCTTCGGCGACTGGTATTGCGTATGCACTGCAACCTTGCCGCTTCCGGTGGCATGCCAGGTATGGCGAATCGCGCCGCTTCCCGAAACACCACTTACCGACTGACCGCCATTATCGAACTTCGCGGGCCCTTCCAATCGCACGGAATAGGGAATGCCGGCGAGCGCCTTGCCGTCGCTTTTCACCACGGCATCGACCCAGCCCGATCGCAGACCGTCCACCATTTGGCTGGAGACCTGCAATCCCAACGGTATATTGGTGCCGGCCTCGCCCCACAACCGGTTGGCGATGGCATCCAGATCAGGGTATTGCGCCGAGATAACCGCCCAATGGCGCGCCCACGCCTGCGGGTCGAGTTCCATATGCCGGTGCACAAGGACGCCTATGGCGGCATGGATCTTCGCATCACGACTGTTCTGGTAGCGATTTGCCAGCCAGGCGATGCGACGCACGTTCCCGTTGTCGTCGATCTTACGTTCGCCCGAATAGTCGTTACCGGCTTCGGCACCGGCTCTCATGCAGTATGCGAGCCTGCCGTCGGGCAGTTTTTTGATGGCTCCGATCAGCAGATTCCGACCGTCGACGCGATACCACAGGTTCGTGCCCGGCGGCGGATTGTCCAATGACGCTGCGAACGCCGCCGGCGAAAGCCCCAGCAACACCGCCAGCGCAACGGCAAGCGCCACCAGACCTGTCAGGTATCGTCGCACATTTGTGCCCATGCTCTTCCTCCTATATATACGTCTACATACGTGGTTTCCCCATCCGGCCGCCATGCCGAATAGATATCAACGAGACTGTCAGAACAGGCGAGCGCAATGGACGGTTTCCCACCCCCTGTGGTCGACACTCCCCCAGCCGGGCGTGTTGTGGATAACTCAGCCTGCAGGTTATGCACATTACGCGGCTCTCGGCGCTCATTACGGCAAGTTATGCACACGGGGAAACGGCCATCCACAGATTCATCCACATCCTTCGCCAGCACGCACATACAATAGGAGTGAAACCATTGATGAGTAGCAAGGAGAAGGCTGCCATGTCGACGAAGACCACTGAGAACACAGCGGAGAAGAGCACATCGTCGCCCGCGAAACGAACGACCGGTACGACAAAACGTGCCACGACCGCAACAAGGAAGAGGCGAACCGCCAAAACGCCCGCCCCGGTGACCCCGGGCGAGGCGCCGGCCCCCATTATTCCCGTCACCGAACCCGGCCAGTTCGGGCGCGTCAATGTTATGGACATCACCCCGAACGAGGAACACGGCGTTTACCCCGCTCGTGTGGAACTCGGGGAGGCGTTCGAAGTCACCGCGCAAGTATTCATCGAGGGGCGCACCAAGGTCGGAGCCACGGCTGTAGTACGCAATCCGCGCGGCAAGGAGATGCTGCGCGCGCCGATGACCTGCGTGAACCCCGGTCTGGACCGTTGGACGGTCACACTCACATGCGGCGAACACAGCGACGCCAAGCCGTGGGAACCGGAATTCGCCAAAGTGAAGCGACAGCTGGGCGAATGGACCGTCACCGTGGAAGGCTGGGAAGATACCTATATTTCCTGGCTGCACGACGCCACCATCAAAGTGCAGGTGGGCGACGATGTGGAGAACGCGCTGATTTCCGGCTCCCAACTGCTCGCACGCTGGGCTTCCTCCAGCGACGCCAAGCTGAACGCCCATCAGCGTAAAACGCTGGAGGCCGCCGCCGCGACCATGGCCGACGCCTCGCTTTCCCCGCAGGAACGTCTCGCCGCCGCAACAAGCAGCGATGTCAGCGAACTGCACACATCCAATCCGCTGCGTGACGGCCTGTCACCCAGCGCGCCGCAACGTTTCAAGGTGGAACGCCCGAAAGCCAGCTTCGCCGCATGGTACCAGTTCTTCCCACGCTCCGAAGGCGCCGTGTACGACGATCAGCATGGCAGGATCAAGCAGGGCACACTGGTCACCGCGCTCTCCGGCCTGGAACGTGCCAAAGCCGAAGGCTTCGACATCGTATACCTGCCGCCGATCTTCCCGATCGGCGTGACCAATCGCAAAGGCCGCAACAATTCCCTGATCGCCGGCCCGAACGACCCCGGCTCCCCGTTCGGCATCGGCTCCAAACTCGGCGGCCACGACACCGTTGACCCGTTGCTCGGCACCATGGACGATTTCAAAGCGTTCTGCAACCGCGCCCATGAGCTCGGCCTCGAAGTCGCACTCGATTTCGCCCTGCAGTGCTCCCCCGACCACCCGTGGGTCAAGCAGCACCCGAACTGGTTCCGCACCAAGCCCGACGGCACCATCGCCTTCGCCGAGAACCCGCCGAAGAAATATCAGGACATCTACCCCATCGACTTCAACGCCGATATGCCCGGCATCGAAAAGGAAGTCGAACGCATCATGGACCTGTGGGTCAAGGCGGGCGTAACCATCTTCCGCGTGGACAACCCGCACACCAAGCCGGTGCGCTTCTGGCAGGACGTGATCGCAGCCGTCACCAAGAAGCACCCCGAAGTGCTGTTCCTTGCCGAGGCATTCACCCGACCCGGTATGATGCGCGCACTGAGCTACGTGGGCTTCACCCAATCGCACTGCTACTTCCCTTGGCGCAACACCAAGGAGGAGCTGGAAAAGTACCTGCTGGAAACCAACGGCGACGACGGCTACTACCAGCACAACACCTTCTGGCCCACTACGCCGGACATCCTCACCGATTATGTGCGCGACAACGGCATCGCCGGCCATGCGGTGCGTGCGGTACTCGCCGCGATGGGCTCCCCGAGCTGGGGCATCTACAACGGCTATGAGCTCATCGAAAACAAACAGCGCCCCGGCTTCGAGGAGCAGATCGACAACGAGAAGTACGAGGTCAAAGTGCGCGATTGGGACGATGCCGGCAAGTACGGCATCGCCGAGCTGCTGACCAGTCTGAACCGGATCCGCCGCGAGCACGTGGAAGCCTTCAGCTACCACAATGTGAGCATTCTGCCCTCATCCGATCCGAACATCATCGCGTTCGCCCGCCACACCCCCGCCGAACTGACCAGCACCGGCAAGCCGGAGACGCTGATCGTGGTGGTGAATCTCGACGGTCATAACGCGCATCAGTCGCTGATCCATCTTGAACTGCCCGATCTTGACATCGACCCGAAGCACGACGTTCAGGTGCGCGACGAACTCACCGGCCATGAGTTCACGTGGGGTTGGGACAACTTCGTCTCGCTGGCGCCGTGGGCCGATGTGGCGCACGTGTTCCACATCGTCCGCTGATGTCGCTGATGCGCTAACGCAAGACGCATGGCGGTTGCGCTCCGAGGCCCGGCCGCCCGAACGCAACCGCCATAATGAAGCGGGTGGCCGAATCGTTGATTCCGATTCGACCACCCGCTTTGTTTACTGTTGCTTTGCTGTCGTCACTCCGACTTGTTTTGCTCCAAATGGCGCTGATCGTTGAGCACCGCATCCGTATAGTCAAGATGCTGCTCGGTTTCGTCGTTGACGGCGTAGTAGCTCTTACGCGTATTCCACCATGTTATCCACACGTCCCAGATCAGCAGACTGTTCGTATCCGGCGGACTGGAATATCCCGATGCCTCAGGCCTGGCCCCCGCTTCCTTCAAGGAAGCCTTCAACGCTTTGATATCGACGATTTCACCGGAGATCAACGTAGCCTGATCCCATCTCAAATACGCTATCTGCCAGTCATCCTGCGCCCGGTGCAACCCGAAATACGATGCCCCGAGAAGGCAGAAATACACCGCCAACACCATGGCCACGATACGTTTCTTAGTCAGGTTGATGCTTATGCTTATTTTTTTTGTCATAACAGCCCCTACACTGTTCGCATAAGCACAGGCCGTCTTGCCCATGCTTGATTGCTTACGAAACACAAAGACTAGCATCTTCCAACCATCGCAACCAGCGAACATGGTTAATTAGCCATTCCACTCATAGGCGCATCCATTCCAGCACCCATGACGTGCCTGCCGTACTTCGGCGGAAAGAGGTATTGTGGGTATCGGAAATACAACCTGCCCCATCTCAAGGAGAAACGAAATGGCAGAAACCTTCAACGTCGTGGTGGAGATCCCGCGCGGCTCCAAGAACAAGTACGAAGTCGACCACGAGACGGGCCGCGTGTTCCTGGACCGCACCCTGTTCACCTCCATGGGCTACCCGGACGATTACGGCTACATCGACGGCACCCTGGGCGAGGACGGCGATCCGCTGGACGCGCTGGTCATGATCCCGAACTCCGTGTTCCCGGGCTGCGTGGTCGAGTGCCGCGCCGTCGGCCTGTACCACATGGTGGACGAAGCCGGTGGAGACGATAAGGTCCTGTGCGTGCCCGCCGACGTGCGTTTCGACGACATCAAGGATGTCGAGGACGTATCCGAGTACCACAAGGCTGAAATCAAGCACTTCTTCGAGCAGTACAAGGCCCTGGAGCCGGGCAAGGAAGTCCTGCCGGGCGACTACTGGACCGGCGCTGCAAAGGCTGAGGAGGAAATCGTCGCGGCACGCAAGCGCCTCGCCGAAAGCGAGAAGTGATTTCTTCTTCCTCCTCTGTATCTCAGAGCCCGCTGTTTGCGCAGCGGGCTTTTCTGTTCCTCCGATTCCTCCAATTCCTTCAACTCCCCCGATTTCCTCGGCCAGCATCCTAAATTTCCCAGTGACTGGATGATTTTCTCGCTCCCATGCCAGTCAGCGATCAAAAACATCCAGCCGCTGGAAAAATACGGACGCTCAGCCCATCCCCACACGCCATAAACATCCACTGGCTGGATATTTATCCCGCTCACATGCCGTCCAGCGACCGAAATCACCCAGCCAATGGGAAATGCGGACGCTGACGACCCCCTCACACGCCACAAACATCCAGCCAGTGGAGGATTTGCACCGTTGCGGGGAATTCATAGTAAAGGCAGGGCGCAAACGCCCGATTTCCCCATGCGACGTTATAGTGGCTCATGTAATTACGGCATGCGAACGGTATTCGCTTAGGAACGCGAAGCCCGCTATCAACGGAGGCGGTTCCATGCCGATGCCCCTAGGCGTAGGCGGGCGCCACCCCGTCGAGGCCCATCCCGTAGGGAGACCAGCGGGATGAACCTTTTACCAAACCCATGCTGCTACAGACGTTTCTCATCGCCATTTCCGTTTCCATGGACGCCTTTGCCGTTTCCATCGGCAAGGGCCTGACCGTCAAACGGCTTCGCAAGCGCGATGTGCTGAAAACCGCTCTCTGGTTTGGCGGGTTTCAGGCGTTGTTTCCGGTTATCGGGTATTACGCAACATCCACGTTCAGCAAATATGTGACGGCAGTGGATCACTGGATTATTTTCGGTCTGTTGCTGCTGATCGGCGGCAATATGATCCGCGAGGCGTTCGAGGAGGATGAGGAGAACGCCAAGGAAACCCCGGCATTCGATTGGCGGCACATGCTGCCGATTGCGTTCGCATGCAGCATCGACGCATTCGCCGTGGGCGTGAGTTTCGCATTCATGAATCTCAATATCGGCCTATCGGTCGCCATCATTGGCGTAACAACCGGGTTGTTCGCGGCTGCCGGATTGTGCATTGGCAGATTATTCGGCTCGCATTGGCAGAAGCCCGCGCAGATCATCGGCGGCTTTGTGCTGATTCTTATTGGCGTGAAGGTGCTGCTTGAGCATCTGAGTCTGCTTGGCCTGTGATTCCTCCAATGATTGCATGACGGATAAGGGCGGGGGCTTTGCGAACTGTTTCGCAAAGCCCCCGCCCTTAATCCGTCGCGAGTATATCTACCAGCCCACAATCTGAATCAGCAAGGCGGCGGCGAATACCACTAATCCAAACAGCATCACCGGCAGCAGGGCCACACCGACCCACGGTTCACGCGCATTATCGGCGGCATCAAGCTCTCTGCACCAGAACACCGACGCATAGGCGAGCACCAACGCCACCACTACCATCACGACGATCAACGCCACGAATTTCGTGGTACCAGCCGTGGCGCCGGCATGACGCCCAACCGCCACAACATACGGGAGGAACACCCAGCCGCCCAACGAGATCGAGGCGGCGCCACCGGTCACGCAATGCGATAGCGCGCGAATCAGATGCGAACGTTCTTCGCGTGCCATCTGACGCCCGAACGCCACCACCGTGAGCAGCACCAGCAGACCGGCGACGGCGGCGGCCCAACGCAGCATCGGATAGGTGTTGCGCGTCAGCTCATTGCTCATAATCGCATCGTTTGCGGGAACGACCATCGACCCAAACGATGTGGAAACGCATGCCAACGACAGCACGCCGGCAACGGCACCGATGATGCGATCCGCCATGCCGGCTCGGAATGGCCAGCATACGTGGAATACGGCAAGCACCACCACGGCCACTACCGCGACGCTCGCCGAAGACACCCCATCCATTGGCCCCCGCATGGCGGAAAACACCAATGCCACCACAATGAACACTACATATGCCAGAGCCTGTACGCCCAGCATTCGCGTGCACTTGGCACCATGTTCTTCCACGGTTTCGCTCATGTTAACTCCCGGTTCTTGTTCAGTACTTCACTTATCCTACTCAATCCCCCCACGCGCCTTACATGCTCTAAACACAAGAGATGCATTCTGAAAGACAGCGCATATCCGGCGTGTCCACGATATGCGCGTAAAATATCCACAAATCAACAAGCAAACCAGAAACAGGGGGTTTGACGTGACTGATCTGACGCTTATGACGTCCGCCGGCAACCCCGCTTCCGTGCTGCCCTCGCTTGCGCTGCTTTCCCATCGCATCCGCGTTCTTCCGATGGATGCCGCCAGCTTGGTGAAAATGCCTGAAAGCACGATTCTTTTTCTTGACGCGCGTGACGATCTGGCTACAGCTAAAACGCTATGCAATCTGATTCACGCCTCCGGATTATCCACGCCTATTGTGCTGGTGCTTACCGAGGGCGGGTTCACCGTGGTCAATTCGCAATGGGGTATCGCGGACGTGGTGGTTTCCACCGCTTCGCCGGCTGAGGTCGAAGGGCGACTGCGACTTGTGTCCGAACGTGGTAATGCGCCTACGAACGCGCTTCCCGCCATGGACGGCAACACCGCAACCGTCGACGGTCAGATCCGCTCCGGCGATCTTATTGTGGACACGAACGGTTACACCGCTTCCCTGCACGGTCATCCGATCGATCTGGCATACAAGGAATTCGAACTGCTTAAGTACCTGGTGCAGCACCCTGGCCGCGTGTTCACCCGCGCGCAGCTTCTGCAGGAGGTGTGGGGGTACGACTACTACGGTGGCACCCGGACCGTCGATGTGCATATCCGGCGTTTGAGGGCCAAGCTTGGCGGCGAATACGAGCATCTTATCGGTACCGTGCGCAATGTGGGCTACCGTTTCGACCCGCCGGATGAGCAGTCCGAGGAGTCCGCGGCAAAAACGGCGGCGCTTCCAGCCGATGAATAGCCGAATAATGGTATCCGAGACCTCTCACTCCGCCCCTGTCACAGGGCGGGAATCCCGTAAGGCCCGTCTGGAACGCATGCATGCGGAATATGCCATATTGTGCAGCACCTACCCCGAGCCCGAATGCGCGTTGCATTTCGAAACCCCGTTGCAGTTGCTGATCGCCACTGTGCTCAGCGCTCAGACCACTGACAAACGGGTCAATACGGTCACACCCGAATTGTTTGCCACTTATCCGAGCTGTTCGGATCTGGCCTGCGCCAATCCCGAGGACGTGGAACGCATTATCCGCCCGCTTGGGTTCTACCGCACGAAGACCAAGCATCTGCTGGGATTGGCTCAGGTGTTGGCCAGTCGCTTCGACGGCGAAGTGCCGAGCACCATGGATGAGCTGACCAGCTTGCCCGGCGTGGGGCGGAAAACCGCGAATGTGGTGTTGGGCAACGCCTTCCATATTCCCGGCTTTCCGGTAGACACTCATGTGATGCGCGTGACCGGACGGTTGCGTTGGCGCAGCGACTGGCGGCATGCCAATCCCAATCCAGTGGCCGTCGAACGGGAGATCACCGCCTGTTTCCCTCCGGAGCAATGGACCGACCTCAGTCACCGTCTGATTCTTCACGGACGCGCCATCTGCCACGCACGCAAACCGGACTGCGGCATATGCCCACTTGCGGACTCGTGCCCTTCCGCACGGTAGCGCCATGGCAACCGTCACAGCAACCGCTGCGCCAACCGTAACGGCAACCGCCACAATAACCGCCGGGGAACGGTACCCGCACCGATACACTGGAGCACATGTCGAAGAAGTCGCACAATCAGCAATCCACCGCAAACCAACTGACCCGTTGGCTGATATTCCTAGGCGTCTCGGCCGTACTGGCCCTGATCCTGCTGGTGGCGGCTCCACGGATCATGCATCGCAGCCTGTTCAGCGTTACCGACGGGGCATCGACCGGCACGCTCGCCGTAGGCGTTACGGACGTGCCCGACACACTCGATATTCGCACCGTGAACAACGCTTCGCTTGACCGTGTGCTTATCGGAAACGTGTACGAGACGCTGCTGGGCCGCAATAGCGACAATGGCATTACCGCCGGCCTTGCCTCATCCTGGAAGACCTCGGATGACGGGCTCACCCTCACTTTCACGCTGCGTAGCGGACTACGGTTCGCCAATGGCCACACCCTTGACGCGGCAAGCGTGGTGTGGTCGTTGCAGCAGGCGGTCTCGAACAAATGGCCTGGAGCGGATACCAAGCTCGCCGCCCTCGCCTCGGTGACCAACCCGAATGCCACGACCGTGGTCATCACTTTGAAGCAGCCGGATGCCACGCTACCGCGTACGCTCTCGGGGCGTCTCGGCATCGTATACGACAGCGCGGCAAATATCGACTACACCAATCAGGCCATGGGATCTGGCCCCTACCGCATCACGAACTTCACCCCAAGCCAGCGGATCGCATTCGCCGCCGTCAGCGGATCGACCGCCAAAACACATACCGTTACCGTCAGGAACTACAGCAGCAACTCGAATCTGTTGAAAGCCGCGCGATCCGGCGATGTCGACCTTGCGATTCCCTCCGACCCCGCATCCGCGGATAGCCTCGCGGATGATCAGAACCTGCGTGTTTCCGCGGGTACAAGCGAAAACAAGGTCACACTGCTCTACAACAACGATGCCGACTCCATTTTCTCCGATGTACAGGCACGCACGGCTTTGCGCATGATGCTTGACAAAACAGCGCTGCTCAAAGACCGGTCCGATGTGGCACAACCGTTGGGCGGACCCATCGGGCCACTTGAACCGGGCTATGAGGATCTCACCGGCCTGATTGCCCACAATGCGGACAGAGGGCGCCAGCTTATGAGCTATTTCTCATCAAGCTACATCGACACAATCAACCTGGTGACCAGCGAAACCTACGAGCCGTTGGCGCAAAACATCGCACATCAGCTGCAGGAGCAGGGAATCTCGGTCGAGGTTTCGGCCCTCAGCGACGCAGGCGTGCAGGATTGCCTCAGCAAGCGCAACTTCCAGCTGCTCCTCACCACCATCAATGGCGTGGACGGCACAGCCGATTTCGCCGATCCGAACGGACCGTCACGATACACGAACGCGGACGCGCAAGCGCAGTACACACAAGCCGTGCATGCAACCACGCAGGAAGCCTATGAAAACGGTTTGAAGGCATACGCGCGCACCGTCAGCTCCACTGCGGCCAGCGATTGGCTATATGCCCGCAAGACCGCCGTCATTGCATCCACACAGCTTGCCGGCTATTCGGCGCAGATGGCCGATGAGCGCCTGCCACTAGCCAACATTGTCAAACAATGATTGCCGAACGTCAACGCCCACTACCGCGCTATGGCGGAAAATGGCGCTTTCTTGTCATACAAAAGCCTTAAACTGGCGCGTATGACTGAAGCCAAATCCATCGACGCAAATCTGACCCCGTTGCCCGACAAAGTCGGCGTGGACGGCCTGGAAGATAAGTGGCGTGCCGTCTGGGACGACAACGGCACCTACAAGTTCAACAACACCCGCGACCGCAAGGCCGTGTACTCCATCGACACCCCGCCGCCCACCGTTTCGGGCCATCTGCATGTGGGCCACGTGTTCTCCTACACCCACACCGATGTGATCGCGCGATTCAAGCGCATGAACGGCTATGACGTGTTCTACCCGATGGGTTGGGACGACAACGGCCTGCCGACCGAGCGCCGCGTGCAGAACTACTACGGCGTGCGCGTGGATACGTCGCTGAAGTACGATCCCGATTTCAAGCCGCCGTTCGAAGGCACCGACGGCAAGAAGATCGACGCCAAGGACCAGGTGCCGATCTCCCGCAAGAACTTCATCGAGCTGTGCGAAAAGCTCACCGCCCAGGATGAGAAGCAGTTCGAGGCCCTGTGGCGTTCCCTCGGCCTGTCCATCGACTGGTCGCAGACCTATCACACCATCGGCAAGCACCCGCAGCGCGTGGCGCAGAAGGCGTTCCTGCGCAACCTGGCTCGCGGCGAGGCATATCAGAAGGACGCCCCCGGTCTGTGGGACGTGACGTTCCAGACCGCTGTGGCCCAGGCTGAGCTCGAATCGCGCGAATACCCGGGCTTCTACCACAAGGTGGCGTTCCGTTTCGAGGACGGCACCCCGATCTACATCGAGACCACCCGTCCCGAACTGCTGGCCGCCTGCGGCGCGCTGATCGCGCACCCGGACGATGAGCGCTACAAGCAGTACTTCGGCCAGTACGTCTACTCCCCGCTGTTCCACGTGAAAGTGCCGATTCTGGCGCATAAGGCCGCGGAAATGGACAAGGGCGCCGGCATCGCCATGTGCTGTACGTTCGGCGACGTGACCGACGTCGAATGGTGGCGTGACCTGAACCTGCCGCTGCGTTCCATCATCCAGCGCAACGGACGCATCATCATGGACGTGCCGGACTGGATCGAAAACGAGGAAGGCCGCAAGATCTTCGAGGAGACCGAAGGCAAGACCACGTTCTCCGCACGCAAGATCATCGTCGACCACCTGCGCGAGTCCGGCGACCTGGATGGCGAGCCGACGCCGACCAAGCGTATGACGAACTTCTACGAGAAGGGCGACAAGCCGCTCGAAATCGTCACCTCCCGCCAGTGGTATCTGAAGAACGGCGGCACCGACGAGAAGCTGAACGCCGAACTCATCGAGCGCGGCAAGGAACTGAACTTCCACCCCGACTTCATGCGCGTGCGCTATGAGAACTGGGTGCACGGCCTGAACGGCGACTGGCTGATCTCCCGCCAGCGCTTCTTCGGCGTGCCGTTCCCGTTGTGGTACCCGGTGAAGGAAGACGGCACCCCGGATTATGATCACCCGATCACGCCGAGCGAAGACGTTCTGCCGATCGACCCGACCGACGACGTGCCGGAAGGCTACACCGAGGACCAGCGTGACGTGCCCGGCGGCTTCACCGCCGAACCGGACATCATGGACACCTGGGCGACTTCCTCCCTCACCCCGCAGATCGTAACCCGCTGGGAGGAGCCTGGCGAAGAGAACCAGGCGATCTTCAACGCCACCTTCCCGATGGATCTGCGCCCGCAGGGTCAGGACATCATCCGCACCTGGCTGTTCTCCACCGTCGATCGCGCCCACCTTGAGAACAAGTGCCTGCCGTGGGCCCATGCGACACTGTCCGGCTGGATTCTCGACCCGGATCACAAGAAGATGTCGAAGTCCAAGGGCAACGTGGTGGTGCCCGACAAGCCGATCAAGCAGTTCGGCGCCGACGCAGTGCGCTACTGGGCCGCTTCCGCACGTCTGGGTCTGGATGCCACATACGACGAGGGCCAGATGAAGATCGGCCGCCGTTTGGCCATCAAGCTGCTCAACGCCACCAAGTTCGCACTGGCCATCGGCCGTGAGGACGAGAACCACCATGTGGCCGAAGCCGCCACCGCAACGTGGAATCCGGCAGATGTGACCGAACCGCTGGACCGTGCGGCCATGGCGAAGATGGCTCTGGTGGTACGCGAAGCCACTGCGGCGCTGAACTCCTATGAGCATTCCAAGGCGTTGGAAGCCATCGAGGACTATTTCTGGCAGTTCTGCGACGATTACATCGAGCTGGTGAAGAACCGTGCCTATGGCACCGCCGATGCCACTGGCAACGTGCCAAGCGAGACCGCGGTCAAGTCCGCACGCACCGCATTGGGTCTGGGGCTGGACGCGTTCGCCCGTCTGCTGGCACCGTTCCTGCCGTACGCCGCCGAAGAGGTGTGGAGCTGGATGCATGCCGGCGAGGGTTCCGTGCACCGTGCCGCATGGCCAACTCCGGACGTGTACGAGGCGGCTGCGGCGAAGGTCTCCCCGGAGCTGCTGGCCCATGCCGGCGAGGCACTGGCCGCTCTGCGCGGCATCAAGTCCAAGGCGAAGGTCTCGATGAAGACCCCGATCCTGTCCGTAACGCTGGGCGTGGCCGATGATGTGCGCGAATCCATTCAGAGCGCGCTGGGCGACATCGCCGAGGCCGGACGCGTGGTCGGCAAGATCAGCTTCGCCGGGGCCCTTGCCGCCGCCAAGGCCGTTAAGGCCACCGCGGATGCCGCCAAGGATGCTCTGGACAAAGCCAAGGCCGAAACCGAGGCCGCAGCCGAAGTGATCGTCGAGGAATCCGAACTCGGCGAGCCGCCGGCCAAGAAGCCTAAGAAGAAGTGAGTAAGTAAGTAGACACGAGATCAGCCCTCAAACTACCGACGCTCAGGGGTATCCCACCGTCGATGGTTTGAGGGCTGATCTTCTTTTCCGCAAACTACCGACGCTTAGGCCTACCTCAGCGTCGGTAGTTTGGGAAAGCAATTGCACGGGATGTCTGGAGATAGTCGTACGGATAACTGCTGTATTCAGTCCAGGCACCTGTCCCTGCGAGCATCTGGCATACGCATATCTCACACGTGGGCGTCACGCGGGAATCATGCGAACACATCAAGCACGCCCGGGTCTCCCCCGGCGTCGGCAATACGCTGATGGCGTTTCTTGGCTTCCGTGACCACGAATTCGCGGTACATTTCCGCAATTTCCGGATCAAGACCCGCATCAACGGCGATACGGTGCAAGCGTTCGATCTGGTAATCCTCACGTTTTGTGTCTTCCGGCGCGAATCCGGCGCCAGCCTTCAATACACCGACCTGAGAGGTGGCTTTGAACCGTTCCGCGAGCAACGAGACGATCGCGGAGTCGATATTGTCGATGGATTGGCGCAATGCCTTGATCTTTGCGACTGCCTGGGCAGTTTCCGGATGCTGTTCGGCCTGGGCCGAATCGATGGTGGTCTTCTGCCAGTCGCTATGTTCGGAATCACTCATACGGTTAGCCTACCCCACCGAATGGCCACAATCGGTTTCCAATCGAAGCACTACGATACGCCATGCGAAACGGCAAGCAAAGGGCGGGCCCGGGCAAAAACCGGAACCCGCCCAAACCCCTAGGGAAACCCAGATGGCGAACCCTGCGTAAACCTTATGCAGCCTTACGCGAACCTTGCGCCTCTCAGTTGCCGTTGGTGGCGTTGCTGGCGTTGGCCTGCTGCACGATCGCGGCAAGGAAGTCGCGGTTGGATGCCGTCTTCTTCAAGCGCGGCACCAGGGTCTGGTAGGCCTGCTCGGCTTCCATGCCGCCGAACAGACGACGCAGACGGTAGATGATCGGCAGCTCCTTCGGATCGGTGATGAGCTCCTCGCGGCGCGTGCCGGAGGCGTTCACATCGATGGCCGGGAACATGCGCTTTTCCGCCAGTTCGCGGCTCAGACGCAGTTCCATGTTGCCGGTGCCCTTGAATTCCTCGAAGATCACCTCATCCATCTTGGAACCGGTTTCCACCAGCGCGGAGGAGATGATGGTCAGGGAGCCGCCGTTTTCGATGTTGCGGGCGGCGCCGAAGAACTTCTTCGGCGGGTACAGCGCCTGGGCATCCACACCGCCGGACAGAATACGCCCGGAAGCCGGTGCCGCGATATTGTAGGCACGGGCCAGACGGGTCATGGAATCAAGCAGCACGACCACATCCTGGCCAAGCTCCACCAGGCGCTTGGCACGTTCGATGGCGAGTTCGGCCACGATGGTGTGATCGGATGCCGGGCGGTCGAAGGTGGAGGAAATGACCTCGCCCTGCACCGTACGTTCCATATCGGTGACTTCCTCGGGGCGCTCGTCCACCAGCACGACCATCAGATGCACTTCAGGATTATTGGTGGTGATGGCGTTGGCGATGTTCTGCAAGGTGATCGTCTTGCCGGCCTTCGGAGGCGATACGATCAGGCCACGCTGACCCTTGCCGATCGGGGAGATGATATCCATGATGCGGCCGGTGAGCTTGTTCGGCGTGGTCTCCTGCTTCAGGCGTTCCTGCGGGTACAGCGGGGTGAGCTTGTTGAACTGCGGACGGCCCATGGATTCCTCGACGCTCATGCCGTTGATGGAATCGATGGACTGCAGCGGCACGAACTTCTGACGCTGGTTGCGGCGCTCGCCCTCGCGCGGTGCGCGAATGGCGCCATGCACGGCGTCGCCCTTGCGCAGACCGTACTTCTTGACCTGGCCCATGGAAACGTACACGTCGTTCGGACCCGGCAGATAGCCGGAGGTACGGATGAATGCGTAGGATTCCAGCACGTCGACAATACCGGCGACCGGCACGAGATCGGCCTGCTGTTCATTGCGATCATTGCGATCGTTACGCTCGTTGCGTGCGGCATCGCGGTTGTCGTTCTCTGCATTGTCCGCGTTGCGGTCGTTACGGTCGTTACGCTCGTTACGATTGCGGCGCTCGTCGCGCTCATCGAAATCACGGTTGCGGCCACGCAGACGACGGCCACGACGGTCGCGTCCGTCGCGTCCCTCGCGGTTCTCACGCTCGCCGCGCTCTTCACGGCCACGATACGATTCCCCATCGTTGCGGGATTCCTGCTTACCGCCCGGCAGGGACGCAAGAATATCGTCAAGATCGCGCGCGGTCTCCTCGCTCGGCGCATCCTGATCCTTGCGATGACGACGACGGCGCACGTTGCCGGCGATCAGTTCCTCACCATCAAGCTCATCGTGAATGCGGCGACGCGGCTTACGCTCCTTGCGATCGCCTTCCTTCGCAGCGTCAAGATCCAGCGTGGCCAGCAGATCCACGGCTTCATGCGCCTTATCCTTTGCGGCGGTGCGGTCGCGACGGGTGGTATTCTCCGCAGTATCCGCTTGAGCAGGTGCGGCGTCGGACTGCTTCTTGGATTTGGCCTCGGCAGTCTTCTCGCTCTTGCCTTCCACAGGTTCAGAGGCCTTCGGAGCGCTGGTCTTCGGAGCTTTTACAGTGACACCGGCAGGCGCTTCGCCGCCGGAACGAGCGGCCTGAAGCGTAGCAAGCAGCTCCGGCTTGCGCATAGTGGAAGTGCCGCGCAGTCCCATCTGCTTGGCAAGCTCCTTCAGCTCCGGCAATTTCATGCTCTCAAGATCTTGGCTATTGGCCACGTTATATACCTTTCCACAGCATTCGCCAATCGTATTCCCTGACGATTCTGAAGAGTGATTGCGGCTTCACGCCGCGATGAGAATCCGTGGCAAACCATGCACACGAACTTGCTTCACTGTACAACGCCGCCCCGGACAACGCAACACGCTGTCATATCGTGGTTTCCGTACGCTTTTTGCATCATTGCCGACGTGCGTTGAAACGCCATGTTCCACCCCATCGTATGCGTTTCTATGCCAAGAGCGCACCCGAATTCCTTCGGCGTGCGCTCTTGGCATAGATAACGGCCTATCGGCGAATCATCGCTTTGCTACCGGCTACTTCTCCTCGTGGTAGGACTGGTCGGTGTTCACGGACCAGACGTTTTCCTTGGTCGCCTTGCCGGACTTGATATTGTCAACGGCCTCGATGGCGGTTGCCATGGAGTGATCCATGTTGTTGTAGCGATGCTGGCCGTTGCGACCCACGCAATACAGGTTGCCGAAACCGTCAAGATAATCGATGACCTCGTCGATACGGTCATACGTATCGAAGTAGGCGGGGTACGCCTTCTTGACGCGTTCGCGATGGGAATCGAGCACATCCTCCGGTTTTTCGATGACACCCATGCGCATCAGCTCGGAAATGGCGAATTTCACCGCGTCCTCCTCGCTCATGTTCCAGAAGGTGTCGCCTTCCTCGCAGAAGTACTCCAAGCCGATCCACACGGTATCGTCAACGTTCTTGACCAGATACGGGCTCCAGTTGTTGAACACCTGGATACGACCGACCTTGTAGCCCGGATCCTGCACGTAGATCCAGCAATCCGGCACGATCGGCGGATTGCCGAGGGTAGGAATGTCGGTGGTGTTTTCAAGCTTGAGATGGTTGACCAGCAGGCCGACGGTCACGAAATCGCGGTACGGCAGGCCTTCGGCCACCTCGGTGACGGCTTCGGGAGCGGCCTTGGAGCCGGTCGCCGCGGCCTCGGTATCGACACCCGCGGCGTCAATGGCCTCGACCAGATCCTTGACCGGCATGGAGGAGATGAACTGATCGGCGTTCCATTCGGTACGAGTGCCGTCGGCGGCCTCGGTCACCACGGAGGAGATATGGCCGTTCTGCTGGCGCACCTCGATAACCTTGGCATCGGTAACGACCTTCACACCCGCGTTCTCGCAGTTGGATTCCACGGTCTCCCACAGCTGGCCCGGACCATACTTCGGGTACCAGAACTCTTCGATCAGCGAAGTCTCGACCTCGGAATTATCACGCTTCTTCGGCAGCAGCTTCTGGAAGGCGTTCTTCAGCACACCCATGATGCTCAGGCCCTTGACGCGCTGCGCACCCCAATCGGCCGAAATCTCGGACGGGTGGCGCCCCCACAGCTTCTCGGTATAGCCCTCGAAGAACATGGAATACAGCTTGCGGCCGAAACGATTGATGTAGAAGTTCTCCAGATTGTCTTCCGGCAGCTTGTGCACCATGGACTTCAGGTAGCTGAATCCGGCGACCATGGTCAGCTTGAATCCCATGGCCTTCAAAGTGCCCACGCTCAGGGAAATCGGATAATCCAGGAAGTGCTTGTTCCAGTAGATGCGGGAGACGCGGTGACGCTTGAGCATCACCTTGTCTTCGACCTCGGGGTCCGGGCCGCCCGGTTCCATGTCATGCTCGCGATTGAGCTTCTTATCATCGTAGGAGGGCGCACCCTGCAGCGGAAGCGTGTTCTTCCACCAATCCATGATGCGATCGTCCTTCGAGAAGAAACGGTGGCCGCCGATATCCATGCGGTTTCCATTGTGCTTCACGGTGCGGGAAATGCCGCCGAATTCATGGGTTTCTTCCAGAACAGTAACGTCGTACCTATCGGCACCGCCGTCCTTGATCAGTTCCCAAGCCGCGGTCAGGCCAGCAGGGCCACCGCCGATAATCACTACGGACTGCTTGTCGGTCACGTCCAATCTCCTTACGTCAAATCATGCATATTCTACTAGAGCCTAAGGAACGACGCCCGGCACCCCGCCGGTTCCACATCCTTCCTCCATACATGGCACTGACCATGCCCGCTCTTCCCAATGTGCCACTATAGATTCCCCATCGGTCAAAACCGGACGAGATTCCGGGTGAAGCCGACGTCACAGGCAGTACGGTAAGGCGGCTCAACCCATATCGTCCGGAATGTCGATATCCGTTTTCTGCACTTCCTCGACGTTCACATCCTTGAATGTCACAATGCGCACATTCTTGACGAAACGGCTTGGGCGGTACACATCCCACACCCACGCATCCGTCAGCTGCACGTCGAAGTAGACGTCCTGGCCTGCGGACCGCACGTTGAAATCGACCTTATTCGCCAGGTAGAACCGGCGCTCGGTCTCCACCACGTAGGTGAACAGTTTGATGACGTCGCGGTATTCCTTGTACAACGCCAGTTCGGCGTCGGTTTCGTAATTATCGAGATCTTCGGCGCTCATTCCTTTGCTTTCATGTTCCTATGGCGCTACGGCCATGATGTGCCCGGCCCGCATGCGGGCTGTTTGTTCCAATGCTTCAGACCCGGCCACACGGGGCCAGTGCGAGTCTACTTGCCGTTGTTCCTTTTGCGGCCACGCCCCAGCGTACGCCACCATGCGCCCTTTGACGTCTTGGACTTGCCCTGCGCATACGGCCAGTTCGAGCCCTCGTCGTCGGAAGCGGCACCAGCGGAGACGGCACCGTCTTTACCTGCCTCAGGCTCATCATGTTGTGCATCATCGCCGCTCACCTTGCCGGCAGACGACGAATCCACATCCGCAGCAACGGGGGCGGGAGCCGCCATATCGCCGCCAGCCGTTCCCGATTCCGCCAACGCCCCCTGCTGGATGGCGATGGAATGCTCACGGGCGGCCATGGCCTCTTTCACGCCGGGATTGTCTTCGATCACATGCATACCGAACGCGTCAAGGGAGCGAATCGGATCGAACTCGTCCACCAGAGTGTCCATAACAATCAAATCCTGATAACGATTCTGCGCAGCGTTCCACAATGCGTCACGCGAACGGCCGGACGGCATGAAGCCAAGCGACTGGTAGACGGACACGGAGCGCGTGTTCTGTTCCGGAACCGCAACCCAAATACGATGCATGCCAAGACCCGCCGGCTCAGGGGCGAACCCATAGGTCATCACACGGGGCATGATGTCGCGCGAATAGCCACGGCCACGGTAATCCTGACCCAGAATCACCTGAATGCGCGCGGAACGGGCCCAGCCGTCGATATCGATCAGGAAGATCATGCCGATCACGTTGTCGCTTTCCGCGGCGTCGATCTCGCCATCGCCATCATGATCGCTTTCGGTGATAATCGACCATGCGATGGTGCGGCGAGCCTCAGGATCGCCCACACCGGATTCAGCCGGCGCCTCGCCCTTGCTCCAAGCCACGGAACGACGCACCCAGGCGTGCACGGCGGCACGTTCGGCCACGCGATCCTTGCCGGTAATGCCAGAAGCCCCCGGATAGGCATCGATCACATCCATCCTGTCGAGGTCTTCGACGGTAGCCGGGCGCAGACGCACCATTTCACCGCGTACGGGAGGGATGGCGATACTGGCCGGCAGCTCTCGGGATTCCGACTGTGCAGCATTATCTGGCATGTGTATTTCATCCTTGCGTCATTGACATCGTGTGGTTTGCCCACATCCATTCCGACGGTATTCTACCCGACTGGAGGATTGCTGGGAACACAATAGGATAATAGGCGCATAACGCCCACGAACCGGCGCGAAACCAATAAACGATGGTTTCCTCGTCGTTTTCGACGCATACGCATCGCAACAAAGCCATGCGGGGCGTGCGCCGGTTTCCCAGCACACGCCCCGCATGATCGGCGGGCCGGAACCCGCCAAAGGATCGAGTCAGATCACATCACTTGATCTTGCTCATAACCACCTTGGTGACGGCCTTCGCGTCGGCCTGGCCGCGCGTGGCCCTCATCACGGCACCGATGATGACACCCATCGGCTTCATATTGCCGCTCTTGAGCTTCTCGACAACATCCGGATTGGCGGCGAACGCCTCATCCACGGCCTTGTCGATCAAGCCATCGTCGGAAACGACCTTCAGGCCGCGCTTCTCGACAACTTCGCTCGGCGTGCCTTCACCGGCGAGCACGCCGGCAACGGTCTGCTTGGCAAGCTTGTCGTTCAGCTTGCCGTCGGCGATCAGCTTCTCGATCTCGGCAACATCGGCCGGAGTGATCGGGAGCTCCTCCAAGGTCACGCCCTTGGCGTTGGCCTCGCGGGAAAGCTCGCCCAGCCACCACTTGCGCGCACCGGCTGCGGTAGCGCCCTCAGCCACGGTGGCTTCGATCAGATCAAGCGCATCGGCGTTGAGAATGTCGCGCATCTGCACATCGTTCAAGCCCCATTCGGCCTTCAGGCGGTTGCGGCGTTCACGCGGCATCTCCGGCATCTGAGCCTTGATCTCTTCGATATGCTCCTTGGTGATGTGCAGCATCACCAGATCCGGATCCGGGAAGTAGCGGTAGTCGTCGGCGTCGGACTTCACACGGCCGCCGGCGGTGGTCTGCGAAGCCTCATCCCAGTGGCGGGTCTCCTGCAGGATCTCGCCGCCTTCGGAAAGAATCTGCGCCTGACGGCGAATCTCGTACTGCACGGTCTTCTCGATGCCACGGAACGTATTCACGTTCTTGGTCTCGGAACGGGTGCCGAACGGATCGCTCGGGTCGCGGCGCAGCGACACGTTCACATCGGCACGCATGTTGCCCTGCTCCATACGCGCGTGGGAGATGTTCAGCGCACGCACGATGTCGCGGATGGCACGCATGTAGGCACCGGCGATCTCCGGGGCACGCTCGCCCACGCCTTCGATCGGCTTGGTCACGATCTCAATCAGCGGCACGCCGGCACGGTTGTAGTCGACCAGGGAGTGGTCGGCGCCCTCGATACGGCCGTCCGCGCCACCAACGTGGGTGTTCTTGCCGGCGTCGTCCTCGATATGCGCACGCTCGATCGGCACACGGAAGATGGTGCCGTCGTCAAGCTCGACATCAAGATAGCCGTTGCCGTTGGTCGGCTTGTCGTACTGCGAGATCTGGTAGTCGCGCGGCATGTCCGGGTAGAAGTAGTTCTTACGGGCGAACTGGCTCCACTCGGCAATCTCGCAATGCAGGGCGAGACCCAGCTTGATCGCATAGTCGACGGCGGTCTTGTTGACCACCGGCAGGGAGCCTGGCAGACCCAGGGAGACCGGGGTCAGCTGGCTGTTCGGCTCGCCGCCGAAGGAGACCTCGGCAGGGCAGAACAGCTTCGTCTTGGTGGACAGTTCCACGTGGGTTTCCAGACCGAGCACCGGGTCAAACTGCTTGACGGCCTCGGAGTACTTCATCAGTTTTTCAGCCATGATGATTCCTTTAAATCCTTTCCGATCCGTCGATCACTTGGCCTGGCCGTCGAGCCAGGAAGCGTTCAGCGACTTCCAGATCGGGCCGTTCCATTCGTCTTCCAGCGCGGCTTCAAGAGCTGCGGCCGGCTTGTACATCACTTCGTCACGCTGCTGCGGCGCGATGAACTGGAAACCGACAGGCAGTCCGTCGTCGCTCAGGCCGGCCGGGATGCTCATGGCCGGAACGCCGGCGAGGTTGGCCGGAATAGTGGTGATATCGATGGCGTACATGGCCATCGGATCCTCAGTCTTCTCACCGAACTTGAAGGCGGTGACCGGGCTGGTCGGGCCAACGAGCACGTCGACCTTCTCAAACGCCTTCTTGAAGTCGTCGATGATGAGGGTACGGACCTTCTGCGCGGAACCGTACCAGGCATCGTAATAACCGGCGGACAGCGCATAGGTGCCGAGGATGATACGACGCTTGACCTCGTCGCCGAAGCCGGCCTCGCGGGTGTAGGCCATCATGTTGGCTGCGGTCTGCGGCACGTTGTCCGGCGGCATCACACGCAGGCCGTAGCGCATGCCATCATAACGGGCCAGGTTGGAGCTGACCTCGGACGGCATGATGATGTAGTACGCGCCCAGGGAGTACGGCAGGTGCGGCAGAGACACCTCGGTGACTTCAGCACCCATCTCCTCAAGCTTCTTCACGCCCTCGTTGAAACGAGCTTCGACGCCCGGCTGGAATCCGTCGCCGCCAAGCTCCTTGATCAGACCGACCTTGAGACCCTTCAGATCGCGCTTCATGCCTTCACGGGCGGCGGCGACCATCGGACGCGGGCCCTCCGGAATGGAAGTAGAGTCACGCTTATCATGGCCACCGATGATCTCCTGCAGCAGTGCGGAGTCGAGCACGGTGCGGGAGCACGGGCCGATCTGATCGAGCGAGGAAGCCATGGCGATGGCGCCGAAACGGGAAACACCACCATAGGTGGGCTTGACGCCGACAGTACCGGTCAGCGCGCCCGGCTGGCGGATGGAGCCACCTGTATCAGTGCCGAGGGCCAGCGGAGCTTCGAATGCCGCCACAGCGGAAGCGGAGCCGCCGCCGGAGCCGCCGGGGACGCGGTCGGTATCCCACGGATTATGCGTGGTCTTGTATGCGGAATGCTCGGTGGAGGAACCCTGCGCGAACTCATCCAGGTTGGTCTTGCCGAGAATCGGCATGCCGGCAGCCTTGAGCTTTTCGATAACGGTTGCGTCGTACGGGGGGATCCAACCTTCGAGGATCTTGGAGGCTGCGGTGGTTTCGATGCCCTTGGTGACGATCATGTCCTTGATCGCGATCGGCACGCCTGCCAGCTCCGGCAACGCGGCCTTCTCCTCGGCGCTCTTGGCATCGAAGGCATCGGCCTGTTCGCGGGCCTCGTCGGCGGAGACCTTCAGGAAGGCCTGCACGCTCGGCTCGGCGGCTTCGATGACGTCAAGATGCGCGTCGACCAGTTCGCGGCTGGAAACCTCGCCCTTCTTGATGGCCGCGCCCATTTCGGCGGCGGAAAGCTTGACCAGATCTGCTACGTTCGTCATGCTCACTCCTCGCTTCCCAGAATGCGCGGGGCAACAAACATGCCCGCCTCGGTCTTCGGGCCGCCGGCAAGAGCCTCGGCCTGGGTCAACGGCGTCTCAGGAACGTCGGGGCGCAGGTACGCTTCCAGCGGAATCGGGTTGGCGGTCGGTTCAACATCGTCGGTGGCGACTTCCTGAACCATATCGATGGAGTCGGCAATGACGTTCAGCTCGCCCTGCAGGCGGGTAATTTCTTCATCGCTCAGTGCGATTCGGGCCAAATCGCCCAAATGCACGATTTCTTCTTTGGTGAAAGTAGGCATGGCTTTAACAGTATCGCGTCTGTGTGACGAGCACGCGCCCTATTTCATGCCAATTCCAGGCCCCTCACATCGTTTTGGAATCTCGACCGCCCGCGAGCTCGGCCACCACTCGGCCGCAGTTCCGCAAAGCCATCATGCATACTGCCCGGTGCTGTTATGTCAGTTCGGCCAGCGACCGATTTCCCCACCGGCTGGATGAATACGGACGCCCAAAACCCGCCTACCGGCCATTTCTCCCACCGACTGGATAAAAACACCCTCTCACATGCCCCTCAGACGCCCAAAATATCCAGCCAATGGGAAAAGCAACCGTTGAAGCACCACTCAGACGCCAAAAACATCCAGCCAATGGAATAATCAGGACGTTCGCAAGCCAACCAGCAGTCATTCCCGCCCACGCCCGGAAACAAAGGCGTCATCCATCCGCACTGAAAAGCCCGTCACCTCTCAGCGCCCGGAAAACCGATTCCTGTTTTGGCGAACACGAACCTGGTAGGCGTCTCTTTCAACTCCTAGGAAACCATTCAGCAGAAGCCCCTCCGCCCTCCCCAATTACGCCAAACCACCCGCCGACACGCGCAGGAACCACGAGTTATCCACAACCGGCAATCAGACTTTCCGAGGGCAGCCTCCGCAAGATAGCGTCAAATCATGAAAGCCTATCCTCAAGTCGACCGACTGCTTGACCAGTCCGAAAAAATGCAATGCTGCGCCCACAGCACCAATTCGCTCATCCAAAAAGGCCTCTATCGAAGGTATCTTGCGGGCGATCTGGCCAAACCATACCCCGGCCTGTATTCTCGTCACGAATATTGGAATCGTCTAAACGGCGCCGAACAATCACTGCATATGGCACGCACGCTCAGGGGAATGCACCCAAACTGGGTATTTGCCGGGCTCACCGCAGCAGCCGCATACGGCTTCGAACACCAGTGGTTCCTTCATCATGAAATAACCATCACGCTTTCCACTCATGGCTCGTATCGGCCACATGACAAGCTTCATGTCATCTACAGCCCATACCCAAAGCACGATGCAACAATAGCAAGCGGAATCCCGGTCACCAATAAGGCCCGCACGCTTGTCGATTGCGGCAATACGCAGGAATTCCGAGGCGCACTACCAGTTTTCGATTCCGCAGCCGCAGGCGGGCTCGATGAGGCGGCACTGATGAAGGAGTGCTCGCTCATCACTCAAGATTGCTCGAAAATCATCAAGCTGCTGCGCTACACCAATGCTGCAAGCGATAACGGCGGCGAGTCCTTTGCGCGCGGAACGATGATTGAAGCTGGTTTTGCGGAACCGCGGTTACAGGTCGTTATTGTGGATCCCGCAACCGGACAGCAATACAGGGTCGATTTTCTTTGGCGTACCGACGACGGCAGAAGCATCGTTTGCGAGTTCGACGGTACGGCCAAGTACGTCGATCCGGAAATGACCAGCAATAGAAGCATCCAGGAGACCGTTCAATTGGAGCGAAATCGTGAGCAAGGTCTTCGTCGCGCCGGAGTCACGGATATCATCCGGCTTACGTTCAATGATGTACTGCAGATAAAACCAATGGTGGCAAAACTGCGAAGGTCGGGCGTACCGATGGCCTCGTGAATAACCTCATCCGTCCATTTCTTCTACTGGCTGGAGGATTTTGCTTCGCGCATGGCTTCAAAACGGTCAAAACATCCAGCCGCTGGATGAATACGGACGGTTAGAAGCCTTCCATCAGCCATTCCTCCCACCAACTGGATAAAAACACCCTCTCACATGCCCCTCAGACGCCCAAAACATCCAGCCAATGGGAAAAGCAACCATTGAAGCACCACTCAGACGCCAAAATCATCCAGCCAGTGGAGGAATCGGGGCTACAAAGGAACTGAACCAGGTGAAGAACCGGGCCAAAAGGAAAAACTGGCTCAGGAGAAAACTGGATCGGGAAAAACTAAACCGAGGAACAACAAGAACAGGAAAGAATCAGACCAAACGAAGAACTGGACATATGGTGCGACACAGCACGGAGGAATCGCCACGGACAAACTACGACCGATACCTGCCGGAACCAACACCGGTGCCGGCCGGCATCCCCAGAAACCGGCACCGGGCAGGTCAACTCCCCCTAGTCAGGCAGTCAGCCCCGAATTGCTGCATGCTGGGCGATCCAAGCATGCATGGAAACGGCGGCCGCGGCACCGGCGTTAATGGAGCGGACCGAGCCGAATTGGGAGATGTAGACCACATCGTCAGCCAGTTCGAGCGCTTTTTCGGACAGGCCGGGGCCTTCCGCGCCGAAGAGCATGAGGCAGCGTTTGGGGAAACGGTAGGTTTCCATAGGCACGGCACCGGGGATAATATCCATGGCGATCACACGGGAGGCTTCAAGCTCGCGAATACGTGCCTCGGCCGCATCAACCTGGGCGGTAGCCGCGGCGACGACAGCTGTATCGCCATGTACGGCGGCCTCATGCGCATGGAACGCTGCGGCTCCGGCCTCGGCGCGGGCGGCGGCGATCTCACCGGCGATGCGGTTATGCCAGCATTCCACCAGCTGCGCGATCGACGGATGATTCTCGACATGCTGGTACAGCTCGGTCATCAACGCGCCTTTGCGGTTCCACTTATGCGGGCCGACGATATGCACGCGTCTGGCCTGGAACGCGTTCGCCGTGCGCACCATGGAGCCGATATTGAAATCGTGCGTCCAGTTCTCCACGGCGACTTCGAAATCGTGGCGTCCGCGCGCGTCCAAGTCGGCTTTGATCGCCGCGACCGACCAATACCTGTACCGGTCGAGCACGTTACGACGATCGCCTTCGTCGAGCAGTTGCGGATCATACTGCACGTCGGTCGGGCGAGGTTCACCCGGATGGGCTTCTTCCCACGGGCCTACGCCGACCTCGCGGAATGTGGGTTCGCCGGAGGCCTTCGCGGCCACATCGATAGGGTGCGGCGCGTGCATCAGCGTAGCTCTGCTTCGTCGAACAGTTGCACGAACGGCAGCTCATGACGTTCGTCAGTGACGGGGTTGATCACTTCGATATGCTTTGCATCATCACCGCCAAGACCGCCCACCATGGAAGCCACGGCCACCACGTTCGCGCCCTCATGTTCCACCACGGAGAAATCAAGACTCAGCTCGTTGCCGTTGCGCAACGTGACCAACGACGAGGTCTGCACGTAGGACTTCTCGGACAGCCAAGCGTCGAGCAGCACGACGCGGCGGCCTTTGATCGACGGTCCCTTGATCGACGGGTACACAAAATCCATCACGAAACCGTCGATATCCTCGCCACGGGACGCGGCGGCCTGCACCACCGACATCACCAACGGCACTGCGGCAGCGGTCAGTGCGCCCACCGCGTCGAAATCATCGACGGAATATCCGGCATCCTCCAACGCATCCAGCAGTAGATGACCCACGACCGTGGAGCCACGATGGTCAAAGGTGACGGCGGACAGTTCGGAGAACGGCTTGCCAGCCGCACGTTCGCGCAATAGCTCAAGCAGCTGGTCGCGCGGTTCGAGTGATGCGAAACTCGTGGCGGTGGCGTCGGCGTGCGACCCACTCACGCCGGTGGGGCGGAATCCTGAATCAGTCATAGTGCCCAGTGTACGAACCCCTCTTCCCACTGATTCAGTAGGCTTCCCGCATACTCTTTTTCGCATCGCCCTGAACACCATCCTGGGCACCGTCCTGCACGGCGGCTTCGGGCGCGACGATCTCAGTGACATTGGTCTTGTCGGAATCAAGCAAAGGCACTTCGCCGATCACGGTGCTGGGATCAAGATTCTGCAATTTGCGGGCGGTGGGTAGCACGCGGCTTTCGAGACTGGAGACGAACGCGTTATATGCGGCAACGGTTCGCGTAAGCTGCGTGCCGAGTTTCGTGGCATGCTCACCGAGTTTGGCGAACCGCTCGTACAGTTCGCGCGACAGATCGAACAGCTTTTTCGCGTCGTCGGTCAGGCTTTGCTGCTGCCAGGCGTAGGCCACGGATTTGAGCACGGCCCACAGGGTGATCGGCGAGGTCAGTGCCACTTTTTGCGCGAACGCATCGTCCATCAGTGTCGGATCGGTTTCCAGGGCGGCCTGCAGCAACGATTCGTTGGGGATGAATGCGATTACGAAATCCGGCGCATCACTGAACGCATTCCAATACGCTTTGGCTCCCAAGGTTTTCACATGCTCGCGCACTGCCTTGGCGTGGGCGCGTAGCAATTCGGTCTTCCGTGCCAGTTCCTCGGCCGGTGCGGTGTCCGGGATCTCGCACGCGCGCTGATAGTCGGCGTATGGGGCCTTCGCATCAATCGGAATCGTTTTGCCGCCTGGCATATGGATGATCATGTCTGGGCGCTGCACATGGCCATCGGCGTCGGTGACCACTACCTGCGTATCGAAATCGACATGTTCCAACAATCCGGCGGATTCCACGATGTTGCGCAGCTGCGCTTCGCCCCACGCGCCGCGGACCTTGTTGTTGCGCAGTGCGGAAGACAGCGCATTCGTTTCTCGGTCGAGACGTGTCTGCTGTTCGCCCAACCCTTTGAGCTGCTGGCCGAGCGCGCCCATTTCGCGTTTGCGCCCCTCTTCGATCTCGGCAACCTTGTTCTGCAATGCGTCGAGATTCTTCTGTACGGGCGCGAGCGCCTCTATCACGCGGCTTTGCTCCTGCAGGCGCCGGGCTTGTTCCTGACGTTGGGTTTCGGCCTGTGCCGCGGCACGTTCGCGCTCGTGTTCGATGCGGATCTGCTCGGCCTGTTGTGCTTGCGCGAGTTGACTTTTGACGAATACGAGCTGCTGGTTGGCTCCGTCCAGTTGGGCGCGAAGTTGGGCACGGGAGGTTTCCAACTGTGAGATTTCGAGCCGTGCCGCATCGAGCTGTTCGGCGAGGGAATCGACGTCACCGCCATTGGCGGCGTTGCTGCCATATGGCTGGCGCGTTTCCTCCTGGCTGCGTGTTCTGCCCACGCTGAATCCGGCGACGCCCCCTACTGCCACGCCGATCAACAACATCAACACCATTGGAATCCATGTCATGCTCATGGTTTTCAGTATGGCAAGCCCACGCTACAGACCGCCATTCGCGTTACGCGTGGCGGAGGATATGCGACAACCCGAGACCTCTCCCTTGAAATTCCAAAGATGATGTCTCGGGTTGTCGTAATCGATGCCGCGCGTGAGCAGAATGCACGCTTATCGAGGCGCTATGCCGACCGTTATAGCTCCTGGATGCGCGTAAGCGGGAACCGCATCGTGGTTCAGGCGGCGTATTTCGCCGGGTCCTTGTCGAAGGTTTCGGCGCATCCGGGGTTGCAGAAGAAGTAGGTCTTTCCTTCGTATTCGCGGGTGGCCGGGGCGCCTGCCGGGTTCACCGTCATGCCGCACACCGGGTCCTTCGCGCCTTCGGAAGCTTCCGCGTGCCCGCCGCAGCAGGCCTTTTTCGCTTTGTGATCGCTGAACAGTCCCATGATGGTTCCTTTCTGTGTGTTGTTCTTTACTTGGTAGTCATGATGTTCTGCCGGGTCGAACAGGCGGAGCCTGCTGGCGTTCGTCACCACGCACAGCGATGAGAACGCCATGGCCGCGCCGGCGATCATCGGGTTGAGCATCATGCCGGTGAACGGGTAGAGTGCTCCTGCCGCAATCAGAATGCCCACGGTGTTATAGCCGAACGCAAACCCCAGGTTCTGGTTGATATTGCGCAATGCGGCGTGGGCAAGATCGATTTCGTGCACCAAGCCTTGAAGCGAGCCGCTCATCACCGTGACGTCGGCTGATTGGATGGCCACGTCGGTTCCGGTGCCGATGGCGAAGCCCACATCCGCCCGTACCAAGGCCGGGGCGTCGTTGATGCCGTCGCCCACCATGGCCACCGTGTAACCTTGCGCCTGGAGTTTGGCGATTTCGTCGGCCTTGTTTTCCGGGCGTACACCGGCTATCACATGGTCCACGCCCACCTGCTGGGCGACGGCGTGCGCGGTGGTCTCGTTGTCGCCGGTCAGCATGGTGACGGCGATGCCGTGGGATTGCAGTGCGGCGATGGCCTGCGCCGAATCCGGTTTGACGGTATCGGCCACGGCGACGATGCCCGCAAGTTCACCGTCGACGGCAATGAGCATCGGTGTTTTGCCTTGTGCCGCTAGACCATCCATATCGGCGATGATGGCGTCTAAATCCTCGTTTCCGGTGCTTGGCATGCCAACGTCCAGGCGGTCGATGAGCTCGGTGTTGCCCACGGCCACGGCATGACCGTCGACCGTGCAGGTGATGCCGAGCCCGGCGTGTACTTGGAAAGCCTCGCGCTGCGACTTGCCGGTGAGCAGGCCGCGCTGTTTCGCGTCGGCGATGATCGCGGCGGCGAGCGGGTGTTCCGAGTCATGTTCGGCCGTGGCTGCGAGCGCCAGCAGATCGTCCGGTTTCTGACGCCAGATTCCCAATGGCAGCACGTCGGTGAGCGAGGGTCTGCCTGCGGTGATGGTGCCGGTTTTGTCGAGCACGACGGCGTTCACGTGCCCGGATTGTTCCAGTGCTTCGGCGGAGCGGATCAGCACGCCCATGTGCGCCGCGCGTCCTGTGGAGACCATTACCGATAGTGGTGTGGCCAGGCCGAGCGCGCATGGGCAGGCGATGAGCAGTACGGATACTGCTGCGACCAGCGCGTGTGTGATGCGTGGTTCCGGTCCGAATGCGAACCATAATGCGCATGACCAGACGGCGATGAGCACTACTGCGGGCACGAATATCGAGCTGATGCGATCGGCCAGGCGCTGCACTGGCGCCTTCGAGCTTTGTGCGGTTTTCACCAGCGAAACGATCTGCGCGAGTACGGTGTCCTTGCCGACTTTGGTGGCCCGGTAGCGTAGTGCGCCGGCACCGTTGATGGTGGCGCCGGTCACTTCGTCGCCCACCGTTTTGGCCACCGGCATGGGTTCGCCGGTGATCATTGATTCGTCGACCGACGAGTCGCCTTCCACGACTATGCCGTCTACGGGTAGCCGCTCCCCCGGCCGTGCCGCGATGATGTCGCCTACGACAACGCTGTCGATGGGAATGTTCCGTTCCTCGCCGTCGCGCACCACGCATGCGGTATTCGGTTGCAGGCCCATGAGCGAACGAATGGCCTCGCCAGTGCCTTTGCGTGCCTTCGCTTCGAGCAGCTGGCCCACCAGCATCAGTGTGATCACCACGCCTACGGCTTCGTAATAGGGTTCACGCGCGTTTTCCGGCAGTATGCCCGGCGCGAAGGTGACGATCAGCGAATAGAGGAATGCGGCGGCTGTGCCCATGGTGACCAGCGCGTTCATTTCAGGCGAGCGATGCGCGATGGCCGCCCACCCGCTGCGGAAGATCGGCAGGCCGGCGTAGCCGATCACGGGCAGCATGAGCAGCAGTTGCACCCAGGCTGGCATGGGGTACAGCATGAGCATGGATGAGCAGAATACCGGAATGGTGCATACGGCGGCGACCACGAGTCTGCGGATCAGCGTGGTGATTTCGTGCGCGTTGTTGATGTCTTGGATGGCTGTTTCGTCCGCTTCGGGGATGCTGCCGCCCGGCTCACTAGACGGTGCAGGATCGCTGGATGCCTGAGCGGAGACTACTGGCGTTGCGGGTGCTGCGGGGACTGTCGTCTTGGAATCCGCATGATGCTTGCCGGGAAGCACCTTCAATGTGCCGTGCAGCATGTTCATGCCGCAGGCGAAGCCGTACTCCCCCGGCTGCAGGGGGTCGAGCGTCAATGTGGTGGTGCGGAAGGCCGGTAGCAGGCGGTCGATGCCGAAATCGGAGAACACCACGTGGGACGAGCATTCGCCGTCCTCTTTGCGGTCGAATACCAGTCGAAGCGGTATGCCGGCTTCGGCTTCGATGATCGACGGACTGTACCCGCCTTTCACTTCGATCACCGCTTCCTGCATATCGCCGTCGATGCGCGCACGATACGCTTTGCGCGGCGCGAAGAAGAACCAGATGATGCCCGCGGTGACCGCTATGGCTGCAATAAGCGCAATCGCCATATGCATATGGGTTCCCTCTCCTTGATTCCTTGATGTTCCTGCAAAACAATCACACCATATCCCAGCGCCGAACGCGCGATAATCCCATATTGCGCTCAGCGCAACCAACCTATGGTGAGACCGGTATGAAGCATGAAAAAGCCCGCTGCGCAATACCGCAGCGGGCCGAACGATCACGCGTGAACGCGAATCAGGCAAACAGCACGTTAAACAGGAACGCGCCGAGAATCGCGCCGAAGATCGGAGCGACGACCGGAATCCAGGCTTCGCCCCAGCGGGAGCCGCCCTTGTTCGGAATCGGCAGGATGGCGTGCAGCAGTCGCGGCATGAGATCGCGAGCCGGGTTCAGGCCAGGGCCGGTCGGGCCGCCCATGGAGGTCACCAGACCCCATACGATGAAGCCGACCACGATGGACGCGGCGGCGAGGTCGGCCTTGCCCCACGGCAGAGACAGGCAGCACAGCGCACCGAGCACCAGCATGAAGGTGCCGAAGAACTCGTTGAGGAAGTAGTTCAGGCGATCGTTATGCGCGTCGGTGGTGCAGAAAGTGCCGAGGATGGCTTCGGCGTCCTCAGTGTCCTTGTAGTGCGGGTAGTAGGTGATGTATACGATCAACTGGCCGGCGAGCGCGCCGAGCAGTTGGGCGATGATGTACGGCAGTACTTCGTTCCACGGGAACATGCCGTTGACGGCCTGGGCGATGGTCATGGCCGGGTTGATGTGGGCGCCGGAGATGCCACCGAACATCAGCACCGGGAACATCACGCCGAAACCGTAGCCCATGGCGATATTCAGCCAGCCGGCGTGGTAGCCCTTGGTGTTCTTCAGTTCCGCGTTGGCGACCGAACCGTTGCCGAAGACCATCAGCACGGCGGTGCCGACGAATTCCGCGGCAAGCTTGGTAAAGAGTGAGTATTCCACTGCAGTTTCCTCTATTAATTGCTTCTTCTCTACAGGATGTTGCGATTCCGCTATAAGCAGACGACACTCCACCCTACTCCTCACGTTGGAAGTCGCCACACCCCCGCAAATGCGGGTTTTTGCGTCGTGCATCGCGGGTCTATGAGCGGCGACGTTTCGCTCTGGAACGGCTGCGCGAATAGGTGGCCGGAAAACAAAAAAGCCTTGGAATAATTCCAAGGCTTTATCTGTGCCCCCTCAGGGATTCGAACCCTGGACACGCTGATTAAGAGTCAGCTGCTCTAACCAACTGAGCTAAAGGGGCGTTGGTCATTTCTTGAACCGAGAGATAAGTTTACTCATAAACGACTATCACGCAAACGACGGCGTGTCGCGCTGTAAAACGTTGGAATTCCAACGTTTTACAATTTCTCTAAAAACCTGTGGATCACCATGGACTATGACGCGAATCCGATGAATCCGCCCACAGCACGATTCCCAACCACCTACATACGACAATCCCCCGCACCAATCGATACGGGGGATACGAGGATTGCGGCGCACACTCCGCGCAACACATACTTCGCAACATACTTTGCACGGCGCACGCCGGTCGCGCTCTGGCCGGACCTACTTCATCTGCACCGCCATGCAGTCGTTCGGCCCGAACGCGTTGGCCGAGCACCACGACCGCGCGTCACTCACCGAGTCGAAGCGCTCGCCGGAGAGCAGCACATAGTAGTCGGCCTCGTGGCCGTACCGTGTGTAGTAGTCGTAGTCCGCGGCCCACGCCAGCACCGCGTTCGGCCACTTGGCGTGAAGTTCGAGATACTGCTTGTAGATGTCGCGGTAATGCTGCGTTTTGCCGTCGACTTCCATGCCGTATTTCCTGCTGAACAGCTGCGTGGTCGGCACGTCGTGCAGCGAAGAGATCGCCGATTTGTCGTTCGACACCTGCCAGCTCAACGCCAGCTGCGCGTATCGTTCCATGTCGGAGTCCGCGATATTCGCGCCACCCCTGGCACCGTCCACGTCCGTGGCCGGCTTGCCGTTCGGCGAGGCACCCTTCTGCACCACCATGCTGGTCGAACCGGTTTCGATCCGGCTCACGGCACGCCAATACTGATTCGTCGTGAATGCCATTTTCAGCGTGGTTTCGCCGTTCTTGAACTGTATCGGTTTGGATGCGAAATCGTATACTGCGGACGCGATCACCTCATTGTCGGAATCCTTGATGGAGATTTTGACGTCCTTGCCCTTCCATGCATTGCTGTCGCACGCGTCTGCGGAGAAATCAACAGTCGCGATCAGCGTGCTTCCACTGGACGAGACGCCGCTCAGACTTGCGTCGGGCGTCGTGGTGCAGGTCTTGCTTTGCTCACTTGTTTTGGATTTGGCGGTTTTGCCTTGCGACGACATGGTTTCGTTGCGGGCGGGCGTCTCGTCGTTCGTGTGGGCGAGGAAGTTCCATGCGACAAGACCTGCGACGATTGCGATCACTGCCACTATCGCGATGACGAGTGTCTTCTTGCGACCGGAGGAGGGGGATTGCGCGGCGGGTGCATACTGGTCCGATGGAGCCGACGGGACGGCTTGGGCAGGCGGAACCGTTGCGGCAGGAGGAACCGCCTGAACGGATTGAGCGACCAGGGCTGCTGGTGCCGACAAGTCGGGTTGCGCGGCTTGGGAAGCCTGCGGTTCCGCGCCTACAGGCGAACCGCAGGCGCTGCAGAATCGCATGCCGGGCTCAATCGGGGAACCACAGGACGAACAGAATCTGGGCCTCGCTGCGCTCGCATTTCCCGGCATTTGCTCGGCACCGCACCGGGAGCAGAACCGCTCGTCATCATCATCCCATTCGAAACCGCATCGATCGCATCGCATCGGCGTTCCCCTCTCTCGTGAAAACATCCCATCAGGAATTCTACACAACCGGCCTTTCCCCAAACAAAACTCGTATCTGCGTAATACCCCCTTAAAATAGATGGAACGTGCGGCGACGCACTGTTCTACGTAAGAAAAAGAGGTATTTGTCCAATGTCATGTCCGAATTGCGGCAAGCCGACCGACAAGGAATCGCGTTTCTGCGGTTTCTGCGGCTCTCCGCTCACACCACCGCAAGCCGCCGAGGCCGCCGAACCAGCTGTCTCCGATGCGGCTGTCTCCGATGCGGCTCCAGCCGACACGGCACAGGAAGCGCCTACGGAGGCCATCACTTCCGCTCCTGTAACAGCAAGCACTCCGGCAACGCCCACGGCCCCAACAACGCCCACGGCTCCGGCAGCATCTGCGCCCGTGCCGGACGCACCTGCCGCATCCGCTGCGCCTGTTGCGCTGCAAAACCAGCCGACACAGCAGTTCCAGACCGCGCCCGCCGCCCCGCAGGAACAGCCGACACAGCAATTCCCAACAGCCGCACCGGCTGCTCCCGCGCCCCAACAGACGGCAACCAATCCCACCGTCGCCGCTCTGACCAAGACGGAATCCATCGCCACCATGGGTGCCGGTCTCGGCATCGGTCTGGCCGCCGCCCTGGTGCTCGCACTGCTCGGCTCCATCGCGTTCTTCTTCGCAGGCGACAATCTTGAAGGCACGCTTTCCGACATTCCCGGCATGTCCAGTGTCTCAAACATGCTGACGGATTCCGGCGGGGACTACAACACGCCGAATATCCTACAAATCGTCATCACGGTGCTCGTGATGGGCATCTCCGGTTCGTTGAACATGACGACCGGCGCCTCGGGATTCTCAGACTATAGCGACAACGGCACCCACCTGTGCCTCCCGGTCGGCCTGCCCGGCATCGCGCTGATGCTCGGCGCGGCGTTCGGCATCTACATGCTGGCCCGCAAGCATGCGGTGCATTTCAAATGGACCGGCGTAATCGGTTCCGGCATCGTCGGCCTGCTGTCCGGCCTGGTGATCGTGGTCCTCGCGGCCGCGCTCCCCTTGTCAGCGGGCGGATCCTACGGACCGTTCTCCGCATCCGTTTCGCTGTCCGGCGCATCCTTCCGCACGTTCTTCATGGCGTTCGTGCTGGCCGGTCTCGGCGCCTTGGCCGGCTACGCGCTGGCGCAGTACGCCCCCGATTCCGGTAACGTGTTCACCGCAGGGTGGCGCTGGGCGCATCGCGTGCGCGGTTTCGTGCGCACGTTCGTCGAAGCCGTGGCCATGTACGGCGCACTGTTCCTCGTGCTTGGGTTGATTGCGCTGATCGCCGTGGCGGCCTCCGCAGGCAACGTCCTCGCCGGCGTATTGCTGATTCCGCTGCTATTGCCCGCTCTCCCGTTCATCCTGCACTCCATGGCGTCACTCGGCGGCATTTCCGCGGCGTTCTCCGGCAGCGGTTCCGGCATCACGTTCACCTTGTTCAAGCTCACCGGCCATTTCCAGTATGCGTGGGCGTTGTGGCTCTGCTTCGTGCTGTTCGTAGTCGCCACACTGTACATCGCGCTGCGCGCATCGGCACGCAACATGTATGACCAGTATTACGCCAAATGGGAAAACACGTGGAAGGCTCCCGTAGCGATGATGGCGTTCTGGCTCGTCGTGGAATTCGCGTTCACGAGCTTCGCCGCCTACTACGACTCCTACAAGGTTTCCTTGACTGTTCCCCTGTGGTACTGCTTTGTCGCCGGAATCTGGATGTTCGCCATCGAGGCGCTCGCGTTGTCGTTCGGACCGACGGTGATCACATCACTTCCGGGTCTGTGGAGGATGTTCGTCGGCGGCACCGTGCAGCAGACGCCGCAGAACGTGGTCGATTACGTCAAAGCCTGCGATCCGCAGTTCGGCATGCCTAAGGCGGTCAGGACCGCCACTGCCGTGCCTACAGTGCAGATGCAGCAGACAATGGCCCAGCCCGCGTCCGCGCAGCCCGCACCCACGCAGCCCGCACCCACGCAAACCGTCGCGCCCACTGCCCCTGTAGCCCCTACAGCGTCGGCTCCGCAGCCAATCGCCGCCCCGGCATCACCTGCACCCGCTCCCGTCGCGCCCGCCGCGCCGGCAGTCGAACAGAAACCGCTCAGCCCGAAAGCCAAGAAGACGATCATGATCGGCGGCATCGTCGCCATCGCGATCATCGCGCTTGGCATCATCTACGGCGTGCTGAGCTCGACCGTCTTCAGCGCTAAATCCGTGGCGGAAAGCTACGTGTCCGCGCTTGCCGGCGGCGACTACGACAAGGCCAGCAGCATTGCCGACCCGCAGATCGGCAAGGATCAGCGCAAACTGCTGTCCAACAGCGTCGCCAAGGTTGACAGCGCGACCATCTCGAATCCGCATGTCGACAGCGTGAAAACCAGCAACGGCACGACCACCGTTGCGGTGAGCTATACGCTGGACGGCACAACGATCAACGAGACTCTTTCCCTGAACAAGTCGGGTACTAGGTTCCTGATCTTCCCGAACTGGCAGATCACGACGCCATTGGTCAAATCGGTCAATGTCACCGTTCCCGATTGTGCGGAAGCACTGACCGTCAATAAGGTAGCAGTGACGGCCAAGAACGCGGAAAAGAACGGCAACGTGTGGAGACTGCGCCTGTACCCCGGCATGTACAGCATCGCCGCGAAGAGCACGGATTACATTTCCGGCGAATCCACCACGTTCCGCACCGGCAAGCAGAACGAGTCGACGGTCGAGGTCACGGTGAAGGCCACTTCCAAGCTCGAAAGCGACCTAGAGGGCGCGTTAAACGCCAAACTCGACAAATGCGCGGAATCCACCAAAGCCAGCCCGGCTTCCTGCCCGTTCGGCTATAACATATACGATGACGATGAGTATCGTAATTTCGCGTGGTCGATCAGCAAGTATCCGGAAATCAATGACATCGATCTCGAAAACGGGTCCTTCACCACGAAGAGCGGCAAGGCGAAGCTCACATACGAATGGCAGATCGGTGATGAGTGGAAGCCTTCGGACACGTCCGATACGTTCCACGCGAACGGGTCGTTCGCCATCAAGGACGGCAAGGTCACCATCACGTTCGACGATGACGGTTACTACTACTGAGATCCGCGCTGATCAACAGTAATCAACATCGCCGCGCTGCGCCCGATGACGCCGCGCGGCGATGCCATATTCGGCGAACAATCGCCGAGCATGCCCACCTACGGAAAATCCCCCTGCGCCAATCGGTGCAGGGGGATTCCTTGTGCTTAAGCTCAGACGTACTTCAGTCTGGAATCATCCGCCGCGCAAGCCCCGAGGGCCAGCAGCGGCGAATGGGGGAAATCACTCAGCGACGACCTTCACGAAGAAGGAAGCGGTGATCTCCGGGTGGAGGGCGACCTTTGCCGGGAATTCGCCGGTGGTCTTGATGGACTCGACCTCGATGGCCTTCGGGTCGACAACGGCCTTGTCCTCAAGGGCGATGGCGATCTGCTCGGCGGAGATGCTGCCGAACAGCTTGCCGGACTCGGACACCTTGGCGGCGATCTCGACGGCAGTGCCTTCGATGGCGGCCTTGGCGGCGACGGCATCCTCACGGGTGGCGACAGCCTGAGCCAGACGAGCGCGCTTCATAGCGAGAATCTGCTTCTCAGCGCCCTTGTTCCAGGCAAAGGCGAGGCCCTGCGGGATGAGGTAGTTGCGAGCGAAGCCGGACTTCACTTCGACAACATCACCGGAGTGACCGAGGTTGGCAACGGTCTTGGTAAGAATAACCTTGGTTTCAGCCATGATTCATAGCCTCCCTAACTCAGCGACCAGAGGTGGCGTACGGCAGCAGAGCCATTTCGCGGGCGTTCTTGATAGCCTTCGAAATCTCACGCTGTTCCTGCACGGTGACACCGGTGATACGACGGGAACGGATCTTGCCGCGATCGGAAATGAACTTACGCAGCAGAGCGACGTCCTTGTAATCGATCTCGGTGACCTTCGCCGTCTTCAGCGGGTTCGGCTTCTTCTTGAACGGCTTGACCGGCGGTTGCGGCCTCTTACGTGACATGATGTTCTCCTTATGAACGATTGAAAATGCAGTGTGCTGGATGATCAGAACTCAGGCTCGTCGTCGCCACCACCGAAATCGGAGGAGCCGCCGAACGTGGAGAAGCTGTTGCTTCCGTCGCCGCCGTTGCTCCACGGGTCGGCAGCGGGCGCCTGATTGGACACCGGGTTGGACGGTGCGCTCGGAGCGCCACCGAAGCCGGAGTTGCCGCCAAAGCCGGAATTACCACCGTTGTAGCCGCCTGCATTGCCGCCGAAGCCGCTGGCGCCGCCGGAGTACCCGGCGTTGCCGTTATTGCGGCCGGCGAAGCCGCCCTGACCGGACGACTGGCGCTGTACCTGTGCGGTGGCGTAGCGCAGCGACGGGCCGATTTCATCGACCTGCATCTCGAACACAGTACGGTTGGACCCGTCCTGTGCCTGATAGGAACGCTGCTGCAAACGGCCTTGTGCGATGACGCGCATGCCCTTCGAGAGGCTCTGCGCGCAGTGGTTGGCAAGGTCACGCCATGCACTGCAGCGCATGAACAGCGCCTGACCGTCCTCAAACTGGCCGGTCTGACGGTTATAGGTGCGCGGAGTCGAAGCAATGGTGAAGCTGCACACGGAAGCGCCGCTTCCGATGGTGCGCAGCTCGGGATCCGCGGTGAGATTACCCACCACGGTGATGACGGTTTCACCTGCCATGACGTGTCCTTCTTACTTATCTTCCATCCAGCGTGAACGCTGACGATAAAACTTACTTGGCGTCCTTGCGAAGAATCTTCGTGCGGATCACGGATTCGTTAAGGTTGAGCACACGATCCAGTTCGTCGCTCGTAGCAGGCTCGGCGGAGTAGGTCACCACAACGTAGTTACCCTCGGTCTTGCCGGCGATTTCGTAAGCAAGCTTGCGACGGCCCCAGTAATCGGGTTCGTCAACAGAACCGCCTTCCTTGGTGACGAGTTCCAGATACTGCTCGGTCAGCTTCTTCAGACCGCGCTCATCCAGCTCAGGATCGGCGATGAACATCAGTTCGTACTTGTGCGCAGACATCACCCACCTCCTTCGGACTATTCGGCCACGGACGTTCCATGGCAGGAGTGTGTATACGCGTTGCTTGCGGTCGGATGACCTGAAACAAGCAACTTTTCAATGATACAACCTCTCGGCGACGAATGCCGAGAGAGGAAATCACAGTGGAATGGCGTCTACGCGGATTGCGGATTGCCGCGGCACGCCAGCGGCACGACTACCGCTGTTCGACACTTGCGGGAGCCGGGCCGGTCGATGCGCGTTCGCGCAGCTCGTACGGGTATTCGTCGGCCACACCGACCTGTTCGCCGTCGACGAGCTTGAGCAGCAGCTGGGCGGCGCGATGGCCCGAACCGACGATATCGCGGCCCATAACGGTCAGGTGCGGGAATACCGCAGTACACATGAAGGAATCGTCCCACGCCATAATCGATAGATCGCCGGGGATGTCGAATCCCATTTCCCTGGCGATGCCCATGCCGGCCATGGCCATAACATCGTTGTCGTAGATGATGGCGGTGGGGCGAGGATTGACGGACAGTAAACGCTTGGTCGCCTCGATGCCGCCCTTGGGGGTGTAGTCGGCATGCAGGCAGCGGTATCGCACGCCGAGCTCGGCGGCGGCATCGGAGAACGCCGCGTCGCGAATATAGGAATGACCGAAGCTTTCCGGACCGCCGACACGACCGATACGCTCGTGCCCCAGATCATGCAGATACGACACCGCTTTGGTGACGGCTTGCATATCAAGGCTTCGCATAACGGGCAATCCGCCAGACAGCGAAGGATCGCACAAGGCGAGCGCCGGCATCTCCGGATACTCGTTGAGCAATGCCACACGCGGATCGTCCATTTCAAGGTTGACCAGCAGCAATGCGTCCACGTTGCCGGTGGCGATCCAATCCTTAAGAATCACCACTTCATTGTCGCGCCCAATGGCGAAACGAAGCAGCATCGAATAGTCATGCTGCTCAAGTTCGGCGCCCAAACCGGCAAGCAGCTCCATCATGTACGGTTCGGCGGAAAGCAGGCGCGCCTCCTGGGCCAGCACCACGCCGATGCGACTGGTGTTCGCACGGGCCAATGCCTGGGCGGCGCCGTTGGGTCTCCATCCAAGCCCCTTGGCGACCTTCAGCACCTTGGCTCGGGTGGCTTCGGATACGCCGGGCTTGTTGTTCAATGCGTAGGAGACTGCACTGCTGGAGACGCCAGATGCTTTGGCCACATCGAATATGGTGACCTTGTTCTTTTGACCAGCCATGACAGTCTCTTTTCGCTCAATGCCGTCTTTGTCACTTGCCCGGGCGGACCGGGTGAAAACGCGCTTATTGTAAATAAGTCTATCTGATATTGGCATCATGCTGGAGGCAAAGCGTTGCAATGCAAGAAGCGCTTCAGCCAGCGTGAGCCGAAGCGCTTCTCATCCTCTCTCTAGGCGCACCGTTTGCACACCGCTACGCCGGTGTCACCGTTTCAGGTCGTTGGTGCAGCGCAGCACCTTCGGCGCGGTGAAGGCGGCCGGCTCCACCTGCTTGGCGGAATCGATATGGAACGTGACCGATTCGGCAGCATACCGGGGCAGCACGGCGAATCACCGTCAAACGCCCCATACAACGCGAAAAGCGTCGTCCGCAACACGCGGGCGACGCTTTCGCTAATCGTCTAGATCAGACCAGGCTGCAATCACTGAACCTGGGTACGAGCGATCTTGCCGTTGAAGGTCGCCATGTCGGCGTCCTCGTCCTTGCCGTTGTTCCAAGAGAACATGGCGCGCAGCTTCGGGCCAACGGACTCGATGCGCACATTGCCGTACTCTTCCTGCAGAGCCTTGAACTTCGGAGCGCCGGCATCCTGATCGTCGATGAACTCCTTGGCGAAGGAGCCGTCCTGGATGCGGCCCAGGTGGTATTCCATGCGCTTGCGGCAGTCCTCGTTGATGACGGTGTTGGTGTAATCGCCGTACTGAGCGGTGTCGGAGCAGGACCAGCGGGCCTTGTTCAGACCGCCTTCGTTCATGAGGTCGACGAGCATCTTCAGCTCGTGGCACACCTCGAAGTAGGCGATCTCCGGCTGGTAGCCGGCGTCGGTGAGGACCTCGAAGCCCATTTCGACGAGCTTGTTCACGCCGCCCATGAGCACGTTCTGCTCGCCGAACAGATCGGTCTCGGTCTCTTCCTTGAAGGTGGTCTTGATGGCGCCTGCACGCAGGGCACCCAGAGCCTTGGCGTAAGCCAGGGTCAGAGCCCATGCGTCACCGCGCGGATCCTGCTCGACGGCCACGACGACCGGCACGCCACGGCCGTTCACGTACTCACGACGCACGATGTGGCCCGGGCCCTTCGGGGCGACCATGAAGACCGGGTGATCCTCGCTCGGCTTGATGTAGCCGTAGTGGATGTTGAAGCCGTGGGCGAAGGCAACGGCAGCGCCCGGCTTGATGTTCGGCTCGATGTCGTTCTTCCAGATGTTGCGCTGGTACTGATCGGGAGCCAGGATCATGATGACGTCGGCTTCGGCGGCGGCTTCCGGAACGGACTTGACTTCCAGGCCCTGCTCCTTGGCATGCTCGACGGACTTGGAGGTCGGGCGCAGGCCGACGACGACGTCCACACCGGAATCACGCAGGTTCAGCGCGTGGGCGTGACCCTGGGAACCGTAACCGATGATGGCAACCTTCTTGCCTTCGAGGACCGAGAGATCGCCGTCGTTCTCGTACCAGATTTGTGCAGCCATGGTAATTGGCACTCCTTTTATATGTAGTGGGGTGTGGCACTATGTGCCGGGGTATCTACTGTTTGCAGATTATTCGTCTTGTGAAGGATTTTGTCCTTCAAAACTGGGCACTATCCTACCGGCAATGCTCCCCCAGTCCCGTCTCCGTCCACAACGTGAGCCATATCACAGCCGAAGTCACTGCCAGCGCCGCACCGACACCGTAGTACTACCCCTACGCCCTTCTCCCTATGTTCCCCGCAGCACAGTCGGCGGTCGACCTGACCGCACACCCCCACACAACGCAAAAAGCGCCGTCCGCAACATGCGGGCAGCGCTTGTGTTATCTCGTTACGAGACTAGTGAAACGATCTCACTGAACCTGGGTACGAGCGATCTTGCCGTTGAAGGACTCGGCCATATCGGCATCGGCATCCACCTGGTTGTTCCAGGAGAACATGGCGCGCAGCTTCGGGCCAACGGTCTCCAGGTGCGGGTGGCTGTACTCTTCCTGCAGCTTCTTGAACTTCGGAGCGCCGGCGGCCTGGTCATCCATGAACTCCTTGGCGAAGGAGCCGTCCTGGATGCGCTTGAGCTGGTACTGCATGCGCTTCTTGGTCTCTTCGGTGATGACGGTGGAGGTGTAATCGCCGTACTGGGCGGTGTCGGAGCAGGACCAACGGGCCTTGTTCAGGCCGCCTTCGTTAGCCAGGTCGACGAGCATCTTCAGCTCATGGAACACCTCGAAATAGGCGATCTCCGGCTGGTAGCCGGCCTCGGTCAGCACATCGAAGCCCATGTCGCACAGGTGGTTGATGCCACCCATGAGCACGTCCTGCTCGCCGAACAGATCGGTCTCGGTCTCCTCGGTGAAGGTGGTCTTGATGGCGCCTGCACGCAGAGCACCCAGAGCCTTGGCGTAAGCCAGGCACAGCGGCCAGGTCTTGCCGTCCGGATCCTGCTCCACGGCGACGACGACCGGCACACCACGGCCGTTGGTGTATTCACGACGCACGATGTGGCCCGGGCCCTTCGGGGCGACCATGAACACCGGGTGATCCTCGCTCGGCTTGATGTAGCCGTAGTGGATGTTGAAGCCGTGAGCGAAGGCCAGAGCAGCACCCGGCTTCAGGTTCGGCTCGATTTCGGACTTGTACACGGCTGCCTGGTACTGATCGGGCAGCAGGATCATCACGACATCGGCCTCAGCGGTGGCATCGGCGACGGACTGGACTTCCAGACCCTGCTCCTTGGCGTACTCCACGGACTTGGAGGTCGGACGCAGGCCGACGACGACATCCACACCGGAATCACGCAGGTTCAGGGCATGGGCATGGCCCTGGGAACCGTAACCGATAACGGCGACCTTCTTGCCTTCGAACACGGAGAGATCGGCGTCCTTTTCGTACCAGATAGTTGCTGCCATAATGGCGCTCCTTATTGATTCTTCTGTTGTATTATTCGATATTCATCGTTCTGCGTGGTTGTGCAGAAATCTTCTGTTCTGGTTATCCTTGTGGGCTTTTCCGATATGTAGGTTTAGTCTGATTTTCCAAGGAGTGCACCAAGGGTGTTCACTACGTGAACGCCCAATTTTAGTTATGGATATTGAGTTATTTTTCAGTTGTTTTTTCAGTTATGTCTTGCCTTATTCAGGCGAAGTCTTTAACGAATCTGCCGTTGATTTCACTTGGTGAACGGAGCCGTCCAAACGGCAGTCCAGTGGACTGCCGATAGGCGACGCCCGAACGAAGCGACAGCTGAGTGAGGGCAGAAACCAGCCGTTGATTTCACTTAGTGAAATCAACGTCCTTCGTCTCCTTGCAGCTCAGCACCGCGACGAGGCAGCACAGTGCCATCACACAGAGGTACAGGCCAACGGAGTGCACGCCCCAGTTGTGCGACAGCCAGGTGGCGATGGTCGGTACGAATGCCGCGCCGACGATGGCGGCCAGGTTGTAGCCGATGCCGGAGCCGGAGTAGCGCACGTTGGCGTCGAACAGTTCGGGCAGGAACGCGCCGATCGGGCCGAATGCGGTGCCCATGAGTGCGAAGCCGAGGCACAGGAACAGCAGGTTGGCTGCGAAGTTGCGCTGGCCGACGACTGCCGGGTCAAGCAGGTAGGGGAACAGCAGTGCGAATGCGACGAGGCAGCAGGAGGAGATGATGATCACGCGCTTGCGGCCGAACTTGTCGGCGTTCACGCAGGAGATCACGATGAATGCGGCGAACACGCACACGGCGATCATGAGCATCAGCAGGTATTCCTGATTGGCGAAGCCGAGGCTGCCGCCACCCTGTTCGGTGCTCTTGGTGCCCCAGGCGAGGGACCAGGTGGCGAGCGTGTAGAACAGCGTGTAGGTGACGGCTACCAGGAAGGTGGCCTGCAGCACCTGCTTCCAGCTCTTCTTGAACACTTCGGTCAGCGGGGACTTGACGACCTTCTTCTGTTCCTGGGCGAGGCGGAAGATCGGGGTTTCTTCCATCTGGACGCGAACGACGAGGCCGACGATTACGAGGATTGCGGACAGCAGGAACGGCACGCGCCATCCCCATGCGAGCATGGCATCGTCATCGTTGAAGGTTTCCAGCAGGAAGTAGGTGCCGTTCGACAGGAAGAAGCCGATCGGGGCGCCCAGTTCCGGGAAGGAGCCGTACAGCGCACGTTTGCTTTCCGGAGCGTTTTCGGTGGCGACCAGCGCAGCGCCGGACCATTCACCGCCCAGGCCGATGCCTTGTACGAAGCGGCACAGGCACAGCACTGCGACTGCTGCGATGCCCCACTGGTCGTAGGTCGGCAGGCAGCCGATCAGGAAGGTGGCGACGCCCATGGTGAGCAGGGAGACCACCAGCGTGGTCTTGCGGCCCATACGATCGCCGAAATGACCGAATACCAGGGAGCCGAGCGGGCGGGCGATGAAGGCGATGGCGAAGGTCAGCAAGCTGGCCAGCAGGGCGACGGTCGGGTTGGCGGTGTCGCCGAAGAAGACCTTCGGGAAGTAGTTCGCAGCGGCGGTACCGTACGCGTAGAAGTCGTAGAATTCGATGGCGGTACCGACCATCGAGGCGGCGATAACGGTTTTGACCGAATCGCGAGCCATTGATTTCAGCTTGCCGGACGTAGTCGTATCGGCTGCAGTCATGAGGAATGCCCTTCTTACTCATTCTCTGGTGTGGGCGGCCCCTTCTGACCGGTCACCCACGCTGTGGCGTGTTTCTTCGTTGCTGCTTGTTTTCGCTGCATGCGCCTTGTGGGCGGGCAACAAAAAAGCCCCGCACTGTGCAGGGCTTCAAGATTCTCGCTTGCCGCCCTGCCTTCGTTGGCGGGGCTCAAGCTTGTATGCCGAATCAGTCCGCCAACGAAGACGGGATAATAATTCGTGCGGACAGCAGTGCGAGCGCATTGAATCCAGTCATCGTGGCGAACCTCCTTTCGGTTTCGAAGTTTTCTTTTCGGATTTCCATCCGAACTGCGATATGACCATAGGAGCCGTTTCCCGCAGTATCTACCAGGTGTTCACTATGTGAACATACCGTTTTGGCAGCCGTCAGTCGCCGTCGATTCTGCTTACGGTCAACGGCACAGCGACGGCCACGCACACGCAAATGATCGCAGCCGGGAACACCGCCTCATACCCGAACGACGGAGCGAATGCATTCACCGCGGCAGCGCCCAGGGCGGCTCCCAGAATCAATCCCAGCGGCTTCGCCAACGCGTAGAACCCCAGGTCGTGCCCGGCATTGCGCGAGTCGGGCAGTGATTCGACCACCAGCGAGCGCATGAGCACGTCGTAGATGCTCAGGCTGAAGCCGCCGAGGAATGCCAGTGCCAGGAACAGTTTCTCCCCGCCCATCATCACGGTAACCATGCCGGCTACCAGGCCGACTACGTATAGTCCGCCCGCAATCACGATGGCGATGCGGAAATTGCGGTTGCGCAGTCCCGGCATGTCATCGATGCGGTCGACGATGATGCCTGACAGGCCGGTGGCCAGCAATGCGCCGCCGAACATGGTGATGGCAAACATCATGACCAGTGTGCCTGCGGGGAGTGTGAGCGGAGTGGAGTCGCCCGGATCGCCGCCGCCATACAGCGAGAATCGCACAACATACCACAGGAATACGCTGGTCAGGCTCATGGCGGCCATCATGAACAGCTGGGAGCAGAACAGCCGGTGGAACACGGCCGCATTGTCGCCTCGCGGTCCGCGCAATACGGAGAAGGCTTCTTCCCAGTTGCAACGGGCCCACCGCTGATCGACGCTTGAACGCTCATGCGGCCAGACCAGTACGGGGATGATGCCGGAAACAACAAACAGCACCGCCGCACACATGAATATGTCGGTGGCTCCGAAGGCGATCGACATGCCGCCGATCACACCGCCTGCCGCCTGTCCCACCAGCACGCCGACCGCATGCCAACGTTCGACGCCTACGCGGAATTTATCGGGTACGCGTTCGGCGATGGCAGCGGATAGGGGCACGGTGAGCATGGCGTATGCGGGCTGGATGAACAGCCATCCGGCGATCAGGCCGGTCAGTGTATCGGTGGCGCTGAGAATCAGTGTTACCAGTGCCGCGAATACGCCGCCGCCGATAAGCCAGGGTGTGCGTCTGCCGACTATGACTCGCGTATGGTCGGACAGTGTGGAGATGACCGGCGTGACGATAATGGACAGCACCGCTCCCAAAGCGATGATGACGGCCAACGGTGTGGCAAGCGCCGCTTCTTTGGCGCCGTCCGCCAGCACGGTTTCAGTGTTCAGCCCGTATAGCAGCGCAATGTGGTTGGGGATGGCGATCAGGTTCAGCATCGTCCATGGTGCGGTGATGAGCACGGCGGCGAGCGCGAACGCCCATTTCAGTCGCAGTACGCCTGCGCGGGACGGTTTGGTGCCGTCCGCGGCGGTCATGGGGTCTCGCATGTCGAGGAATGATGAGGAGTAGTCGGGAACCGCGGCTTCGACGCCGGCAGCTGCCGCCGAAGCGCCGCCGGCTGCGGTAAGGCGTGCCGTCTGCGCTCCCGGCTGTTTGGCCGATGCTTCTGGAGGCAGGCGGCGATCTTCGCGTGCGAGGCGCGCCACGGACGCCTTGTCTTCCTTACTGAGTGCTTTGTCGTAATCAGGGCGATCGTCGATGCCCGGGCGAACGTATGGTTTCAGCACAGTTGTTCCTCTACCCCTCGATGCGATGCAACCATTCGACCATGCCGTTCGGCATATTGCGAATGGCTTCTCTCCTATGGGTTTTAGAGTACGCTGCGGGGCGTATCTGCATGAGGCACAGGTTGTGCGGCTGCGGCGGGCCGGAACTGGTGGCGGAGTGTCGGTTGCTCGGATACCTGAGATATGCGAAACGGGAAGCCGCTTTCGCTGGCTTCCCGTTGATTCGTCTTCGTATCGCAGGCCGTGCCGCACGATGCGCCATTTCAGATGGCGCTATGACGGTTTTATCGTCACTTCACGCCCTTGATGCGCATGATGAGGAACGCGGCGATAAGCACCACGATGATGCAAGCCGGGAACACGAGCGCATAGTTGCCGGTGATCATGACCAATGCGGAGGTCAATGCGGATCCCAGCACGGAAGACAGTGTATTGGCCATGTTGAGCACGCCCAGGTCCTTGCCGGCTTCGGCGGGGTTCGGCAGCACGGAGATATTCAGCACCTGGTCGATGGCATTGTAGACGCCGTAGCCGAAGCCTGCGATGGCGGCGAACAGATACATACCTATCGCATTGTGGAAGATCCATGGCATGGCCGCACCGATGGCGAACAATACGGAGGCTCCCGCCACGGGAATCTTACGCATGCCAAGACGGTCGGAGATCGGGCCTGCGGTGAAGGCGGCGAGTAGCGACACCACCATGGTGATCACGGACATGGTGGCGACGATGCTGGCGGCTTTAAGCTTCAAACCATTGGCATCGAGACCGGAGTCGGATAGCGTGTAGTACTTGATGATGTACAGCTGGTAGCCGGTGATCATCTGATAGCCGGCAACCATCATCAGTCGTCCGAATAGTGCGTAGTAGAAGTTGCGGGCGCCCTTGCCGACCGGCGGAATGAACGCCTTGAGGATGTTCTTGATGTTCATTTCGGCACGCGGCTCGTCCACGTTGGACTGTTCCTTCGGCCAAATGCCGATTACCAGGAATCCGACAGCGGCTCTGCTCATCCGTTAGCGCCTTGTCGTAGTCTGGGCGATCGTCGATGCCCGGACGCACGAAATCATTCATGCGTTTCCCCCTCTCAATGATGGTGTTGGTTATATACCCGCCGTACGCCGACATATGCATCGCAACATATGTTGATGCGCGGTAAAACTGCAATGAATCAGGGCACCCGCCCCCCCATGGAACGAATGCCCTGATTGTGTGGCCTTTAGGCCTGCTGTGCCTTACGCCACGACCGGCGGCTCGGCGATCAGATCGTCGGTATGGTGTTCACCGGCGCCGTCGGTCCAGGTGAGGGACGCGACGGATGCGGTGTTCTCCACGCCGAGGCCCTTGCCTGGCTCGAAAGTGAGTGAGGCCGAGGTTTCGGCGCCCTTCCAGCTGAAGGTGATGGACGTGTCGCCGTCGGCTTCGTAGGAGAATTCGCCGTCGAAGGCGTCGAGCTCGTTGCGGAACTTGGCCAAGGCGTTCAAAGCCTTGACTACCGGACGCTCGAGGTTCTCGTCGATTTCGGCGGTGGAATAGTAGTGGCGGTTGATGTCGCGGCCGTTGTTGGTCTTGCGCAGCAGCTCCATGTCGTTCTTGCCGGCGAGTGCGCCGACGTAGTAGACCTGCGGCACGCCCGGCAGGAAGAACTGCACGGCGCGGGCAGCGATGTAGTGCTGGTCGTTGCATCCAAGCGCCGAATAATAGGTGCTGTTGACCTGGTAGAGGTCGAGGTTGGATGCGGCGGCGCCGGTGGCCGCCTGGGACTCGCCGTGGGTGTTGGCATGGATGGTGTTGACGAGGTTGTCCACGTCCTCATCCGGCACCAGGCCCTTGAGCGAGCGGTCGAGCTGATCGGAGCCGATGTCGATCACGCCGATGCCGTCGTGCGTATCAAGCACGGTGACGGCGTTGTTCGGGCGGATGTCGGTCCAGTGCGCCACTGGTTCAACGTGACCGGTGAACAGCGAGTGCAGCAGCAGCGGCGGCAGGGCGAAGTCGTATACACGGTCGACCTTGGAGGCGATTTCCACCTGCTTCTTGTAGTAGGAGTGCACTTCGATGAGGATTTCCAGACCGCGCTTCATGCCTTCTTCGCGCAGACGGGAGATGAGTTTGAAGGTCTTCGGGGTCATGAAGCAGCTGGTACCGGCTTCCTTGGCGCCGTAGCCGACGGCGTCGAGGCGGATGTAGCTGACGTGGGAGGCGGCCATCTGGTCGAAGATGGACATGAGGTATTCCCAGCCCTTGTTGGAGTCGGTGTCGATGTCCACCTGCTGCGGGGTGAAGCTCACCCATACCAGTCGCGTCTTGCCGGCGAACTTGTAGTGGGTGAAAGGCAGGCCCGGGCGTGGGCGATAGATGCCGGCCAGATCCTCTTCGGTGGCACCGTTCGGGAACACGGAGCTCATGGTGAGGAACATCGGGTAGTATTCGGATTCCTCGCCCTTGGCCAGCACGTCCTGGAACTGCTTGGACTGCCAGCTCATGTGGTTGACGATGGCGTCGACCATGATGTCGTGGGTCTTGGAGAGCTCGGCAACGTCATCCCAGCTGCCCAGGCGCGGATCGACCTTGGTGTGGTCGATGGGATCGAAGCCTGCGTCGGCGCCGTCGAACGGGGTGAAGAACGGCAGAATATGGACGCCGTCGTACACGCCGTTGAATCGGGTGCGCAGAATGTCGGTCATCGATTTGAGAGTTCCGTCGCCGAGACGGTTGGCATAGGTGATGAGCTGCACCTTGTTTTTCATGGGACCTCCTTTGGCTCCGTTTCCGGTCAGCTGAGTACGTTGTTATCGGTTCGCACATTTCTCTATCGAACCGGTTCGATTCTACCGCCACGTCGCCCCGCAACGCAACCAATTCCGCGTGTCGAACCGGTTCGACACCGTTCGATGTCATTCGACATCGCCGGGCCGCTGTTGCACAAATCACAGCACTACGGCACCAGACGGCATAACAATAATGGGGCGCCGCAGCCATACCGACTGCAACGCCCCATTCAGATGATTCTTCGAGGATTAGCGCTTCACCACCACCACGCCGTTCGGCCCGATGGTCAGTTTGCCGCCATCCGCCTTGGCAAGAGACGTAACGATGGGTTCGCCCTCTTCCGAAGTCTCGACCGGCCCGTGCGTACGGTTGAACAGGAACGTGAACTTGGTGCCAGTAGCCTCGTCCTTACGCTCAACGCGCAGAAGTCTCGGATCGGATGCATCCGCGGCCTCCACGCCCAACGAGGCGAATACCGCAGGCAGGCTCTTGGCGATACCGTCGCGGCCCAGTCGCGCCCCGACGTACACCGAACGGCCTTCGCCGTACGTGTTGCCGACAATCGCAGGGCGACCGTCCATGCCGGTCCACGGATCGTCCTGGAACGATGCGAGTACAGTGGCATTCTTGCCTACGGAGGTGATGACGTCGGCGAAATCGTGCGCCACGGCACCATTGGAAAGGTCGAGATGATCCGCGGTTCCCGGCCAGTCGGTGCCCAGTGGAGCGAACTCCTCGATGCGCACGCCGACCACGTCACGGATCGAGCCGGGGTAGCCGCCCAACCAGATGTGGTCCTTCTCATCGGACAATCCGGTGTAGTAGGTGACGATCAGCTTTCCACCATTCGCCACATAATCACGCACGCGACGCGTGGTCTCCTCCGACAGGATGTACACACTCGGCAGCACGGCCACCTCGTATTCGTCCCAGTTCGAACGGACCGGAACGATGTCGGCGGTCACGCCATTATCAGCCAAAGCGCGGAACCACTGCAAGGGCTCGTCGATGTGATGGACTTGCTGGGTAGGCGTGGCAGTGTGCTCGCTGGCCCATTCCGACTCGTAGTCGTAGACCACGGCCACGCGGGACTTCGCCAGCCGTGTACCAAGCAGACCGTTGTCGGCCAGCGTGTTCAGATCGGCGCCCAGCTCGCACACATCGCGGAAGGTCTGGGAGTCCTCGCCCGCATGGGGAACCATCGCGGAGTGGAACTTCTCCGCACCGGCCTTGGATTGGCGCCACTGGAAGTAGCACACCGCGTCCGCGCCCATGGCCACATGCGCCAGGGAGTCGCGCACCAGCTGACCGGGCTCCTTGCGGTAGTTGATCGGACGCCAGTTCACAGCCGAAGTGGAATGCTCCATCAGGAACCACGGATCCTTGCGGGCGATGCCGTCCACCAGGGAGGCGGAAAACGCAAGCTCGTCCAGATGCGCCTCACCCGGCGTGAAGTAATGGTCGTTCGATACGAAGTCGACCTCGTTGCCCCAGTCGTCGTAATCCACGGTGGTGTTGCCCGAGGAGACCATGAAGTTCGTGGTCAATGGCCTGCCCGGTGTGATCTCGGCCAGCGTATCGCGTTCGGCGATGTAGAACGCCTTCAACGCGTCGGAGCTGAACCGCTTGAAGTCGAGCAGCTTGCCCGGGTTCATGAAGTTGCCGTCACCAATGAAGCGCGGCGGCACGATTTCCGAGAAATCGTTCATATGCTGCGCCCAGAATGCCGTGCCCCATGCGTCGTTCACCGCGTCGATCGTGCCGTATCGAGCCTTGCACCACTGCTGGAACGCGCGTTCGGCGTCCTCGGAGTAGTCGAAGCGATTGTGGCAGCCGTATTCGTTACTCACATGCCATGCCACCACATACGGGTTGTCCTTGTAATGTTCGGCCATCGCACGGCAGAGCTTGAGCGCATATTCGCGGAAGATCGGGCTGGTCGGGCGCCAGTGCTGGCGGGCGCCCGGCTGGCATACGTCGCCGCGGTAATCCTTCCACAGCACCTCCGGATGTGCTTGGGTGAGCCACATCGGCGGGGAGGCGGTGGCGGATGCAAGATCGACCGCGATGCCGGTCTTGCCGAGCTTGTCGATGATGCGGTCGAGCCAGTCGAAGTCGTATACGTCCTCCCTGGGCTCGATGCGGGCCCAGGAGAAGATGCCTACGGAAACCAGATTCACGCCGGCCTTCTTCATCAGGCGGACATCCTCGTCCCACACCTCCTCAGGCCACTGGTCCGGGTTGTAATCACCGCCATACCAGATGCGGGCCTGCTGGCCCTCCAGCGGCTGCGGCCAATGGAATGCTCTGCGCTGAGTCATTGATTTCCTCCTCTTCGAGGCAACGCCGCGCCGCAATTCCAGTCGGAGCATTGACGCGACCCTCTAAAATGTTTGCGTTATCATTATAGCAATAGGTAAAAGGAAAGGCCAATTGCAATGTACTGCGCTGCCCATCAGCATAAGGTCGCTTCCCCAAATGGTGACGAAACCATTTATCTGTTTCTCATGTAGGATGGCAGAAGCAGACAACCACCTGATTCAGCAGAAGGAAACATAGGCTCATGGCTCGTAGCTCCGTATCGTTGCAAGACGTCGCCAAGGAAGCCGGTGTCTCCCCGCAGACCGTATCACGCGTCGCGAACGGCAGCGCCGCCGTTCGCCCCGAAACGCAAAGCCGTGTAGAAGAGGCCATGAAAAAACTTGGGTACCGCCCGAATTATGCCGCGCGAGCGCTCAAAAGCGGGCGGTTCAATAATATCGGCGTGCTGCTTTCCCATATGTCGGCCTTCGGCAATGCCCGCATTCTCGAAGGCATAGTCAGCACGGCCGCGAAACATGGCTATTCCACTACCATCCGCACACTCGACACCTTGCAGGATCGTTCCCTGGCCGGTGCCTTGAAACTCGTGGAAGATCTTCCGCTCGACGGCGTGATCGTCATTATGGAACGAGATTTCCCCGATTTCAATCAATTCACGCCACCGCAGAATCTGCCGGTCGTGTTGATTTCCGAAGAACCGGCCGACAACTGCGTCACCATCGATTCCGACTCATACGGGTGTTCCACCGCAGCCGTGGATTATCTGCTTTCCAAAGGGCACCATACCGTGTACCACATAGCGGGCCCTTCCACTTCCCGCGCGGCGCAAAGCCGCATCAGGGGATGGCATGACGCCCTTGCCCAAGTCGGAGCCGCAATACCTCCCCTTTACATCGGCGATTGGGGAGCCGACAGCGGATACCAGGCAGGTCTGGCGCTTGCCCACGAAAAGGAATGCACCGCAGTGTATGCGGCGAACGATCAGATGGCATACGGCGCGATGCTCGGATTGCGTGCCGCAGGTAAACGGGTTCCCGAAGACATAAGCATCATCGGCGTCGATGACTCGCTCGAAGGCATGGTGCCACGGCTGGAATTGACTACGATGCGGCTTCGCTTCCACGAGCTGGGGCGTGAGGCGTTCGCCATGATCGAGCGGCAGCACAACGGCGAGAAGATCGCAGTCGGCGTCAAAACGGTCATTCCTCCAGAATTCGTAGACCGCGGGTCGGTTCGGGAGCTCAAGTAGCGTCATCACCCGTTTCCGGGAAGAGCCGGCACGGGATTTCGATCCTGAAACATAGGTCCGCCATAGACTCGTCACAGGCGACCGGCACAAGCCATAGTGTTTCACGCGATATGTTTCACATGAAACATATCTGTGTTTCACGTGGCAGACGGCATATCGACAGCTACTCGCGCGTAGTCGCTCCGGCGATCAACGAAACAGGTATCAAATGTTCCGCCTCCCCTATGCCAAATGCACCATGCGACGATACATCGGAAACGGCATCACCACTGTCGTCGCCATCATCAACGCTGCCATCGCCTGCTTTCCCGTCAATAAGCCGCATCATGCAGTCCGCGACACTGCTCGTCAGAGCCTGAAAATCCTGCCGCACCACAGTGAGCGGCATGCCGGCCATATCGGCAAGATACGTGCCGTCATACGCCACGATCTGCATATCGTCAGGAACGTTCACGCCACGGCGTATCGCCTCACGCACGCACAGCGCCGCACCGATATCCGAACTCACCACCGCGTCCACCGCATCGTCGGGTGCACGATCGAATACACTGCGCACGGCAGCGGCATAGCCGGAGAAATCCATAACCTCGCCAGCCTCGATGTACTCGTAGCGCACGCCGACCTTGGCCAGTTCATGCTCCAAAACCAGGTGATAGCGTACCGTCGGGAATGTGGTACGCACGTCGTCTTCCTTGAATTGCGTATGAGGCCCGCCGATCACCGCAACATGACGCGCACCCGTGCGAATCAGCAGATCGGCGATCATCCGCCCGCCCTGCACATGGTCGGACCCGATTGAGGGAATCCCCTCCCCCAACGTACGATCGAATGCGATAACCGGACGATGAATCGACGTCCAGTAATCCGGCGCATGCTCGGTGTGAGCGCCCATTACGATGCCGTCCATCAATCGCCTGCGAAGCATATCGACGTATGCCGCTTCGCCATGCGCCGCGTCGGCGGTGGAACACAGCAGCGTCTGCAATCCCTTCCCCGCCAATACATGCTGCAGGTCTGCGGTAAGCGTGGCAAAAAACGGATGCCGAATCGTCGGCACGATGATGCCGATCGTATTGGCGCGATTCTGCGAGAAATTGCGCGCAAGATCGTTCGGCACATAATGCAGCGACTCCATGGCGCGTTGCACGCGATCACGCATGTCGTCGGAAACGTAACCCGTGCCATTGACCACCAAAGACACGGTGCTCAGCGAGACACCGGCCTGTTTCGCCACATCGCGCATTCCTACCACATCTGCCTCGTTTCAACGCTTATATATAAACCCGACTGCTTCCGGCTCGACTCGCGGTCGGCCGGCTTGTAGCGGTCATGCCCGCGAATCCCACGAATCCGTCACCGGCAACCAGTCGGTTTCGATTGCACATACATACACGCACACCTTATATCCGGGTATACGCCCTTCGGCATTGTACTATCAAGCCCATTCCGACATCCTCAAACCCTACGTATCGCTGTTGTTCAGCCCCGAAACAGGCGTACGGCATTTTTCCGCACCGCCCGCGCTACAGGGCGGTTTCTCGTGAAACGCAGTGGTCAAAGCACCGGAACAGAACATACTGTGTGTTCATTTCAAGATTACCCGATAAATATACAAAAAAATCAACGACTACAGCATGATTACACCAATGAACAGGCATATACTGAAATCACAACAGAAAAGAACAAGACTTCACGATGTCGCTCAACAAACCAGGCAAAGCCGGTGCAGCGGCACCCCACGCAACGGGAATACCCCGAATGCAAGCACGACGCACATGCGGCCGCAAGAACGATACCAGAAACAAGCAAAACAAGGCCGCGCACGAAAGGAATAACCATGAAGAACAACACTCTCGACCAGATCCTGAACAGCAACCTCGCCTCCGTCGATCCGGGCTTCTACCAGTTCGCCCTCGCCAAGGCCTCCTCCGACCTGTTCAAGCGCATCATCAACAAGTGATTTCATTTGTCTAGGTAACCGGCCCAACGCCGATCACCTTTCATACGGACTCCCACAAGGCCACGACTCAACAGGGTCGCGGCCTTTCCGTATTTCATCCCCAGCTTCCGCCGCACCTCCACCACCCCACTCCCCCGCTTCCCCACTACGCCGCACATGGAAAAGGCGGTCGATATGGACGAATTCCACTCGGATTTCGTCCATATCGACCGCCCTGTTATAGGAAGGGGTCAGTTAAGTAGTAATAGCAAGGTCACGCGGCGGAACCGGAAGCAGCCGCACCGGAACCGGCGGCTTCGGCGGGCGCATCCTCAACATCGGCGGAGGACTCGTCGTCGCTTTCGATCTCGCCAGCGGCCAGCTTGGCCTCCAGCTGCTTGACGATATCGTCATGCATCTTCTCGCTGATCTTCACCTTGAACATGAACACCAGCAGGCTCAGCACGATCAGCACCAGCGGCACATAGAACGCGCAGGTCTTAAAGGTGTTGATGTTCGCGGCGGTCATATCGGCCGCGGTCGCGTCGCCGGTCATGCCGGCGGCGATGGCGATGAAGCCAACGATGCCGTTGGACATGGCGCCGCCGATCTTGTCGAGCATCGGGCGCACGGACAGGGTGACGGCCTCGTTGCGCTTGCCGTTCTTGAGCTGACCGTATTCGATGGAATCGGTCAGGGAGAGAATGGCGGTCATCTGGATCATCGTGCCCGGCACATAGAAGAGCACCAGCGCCACGAACACCATGATCATGTTGTTGGAGAAGATGCCGAGCATGATGTAGGCGATGATCATGGAGGTCATGCCACCGATATACAGGTAGCGGCGCGGGATGCGCTTGTTGAGGATCGGGTACAGCGGCGCCATGACCAGGCCGGCGACCAACGCGATGATGCCGGTCATGGAGTAGGCGGCCTGATTGTCCAGCACGAACTTGAACAGGAAGATCAGCACGCCGGTGGTGGCCACGTTGGCGATGGCGTACAGCAGGTAGCTCAGTGCGACCCACAGCAGCTGGTCGTTCTGGAACAGAGCCTTGAACGCCTGCAGCGGACCGCCGTTCTTCTGCGCCTTGGAACGCAGGGCGCTCTGGCTTTCCTTGGTGCCGAAGGCTACGGACCACGCGGTCAGGATGCCAAGCAAGCCCACGATGATGCCGAAGGCGGTCCATCCGCTCTGGCTTTCGGCGTGGGAACCGGTGAATACCCAGCTGAAGTAGGTGACGATCGGAATCACGACGACGGTGATGCCGTTGTAGCCGATGGAACCGGTGAAGGAGCCGAGGGCAGTGTAGGTGGAGCGCTCATGCGAGTCGGAGGACAGTGCCGGGATCATACCCCAGTAGGAGATGTCGCGCAGGGAGTAGAACACGTCGAGCACGACGAAGCAGATGACGAACAGCACGATGAACCAGGTGGTGTTCACGTTGACCAGGCCGAACATGCCGGTGTAGATCACCACGAGCAGCAGGGCGGAGACCAGGCCGCCCAGGAACTGCCACGGGCGGAAGCGGCCCCACTTGGTGGTGGTGTTGTCCACGATGTTGCCCAGCAGCGGATCAATGAAAATCTCCGCGATACGGATGATGACGACAAGGCTGGTGATAACGCCGATCAGTTTGGCTGCGACGCCTTTTTCGACGCCGGAGAACAGGCAGCTGGTCACGTATACGATGAAGTAGGTGCTCAGTGCGTTGTAGAACGCGGACTGGCCGAGGTTGCCGAATGCGTATGCCACACGCTGGCCGATTTTGCCACGCTGGGCGCCGCCGCTGGCGAGGGTTTGTTCATTTCCCATGACTTCTTCTCCTTAGAAGATCTCTAGATCATCCATTGATCGTGTATACGACTGTACATCTTTTATTTCATTGAATAAAAATGTTTACTAAACAAAATATTCAATAATTCCCGCAGATGATGGGGAACAACGCAACACCAATCAATGATTTTTGGGACATGAACGCATCGATTGCAACCTCTGATAACATCTATGCTTTCGGTGAAACGAACGGGTGACACGTACTTTGATTAAATATTTTTACTTACTGTCACACAGCCGTCGTGCGGACACCTCACAACGCCCCAGCAGCGTCTCATATCGCCGGTTTATACAACCACACGCCGCTATCGTCATCGGCGGCCTGCGCATCCCAAAGCGCAGAACTACCGTTCGGGGGCAAAACTGTCACGCACCACCAGATGCGAGGAGATGCAGGTGTGCTGTTTCACACTGCGCTTGCTGACCAGCGATTCGGCGAGCATCAGCACCGCGGCGCGCGTCAGTTCCTCCTTGTCGATGTCATACGACGAAAGCGCTGGAGAGGTGTATTTCGCCACCTCCTGATTATTGATGCTGACCACCTTGATATCGCGCGGCACCAGAATGCTCTTGGCCGCAAACGCCTGCAGCAGCCCCACGGCAAGCGTATCGGCGGCCACCAGCACGGCATCCGGCAGATCATCGGCATGGTCGCGAATCAGCCGCTCCCCCTGCTCACGCCCGTTGGCGACGGTAAACGGGCCGTCGGCGTAGACCAGTCCCTCCGTGTCCAGATCCAACCGTGCGCTCCAGTTGCAGAACGCGAAACGACGAACATCCTCGGGGTACGAGTGCTCCCCCATCATGGTGCCCGCACCGCCGATGAAACCGATGCGGCGGCACCCATCGGCCTTCAACGCGTCGAGCGCGTCGAGCACGATCTGTTCCAGGTCTGGCTGTACGGAATCGAAGAGATTCGGCGCCGGATTAATGTCGATGAAGACGCCGTGGGGCAGCGCCTGATGCAGCCTGTGCAGCGTTTCCGGCGGCAGCACCGCGGGGCCCATCGAGATGAAGCCGGCATAATCGCCGCCGTGTGCGATCAGGTCGTCGATATCGTCGTAGATCGTCGCATTCATGCGCTGTTCTTTGGCCTGCCGGGTCAGCACTTCGCGCAATTCTTCAAAATATGCGTCCTGCAGCCCCTTGTCGGGAACAACGTTGTTCAGAATCGCAATGTCTCGCGGAATAATGATGCGCTGGTACTGCGAGACGTTCTCGTAGCCCAGTTCAAGACTGGCGTTTAACACCTTCTGCCGGGTGGATTCCTTGACAGAGAACGAGGGGTCGTCGTTCAGAATCCTCGACACCGTGGCCTGCGAAAAGCCTGTATGCTTCGCGATTTCCTTAATTGTGGCCATCGGATCCCAGCCTTCCCAACCATCACGCTAGCTAAATGAATTTACTTGCAACCTTAGCATGCCCCACCCGCCGATTTCGGCAGGCAGATTGTGCGCCGCTTGCATACGGAACCACGCAGAACCATTGCAAAACCACGCATAAGGCCGGAGCCCTGCATAATGCAAGGCTCCGGCCTCTATAGCGGCCGCTCACAGGGAAAGGGGGAAACTGCAAGCGGTGGCCGCTACTGCACCAAGCGGCTTATGCGATGGATGCCGCTTAGTGGGGTCGAGGGGATTGCCGGCTTGTATGACTACCTACCGGCAATTCCATGAATGGCTTACTTTGTTGGAGTGCTACCGGCTTCCTCGGTCGCGGAGGCAATGGTGGCCTCGTCTTCGGCGGAGGCGTTGGCGCCCAGCGCGTCCTTGCCCCAGGTCTTCTCCAGTTCGGCCACGATCTCGGCGTGCTTCTCCTCGGTCAGCTTGACGCGGGTGAGGAAGATGAGCAGGCCGATGACGATGAGCACCAGCGGGGCCACGAACACGATGAGCTTGAAGTTCATCTCGCCCTGGGCACTGACATGGTTTTCGGAACCGGCGGTCATGCCTGCGGCGACGGCGGCGAAGCCGATAACCCAGTTGGACACGGCGCCACCGAACTTATCGAGCAGCGGGCGGACGGAGAGGGTCAGGGCCTCATCGCGGTGGCCGAGCTTGAGCTGGCCGTATTCGACGCAATCGGTGATGGTCATGAGGACCACGAGGAACACCAGCGGCTGCGGGATGAAGAACAGCTCGGCGGCGACCAGCACGAGGGCCAGGGACTTGCCGGCGAAGAAGAAGAGCACGATGCCGGCGAGCATAATGCCCAGGCAGACAACGAACACGTTGCGGCGGCTGAACTGCTGAGCGAGCTTCGGGAACAGCGAAACGGAGACCAGGCCGACCAGGGTGTTGATGGTGGCCAGGATGGAGAACTTGCTGGCGTCGCCGAGAATGTACTGGAAGTAGTACAGCTCGGAGGCGTTCAGGATGGCTACGCCGGTGGTGTAGGCGAGGTAGGACAGGGCGATGGCCATGAGCTGATCGTTCTTGAGCAGCATGCGGAACACGTCCTTGAAGCCCGTCTTGGTCTTGTTCTGGCGCAGCGTGGAGTCGACCTCGTGGGTGCCGAGGGCGACGCAGATCACGGAGATGATGCCGATGAGGGCCACGATGAAGGCGAACCAGAACCAGCCGTTCTTATCGCCGGAGCCGGACTTGGTGACGGAGAAGAAGAGGACGATCGGCATGATCACGACGCCGACGATGTTGCCGCCGATGGTGGAGCCGACACGGGCGAAGGTTGCGGTCTTCTCACGCTCTTCGGAGCTGAAGGTCAGGGCCGGGACCATGGACCAGAAGCTGATGTCCTTGAAGGAATAGAAGATATCCATCACGATGTACAGCACCGCGAAGATGGCCAGGTAGAGCATCGGGTTGGTCTCGTTGAGGCCGCCCATATCGGTGAACAGCACCATCAGGGCAACGGAGCTGACCACACCGCCGCCGACGACCCACGGCTTGAACTTGCCCCACTTGGTGGTGGTGTTGTCGATCATGTTGCCGATGAACGGGTCGATGAACAGCTCGACGATACGCAGTACGGCGATGATGGTGGTGATGTACAGCACCATGCGGTTGTTATGTGCCGCATCACCCGAGTTGAACAGGTGAGAGGTGATGAACATGATCAGATACGTCGACAGTGTGGCGTAGAAGATGTCATGTCCGAATGCGCCGGTCGCGTATGCGATGCGCGAAGTCATTACTTTGCTTCTGGATTGTTCAGCAGAGCTGCCGTTGCTCATGCGAAGCCTCCTTGCTTCTCCTAATATGTACAATGTTTACGATAATACGCTTTTTTACTGAAACGTATCTTTTTACTTAAAAACGTCCTTTGCTGCTCTTGTTTACCAGTCCTCCCCAATGGCCGTATTCCAACGATAACAACGAGACGGCACCCATCGGATGCCGCCTCGTGCTTCTTGGTTTTCGCTAAAACTATAGTTCAATCCTAAAACTGAACTCGTGGTTTTCCTGCGCATCGATGTGATAGTCGGGCCTCACGTCGGAGCCCCAGCTATCGATGCCGCCCACGCCACGCACTGCGCCGCATACCGTCAGCACCGTGCGGCGTGCCGGCGGCAGCTCGTTGGGATGCGTGGCGTTCTCGATTTCTTCCGGCGTATACGGCAGGCAGGAGAAGGCGAACGGTACGCCATCCTCCCCCTGGGCGAAGGTCAGCGAGAATTCGCTGCGGTCGCCACGCCTTGCGTTGTCGAGCACGGCATCGCGCGTCACCGTAACCCGTTCGGTGCGCATATGCATACCGCAGTCCTGCGGCACCAGGTATGGGGTGACCGGCATGCCTTCAACCGTGTACTCCCCCGGCACCCCACCGGCCATGCGGTCGGGGTAGGTTTCGCCGGAAAGCCCGGTATAGGTGAATCCTTTGGCCGGGGTCGGCATCACGAAGCGCAGGCCGAACACCGGCAGCTCGGGCAGGCCTTCCTTGCCCTCGTAACGCACCGTTACGCCGATTGTGCCGTCAGAGGTAACGGTGTAGGCCACCGTCACCGTGGTCGCCGGCACAACAGGCAGCGTGTAGGTGTAGGTCATGGTCATGGTCTGCGCCTGCACCGGGCCGCCATACGAGTTGTTGTCCGGCGCAAGCGGATTGTCCACCGGCTCGCCGTCAACGCTCAGCTCGATCTTGGAACATGTGGCGAACATATCCGCGCCCATCCACATTGCCGACTTGACCGGGAATCCATTGCCACGGTCGTTGTCGGTGGTGGCGCGCCACAACGCCGGACGCGGCGCACGATACAGCCATTCACGGCCGCCGATATTGAACGAGACCGGGCCACCGGCCTGCCATGAGAACAGGTATTCGAAGCCGTCGCCGTGGACGCCCGTCACCACATCACCGAATACGATTTCCATCTGCGTACCTTCCGTAGTAATACTTGACTTCCTGCATGGCCGGCTTCTCCGTGCGGTCGGCGAACAGCAGACCATCACCGGAGAATTCGTAGTCGGAGCAGCGATCGTCGAAATCGCCGCCGTAGCACAGCATCTTCTCGCCCGTCAGCGGATCGGGCGCGTACAGCTGCTGGTCGATGTAATCCCAGATGAACCCGCCGAGGAACCCTTCGCAATCGTCGAACAGCTCCATGTAGTCGCCGAAGCCGCCCAGCGAATTGCCCATGTCATGCATGAACTCGCACAGAATGTACGGCTTCTTCGGCTGCTCGCTCAGATACTTGCGCGCGCCTTCCGGCGTATCGTACATGCGGCTTTCCAAGTCGGAGATGACGTCTTCGAACGCACGGTTGTGAACCACGCCCTCGTAATGCGTCAGGCGGCCGTCCTGCTTGCTCTTGTAGTAGGCGTCCATCGCCGCGATGGCGGTGCCGGCATACGACTCGTTGCCCATGGACCAGAACAGGATGGACGGGTGGTTCTTGAGCATCTCATACTGCGTGGTGGCGCGGTCGACCACGACCTTCTCCCATACGCTGCTGTTGCCCGGCACGTTGTATGAAGGCTCGACGATTCCCATCTTCTGCCAGGTGCCGTGGGATTCCAGGTTGGTCTCGGCCATCACGTAGATGCCGTGCTCGTCGCACAGACGGTACCATTCCAACCGATCCGGGTAGTGGCAGGTACGCACGGCGTTGATGTTGTTGCGCAGCATCGTATCGATGTCGCGGTGCATGTCGTCCATGGTGATGCAGCGGCCGGAATCGGCGTTCCACTCATGGCGGTTGACGCCGAGGATATAGAGCCGGTGACCGTTGAGCGTGACCTTCACGCCGTCACGCACCAGCTTCCTGAAACCGGTATCCACTTGGGCGATCTCACAGGTCTTGCCGGAGGCGTCGATGAGGCGCACGTCGACGCGGTACAGGTTCGGGCTGCCGTTGTCCCACAACTGCGGGGCGGCAATGCTGGTGAACGCGAGGGTGGCGTCGCCATCGGTTTCCGGTGAGCTGGTCTGAGACGCAATGCGAGTGCCTTGCGGATCGGTTACGACCACTTCCGCCTGGGCGCCGGCGAAATCAGCGGCGTCCTTGGCACTCAGCCGCATATCGACGGTGATGGTTCCCGTCTGCAGATCGTCGCTCAGCAGGGAACGTACGGCGATGTCGTCCACATGGATCTTGGGCAGTGCCACAAGCTTCACGGGGCGGAAGATGCCGAAGAAACGGAAAAAGTCCTGGTCTTCGACCCATGCCGCGGTAGAGCGTTTGAACACCTCGCATGCGATGGTGTTGGCGCCGGTCTCGTTGATATACGGGGTCAGGTCGAATTCGGACGGCGTGAAGGTGTCTTCCGCATATCCGACGAAATGCCCGTTGAGCCACAGGTAGAACGCCTGCTCTACGCCTTCGAACACCACGTGGATGCGCTGGCCGCGCATATGTTCGGGCAGGGTGAAGGTGCGCATGTAGGAGCCGACCGGATTGTCGTCGGCGTCGGAGAACGTGCCGATGCCGGGATCGTCTGGCGTCAAGCCGGCAGGGCGGCGATACTTACGGCCCTCCCACGGGTACATGGTGTTGATGTACTGGTTCTTGTCATATCCCGCCATTTCGATATGCCCCGGCACTGCGATGTCGTCGAAGTCGGCGGGCGCCTCGGCCAGCTGGTGGAAATCGACGGGTCGCGCCTGCGGGTTGGGGGAATACTTGAATTTCCAAGTGCCGTCGAGTGGCATGATCAGACCGCTGCTGTCGCGTTCCGCCTCGTCCTGCGTGGCATAGCACCGGTGATCGCTGTGCGCGTCCAAGCGGTTCACGCGGAACACGTCCGGCTTGTCAAGCCAGCTCAGGTCCGCGCTCTGTATCGAGCTTGCGCCATCCATGGGAGCCTCCTTGCTCTGTGAACTTTCCTTGTAAACAAGTTTACCGTGGATTTAGCAATCGTTACTTTGTTTACTAAACAAACAGGGCCTCCCCGAAGGAAGGCCCTGCTGCGGCGATTGCGCCGAAATCACTTACGATCGTCGTACCCGTTCGGGTGGGTGGAATGCCATGCCCAAGCGGTCTCGATGATCTTGTCGATGTTGTCGAACTGCGGCTTCCAGCCGAGCACGGTGCGGGCCTTATCGGAAGCGGCGATCAGGGTGTCCGGGTCGCCGGGGCGGCGCGGTGCCATCTCAGCGGGGATCTCCTTGCCGGTCACCTTGCGGGCTGCCTCAAGAATCTGCAGGTTCGAGAAGCCTGTGGAGGAACCGAGGTTGAAGGCGTTGGACTCATTGCCGGCACGCAGGTAGTCGACGGCGAGGATGTGCGCGTCGGCCAGATCGAAGGGGTGTACATAGTCGCGCACGTTGGTGCCGTCGGGGGTGTTGTAGTCGTCGCCGAAGATCATCAGCTTGTCACGCTTGCCCTGGGCGACCTGCAGCACGATCGGCAGCAGGTGGGTTTCGGGGCCGTGATCCTCACCGATGGATCCGTCCGGCTTGGCACCGGCGACGTTGAAGTAGCGCAGGGCCACGAACTTGATGCCGTAGGCCTGATCGCACCAGCGCATGATCTTCTCCATCATGAGCTTGCTCTCGCCGTACGGGTTGATCGGCTTCTGCGGGTCATCCTCACGAATCGGCATCTTCTCCGGAATGCCATAGGTGGCGGCGGTGGAGGAGAACACGATCTTCTTGACGCCGAACTCCTTCATCACCTCAAGCAGCTTGACCATGCCGGCGGTGTTGTTGTCGAAGTACTTCAGCGGTTCCTTCATGGATTCCGCAACCAGGGAGAACGCGGCGAAGTGGATCACGGCGTCGATGTCCGGGTTCTCGCGGAACACGCCGCGCATGAACTCCTGATCGGCCAGATCGCCCTGGTAGAACTTCGCGGCCGGGTTCACTGCGGCGCGGTGGCCGGTCACCAGGCTGTCCACGACGACGACCTTCTCCTTGCCGGCTGCGACCAGTCGGTCAACCATGTGGGAGCCGATGTAACCGGCTCCACCGAGGACCATAACAGTCATTGTTTACTTCTCCTTTGTTCCGAGGGTTTGAACAAACTTCATGAACGCGGCCTTGCCTTCAGGGGTGCGCTTGTACACACCCGCGTCTTCCAGCACGCGGCTGAAGACCTTGCCCACGGCATCCTGGACGATGCCGGTGACGGTGTCTTCCGTCGCTTCGGGATGAGACCGCTTGATTTCTTCCGCCCATGCACGATGATACTCGGCAATGTCGTTGTCGCGGCCGAGCACGAACTTTTCGACCTCGGCGAGCTCCTTCTGCAGGCGCGGCGGAAGGATGGCCAGACCCATGACCTCGATCAGGCCGATGTTCTCCTTCTTGATGTGTTGCACATCCGGGTGCGGGTGGTAGATGCCGTCGGGGAACTCCTCGGAGGTCTGATTGTCGCGCAGCACCAGGTCGAGCTCGTATTCGTCGCCCTTCCTGCGTGCGATCGGCGTGATGGTGTGGTGCGGTTCGCCGTTGGATTCGGCGAGCACCTGCGCATCGGGGTCGGAGTATGAACGCCATGCGTCGAGGATCTTGGAGGCCAGCTCGACCATCTCATCGCAGTTCTTGCCTGCCAGTCGAATCACGGACATCGGCCACTTGACGATGCCGGCCTTCACGCCTTCGAAGCCGTCGAAGGTGAATTCCGTCTCGACCGGGGCCTTCTCCATGGCGAAGGTGTGGCGGCCGCCCTGGTAATGCTCATGGGCGAGGATGGATCCGCCGACGATCGGCAGGTCGGCGTTGGAGCCGGCGAAGTAGCCGGGGAACTGTTCAACGATGCCGAGCAGGCGGTGGAAGGTCTCCTTGCTGATCTTCATCGGCTCATGCTTGCCGTAGAAGAAGATGCAGTGCTCGTTGAAGTAGGCGTACGGGGAGTACTGGAAGCCCCAGCCTTCGCCGTCCATGTCGAAACGCACCACGCGGTGGTTCGCACGCGCCGGGTGGTTGATGCGGCCCTGGTAGCCTTCGTTCTCGATGCACAGCTGGCACTTGGGGTAGCTGGAGGTCTTCGCGTTCTTGGCGGCGGCAATGGCCTTCGGGTCCTTTTCCGGCTTGGACAGATTGATGGTGATTTCGATGTCGCCGTATTCGGTGGGCACCGGGAAGTAGATGTTCTTGGCGATGGCCTTGGTCTTGACGTAATCGTTGCGCTTGCTCATCGCGTAGAAGTCGGCGATGGCCTTGGCCGGGTCCTGCTCGTAGGTGCTCCAGAAGGTGCGGTTCACCACGCTTGGGGCCGGGGTGATGAAGTCCATCAGCTGGGCGCCGACGGTGTCCTTCTCCGCCGCGGTGTCGCCGACCTTGCCGTTGCGTGCGGCCAGATCGGCAAGCTCTTCCTTCAGATCGACGATGTCGTTGGCATCGGCGGTAGCTGGCGCGTCGGCACCGTCCTCGCCGACGATCGCCATAACGCGATTCGTGAGATATACGCGATCGACTTCCTCGTAATCGCTGTTGGCGATCACCTGGCTGACGAATTCGTCCACCAACCCTTGTGCCATGTCAGGCCTTCCTTACCTCGTATCCAATGGTTCATAGTCATATATCGCCCGTCGCGATGCCGCCCACGCACGGCGGGCGGCTGGAATCGTGCGCGGCGCACGGCGGGCGGGGCCGCGCACGATTATCCTAGGCTCCTTCGGGAGCCGATGGCTGCATCAGTTGTTGCGGGACAGCACGCGGGAGCCGCCTGCGATCTCGGCGATGTAGAAGGCCGGGGCGTAGCCGACGACTTCCTCGTACTTGGTGCCGACGGCCTTGGTGAACGCGTTGACCTTGTCTTTGTTCACGATGGCGATGGCGCAGCCGCCGAAGCCGGCGCCGGTCATACGGGCGCCGATCACACCGTCCTGCTCCCAGGCGGTGTGCACCAGGGTGTCCAGCTCAAGACCGGTGACTTCGTAGTCCTGCTCCAGCGAGACGTGGGAGGCGTTCATCAAACGGCCGAAACGGTCGAGATCGCCGGATTCCAGCGCCTTACGGGCCTTCAGCGTGCGCTGGTTCTCCGAAACGGCATGGCGGGCGCGGCGAATGCGGTTGCCGTCCTTGATGAGGTAGGCGTACTCGTCGAAGCTTGCCTCGTCCAGCTCGCCCAGCGTCTTGATGTTGAGCTTGGCGTTGAGCTCCTCAACGGCCTTCTCGCATTCGGCGCGACGCTCGTTGTACTTGGAGTCGGCCAATTCGCGGCGCTTGTTGGTGTTCATGATGACGATGACGTTGTCGCCCAGGTCCAGCGGCACCAGGTCGTAGACCAGCGTGTTGGTGTCCAGGTAGATCGCCTTGTTCTCGGCGCCCATGCCAATGGCGAACTGATCCATGATGCCGGAGTTGACGCCGATGAACTCGTTCTCGGTGCGCTTGCCGATCTTGACCAGGTCGACGCGTTCCAGCTTCAGGTCGAACAGTTCCTGCGCGATGATGCCGATGAGCAGTTCCAGCGATGCGGAGGAGCTCAGGCCGGAGCCGTTCGGGATGTTGCCGTAGACGAACACGTCCATGCCGCTGGTGATGGCGTGGCCTTCTTCGCCGAGGAACTTCAGCACGCCCTTGGCGTAGTTAGTCCAGTTGTCTTCCTTCTTGTAGACCAGCTCGTCGAGACGGGATTCGACGATGCCGACCTCTTCGAAGTTGGCGGAATAGAAGCGCAGCTTGTTGTCATCGCGCTTGCGGGCCGCGCCGTAGGTACCCAGGGTGATCGCGGCGGGGAACACGTGACCGCCGTTGTAGTCGGTGTGCTCGCCGATCAGATTGATGCGGCCCGGGGAGAAGAATGTGGCATCAGGCTGTGCGCCAAAGACTTCCTGGAATTTAACGTTCAGTTCGGCAGTGTCCATGAGAAACTCCTTCGTTTTTTAGCTGCTGTTGCCAACAATTTTACCTAGTTTTACGCTTTCTCAAAATTTTTTACTTAACAAGGATATTTGGCTATATTTCAGGCTTTTGCCCCATTTTAATATTCATAGCCAACTTAACTACACAATTTCTTTACAAAATATTTTAGTAAATAATCCCTATGCTGGATATGAACGTCTTGTACCGTTCCGTCGGGAGAGGCCGTTGAGAAAGCATACCGCGCACCGATGGGGGAAGAGGAAAATTCGGCACGCGGATCTGTGGTTGTGTGGGACGGCCTCTTTGACGTCCTACTCCTGTAGTGTAGCGGCTATACCTGAGAACCTGTATGTTTACTAAAATTCTGTGCCATAATGGAACAGCCTCCTCGCTCTACGGCCTACGGCACAGAAGGAGATCACGATGACGGATACCAAGCGGAAGGGCAAAGCCCCCACCATCAAAGACATCGCCACCATCGTCGGAGTCTCCATCGCCACCGTATCCCGTGTGCTCAATGAAGACGCGACCATGTCGGTCAACGAGAACACCCGCAAGAAGATCTTCGCCACCGCCGAACAGCTCGGCTACAAAAAGCACCGCAAAGCCGGCGGGAAAGCCAAGAAGCAACGCCGCGTCGTTGTCGTCCAGTGGTACACCGAACGCCAGGAGCTGCAGGATCTCTACTACTATTCCATCCGCATCGGCATCGAACGTCGGCTCGAAGAGCTCGGCTACGCCATCACACGCGTGTTCAACGATTCGTCCCACGCCGATTTCGAAGACGCCGACGGCATCATCGCCGTCGGTAAGTTCAGCTCCGAACAGGTGCGCACACTCGGCAAGCTGAACAAGCACATCGTGTTCGTCGACAGCGACACCCTGAACGCTGGATTCACCTGCATCATGCCTGACTTCATCAATTCCGTCACCAGCGTGGTCGACCACTTCCTACGCCATAAGCAAACCAATATCGGCATGATCGCCGGCGAGGAGTATACGGCCGACAAATCCTCCAAGCTTGCCGACCGACGCTACTACACGTTCCGCAACTATCTGACCGAATGGAAGCTGTACAACCCGGCGAATATGTACGTCGGCAACTTCACCACCAGCGACGGCTACCGGCTGATGAAACAGGCCATCAAGGACCATCCGCGCGACCTGCCGCAGGCGTTCTTCATCGCCAACGATTCACTGGCCATCGGCGCGCTGCGGGCGCTGCAGGAAGCCGGCATCAAGGTGCCCGAGCAGGTAAGCCTCATCTCGTTCAACGACACCGCCATCGCCAAGCAGGTATTCCCGCAGCTCAGCGCCGTCACGGTGTACACCGAGCAGATGGGCAGCGCCGCCGCGGAAATCCTCGACAAGGAACTTAACAACAGGGGCATCTCCCCCGTTCCGTTCATGCTGAAATTCGCCACCAAACTCACCCTGCGCGGCACCAGCATCAACTAACGCTCCGACCCTCCACGCACAAAGCAGCACGCCCGTCCACACGATTACAGAAATTCTCAGGAATCTCCCAGACTTCACCGAGCCTCGTACCAGCATTGGGCGAGATAACCTCCAACAAATCCAGCCTACTGTCTTAAGTTGGAACTAACCGTTGTATAAGCCTTGAGAGAACTGGAGAAACCATCACATGTTCGTTCTCACCAACGCCTGGCATGCCCTCGGCAGGCACCGGGCGTATTCCATCCTGACCGTCATACTGGCGCTGATCATGTCGTTCGGCACCATCACCTCCGCCGCGGTACTGACCAAGCAGACCGCCGCCCACGGCACCGAATACCAGGCACAGAAGCCTACCGCCGTAATCAGGCCGGGCGCAAAGCTGCAGTCCCAGATGAAAGGCGACGATGCCAAAGCCACAACCGAACACTATCTGACCTTCACCGACTACTCCCCCATCGCCGTAGCGGCACAGAGCAAGTCGCTCTCGTTCACCTACTCCTTCGCCGAAACCGTCCCGGTACGCCAAAGCGACTCGCTGAAGGCCATCGCCGGAACCGCCGACGAATCCGCCGACAACACCGGCGGCGAACTGCTGCTACGCAGCTTCTACGACGCCAAAGCCTTGAAAAACAACGATCTCGGCGAAATCACCCTGGTCAAGGGCAAGAAGCTCAAGTACACCGACACCAAATTCACCGGCGCACTGATTTCGAAAGCCCTGGCCGACAAGAACAAGCTGACGGTCGGCTCCACATTCACCGTGGCGAATCCGACCGACGCCTCGAAGAAATACACCTATACCGTGCAGGGCATCTACAAGTATGCAAACCCCGCCACCGCCAAGTCGTACACGCTGGCCAAGCAGAATCCCGACAACGTGATCTACACGGCATACGCCACCGCATACACCAACGGCCTCGACCCGGAAAAGTCCCCGAAGGGCACCTGGGCCATGCCGGACCTCGACATCACCTTCCTGCTCAGCAGCCCGGCCGACTACCAGACCTTCGCCAAACTGGCCAAGAAGTCCATGCCCAAGGGCTATGAGCTCTCCTCGCCGTCTTTGGACGCCTACAACAAGAAACTCGAACCGCTCGACAGCACCGCATCGTGGATGCGCATCGCCCAGATCGTGCTGCTGGCTGTCGGTGGTGTGCTGCTGGTGATCATCACCATCATGCGCACCTGGATCGTCCGCCGCGACGAAATCGGCATGGGCCTGATCACCGGTGTCACCAAACCGCGTCTCGCCTGGCAGTTCATTGTGGAAACCCTGATGCTGACCGTGGTGCCCATCGCGCTCGGTCTGCTTATCGGCGGATTCGCCGCGCAGCCGATCGGCAAGGCATTGTGCGGATTCGCCACACCAATGAGTACGGCGATCGTATCGTCGGCCATCCGCAACTCGCTGGGCGGCATCGCGATTCTCGCCGTCGTGGCACTGTTCGGCCCGGTGGTCTTCCGCACCGCCAATCTCTTCAAGCCGGCAGGCCCGGCAACGGAGGCGAAGGCATGAGCAACGATATCGATAAGGACGAAACCATGAGCAACGACCTCAACGACCAGCACACCGGCGACCAGCATGCCAGCGGCGATATCGAGTCCCTTGAGTTCAGCGTCGAATACGACGACGCCGGCAGCTTCGGCGAGGCACCCGCACAACCCGCCGCAGGCACGGCGCAAGACGATGCGGACAAGGCCGCCAAGCCTGCCGTCGACACCGACGCCAACGCCACGGCGACCTCCGCCAACGCCAGCCACGTCGACCAGACCATGCGGCTGGCCAAAGGCAAGGACGCAAGCAAGACCAATGCCGCAACCGAACGCGCCTACGCCACCACGAACCATCGTCTTGACAGGCAGGTGCGCGACCGCGTGCTGCTCAAGTCGTACCCCACGTTCTCGTTGAACCATGTCACCACAACCGCACGCAAAACAGGCCGTCATGTGCTTGACGACCTGTCGATGGCCTTCTATACGGGCACGCTGTATGCGGTCAAGGTGCTTAGCGATGAGGACGATCCCGAGCAGCGCACCACGCTGATGGCCGTTATGGGCGCGTTCATGGCCCCCACCTCCGGCGAAGTGATGTCGAAAAGCTCGAATTTCACCGAATTGGAACTCGGCGAACTGCGCGGGCACCGTCTCGGACTGGTGCCACAGCGGTATGCGGTGCGCGGCGACCTCGATGCCGAAGGCAGCCTGCTGTACGCCATGAACGGCTCGGGCCGCGGCTTCCTCAAGCCCAAGCCGGTGATCGCCCGTGAAATGCTGCAAAGCGTTGGATACACCGAAGCGACCAGCGGCAAGAAGGTGAGCGAACTGTCCCCGCTCGACCAACGCCGCGTGGCCATCGCACGCGCGCTATGCTGCGACGCGGAAACCGTGATTCTCGACGAGCCGACCAAGGGGCTGAGCGAGTCCGATGCCGCCGAACTGCTGGAACTGCTGCGGCGCATCGCCCGCAGCCGCGACCCCAAGCGCGTGGTCATCATCGTCACCAGCGACGATGCCGTGGCCAGTGCGGCCCAGAAGGTCTACGACCTGACCGACTGAGGCCCGATCCAAACCGGCGCAACATCGTAGAACACCAATAACGGCGTGGGCGGAAATCATATCCGCCCACGCCGTTATTGGTTGTTATTGGTTGTACCACCGGGCTGCAGCGGCTGCGGTAATCAACGCTTGAGCACCATGCCGTATTCGGCGGCCATCGGCTCCACATCCACCACACCATACTGATCCAGCAGATCCAGCCAGCGTTGCTTGTTCTCCTCGCCGAACCGTTCGGCACGCGCCGTATACGCGCCGGCGGTGAGGAACTTGGGCGGCAGCGACTTGCTGTTGTACTTGTCGGCCACCATCACCAGCTCCTGCTCGAGATTCACAGGCACATAATCCGCAGGCGGCAGCGGCAGACCCTGACGCACCACGTCATCCTTGGTCAGGCCGACACCGGTGTGGTTGCGCGCGAATTGCGCGATCTCTTCCGCCACACCCTGCTCCAGCAGGTACTCGTAGCCCAGAATGCCATGTTTGATGTATTCGGGCCCATTGAACTGCAATGGTTCGCCGTCCGTACCGTCGTGCTTGAGCACACGATAGGTGCCGATATCATGCAGCAGACCGCCGATGACCACCAGATGCTCGTCGATGAGCCGGGGCGGCACCTTGCCTCCGATCACATTGTCGGAAGGCGGCACCACATGCTGCGCCTCGGTGTTCGCATCCGATGCCGCCGCCCCGCAACGTCCGGCCAGTTCCGCGGCATCCTGCGGCAACGTGCAACGCCGGGTGAACAACGCGTTCTGTCTGCGAGCGAGCGCACGTGCGATCCGAGCCACGATGACGCAGTGGCGGTGGATCAGATCATAGGCTGCGTCGCTGGGGGCGATGCGATGATGCAGTTCGTCGACTTGTTCGAGAGTTGGGATATAGCCAGTCATACGCACCATCTTAGGTCGTTGACGGTAGCCTGCCGTGGATTTGCGCTTTTAGACCGCACGGCTTTCAGATGCCGCGAATCCGCCATTGTCCGGTGCGATTGGAGGCCACGATCATCTGATCGTTGCCGAGTTCCTTCCAACCGTCCGCTTCGAACTGATCGAAGCCGGATGATGCCACCACGATGCCGGCGGCATTGTTCTGATCGTCGGTAAGCGGGCGGTAGCGCATCACACGGTAGTCCAGGGCTTTCTCCCCCACACCGTATTCCTCGTAGATCTCGATGATGCGCGACGATGTGCGTTCACGCCCGGCCGCGTTCAATGCGATGAACGTGTCCTGCGACTGGATCATGCAGTTGTAGCTCGACTTCGGGTAGGTCTGACGCAGCTGGCGCACGGTCTGGGCCACGGCCTCGTCCAGTTCGTAGCCGGAGGCGATGTATTCGAGGATGATCGAGAAGAAGATCGCGGAATCGGAACGCCCGCCGGTGCCGAGGAACGTGCTGCGGTTCACCGGGTACTGCTTGTTGTCTACGATGTTGCGGCCGTGCGAGTCGGAGATGTCGCCATTGTGGATGAAGCTCAGGCCATTGCTGAAGAACGGCTGCTGGTTTTCCAGAATCAGCGGAATGCCCGAGGATGCGAGTCTCAGATGGTAGAGCGCCCCGCGTGCGCCTTCTCGAACGAGCTCGTGGAACAAGGGGTCGTGCTTCGCCGCCACAGTGGATTTGTAGAGTTTGGTGCCGGTTTCCGGCGATGGTGCGCCGCCGTCCATCGTGCCCGGCGTCTCGGGCGGATCGTATAGCGAGGCGCAACCCCAGCCGTCGTTATGAATGCGGCTTAATTCGCGGAATTCCTCGACGGTGGGGATGCCCAGGATATCGTTGAGGCTTAGATTGGCACCTGCCGTTGCGTATCCCAGTAATCTGCACATAGTAGGGCACTGTACCGCGCGTGCATTTCGACGCGCGGTCAGCGCTATAACCGTTGCCTATACCTCACCCGCTGAGGGCCTGCTCATTCCGCAGTGCGCTTGAGCTTCGGCGGCCTGTTCGTGGGCACGAACAGCGGCTGCACTTCGATGAGCGGATTGTAGGGCGCCAGGCCGAACCATTTCACCGCGGAACCGGCCATATGCCTGATCGCGTATTTGACGGACAGTGACAATGCTCCCCTTCTCGACACCTTGGATTCGGGCATGAGGGCCTTGTGGACCAGCACATATTTGATGGTGCCGATGCCCGGATCGGCGTCGACCTTCGGGTAGATGGATTTCTGCTGCGGCAGTTCGCCGGTGTGCTCCAGGTCATGCATGATCTGATGCAGGTATGCGGGAATCGACTGCGACACTTTGAATCCCAGCCGCATTTTGATGCGGAACAGGTAGTCGGTGCCGAAGCTTTCCACACTGTATTCACGCGTGAACGGCTGGTCGGTGGTTTCCACGCTCAACGCCCACCAGGCGCGTGCGCGCTTGGGGTGATCAGCGAAGATGGAGAAGAAGATGTCGGTATCGAGGCGCTTCATCTCGCTATCGGAGGTGAGGTAGACGATGTTGTCGGCGAAGAACGGGATGTGGTTGTCGCCGTGCAGCTTGTCAAGCGTGGGCAGGAAGTCCTTCGGCCTCATGTGACGGCGTTGCGCGCGTTCGATCTTGGTGCCGTCGTTCCACGTGACCATGACGAACAGGATCGCCAGAGTCAGCAGCATGGTGAACCAGCCGCCGTGCAGGAACTTCGCCATCGACGCCACGAAGAACATGGTCTGTATCGCGAGGAACACCACTAGGAATACCATCGACCAGACCTTGCTCACCTTATGCCAGATGTAAACGGCCAACAGCACGGTCGTGGTGATCATGGTGACCGTCAATGCCAGGCCGTATGCGGCGGAGATGTATTCGGAGTCGCGGAACAACGCCAGTACCGCCAATGTCGATACGCATAGCACGATGTTGACGACGGGGATATACAGCTGACCGCGCGTACGCGCCGGATAACGGACCTGCAGATGGGGCATCCAGTCAAGTCGAGTCGCTTCGGACACCATGGTGAACGCGCCGGTGATCAGAGCCTGCGAGGCGATCACGCCAGCCGTGACGGAAAGCACGACCGCGATGCAGCGCACGGACGGCGTCATCATCTCGAAAAAGGGGTTCAAGCCGTGCAGATGGTCGTAGGCTTCGTCATCCCAATGGTTGAGCATCCACGCGCCCTGGCCGAAATAGCACAGCACGAGCGCGACCTTGATGAACGGCCAGGTGAAGTAGATGTTGCCACGGCCCACATGCCCCATATCGGAGTACAGGGCTTCGGCACCGGTGGTGGAAAGGAACACGGTGCCCATCACGGCGATGCCGGCGGCATTGTGCGGACTGAAGAGGAATCTCACGCCATACACGGGGTTCAGCGCCGCGAACACGCTCCAATCCTGGCTCAGGTTTACCAAGCCGACCACGGCGAGGAACGTGAACCACACCATCACCACGGAACCGAATACTTTGCCGATGCTTTCGGTGCCGTGCGATTGCACGCAGAACAATCCGACGATGATCACCACGGTGATCATGAGCGTCAGTTCCTTGTTTTGCGTGAACAGGCCCTCCAAGGCGGGCAAGGTTTCCAAACCTTCGACAGCGGAACTGATGGACACGGCCGGTGTGAGCACCGAGTCGGCCAGGAACGCCGCACCGCCCAGCATGGCCGGGAACACGAGCCACCTACCATACTTGCGAATCAGGGAGTACAGGGCGAAAATGCCACCCTCGCCGTGATTATCGATGCGCATGGCGATGAACACGTATTTGACGGTGGTGATCAAGGTAATGGACCAGAACACCAGTGACAGCACGCCAAGCACCGCTTCGCGGTTGGCGTTGACCAGACCTCCCTGCCCATTCAGGAAGGTCTGCATGGTGTACAGCGGTGATGTGCCGATATCGCCGTAGACCACGCCGAGCGCCACGATGGCCATGCCCAGGCTGATCTTGTTCGGCCCTGATTGCAGTCGAACCCACCAGCGTCCAACCGGACCGCGTTCATGCGCACTGGCAAGTTTTTCGGCCTCGCGGCTTTCCGCCTCGGCCTGTTTGACAAGCTCCGCGCGTTCCTCTTTTGTCAGCGAACTATGTGACACCTTGGGAACGTTGGTAAATCGGTCGGCTCTGAGCAGCGCCTCGCCATCCGCGCCGTCAGTGTGACCGCCCTGTTTTCGTTTCCGCACGTTCCGCTCGTTCGTATTCTTCATCATGATCCTCCCTTGGGTTCTCAAGTCCCGTTCTCTGATATCGCAGAGACATGGTAGTTCACCCTTGGTATACCCACAACTCGGTAATCATTCGATGTCGTAGACTTTCCGCGTGGTTTCGCGGGTTCCACGGGCCACTTCAGCTATCGACATACCGAGCGTGTCGGCCATGGCTTGGAGGGTATAGGGAATCATGTATGGGGCGTTGGTGCGGCCACGATACGGCATGGGCGTCAGGTACGGAGCGTCGGTTTCGACCATGGCGTGGTCAAGGCCTACGATGCGCAACGATTCGCGGATACCGTCGTTGCCCTTGTAGCTACAGGTGCCGGAGAAGCTGAAATACCAGCCGTGTTCACGGGCGATTTCGGCCATTTCCGCGTCGCCGGAATAGCTGTGGAATACGGTGCGTTCAGGGGCGCCGTCGGCGAGCAGGGTTTCGATGACCTCCTTATGGGAGTCGCGGTCGTGAATCTGCATGGGCAGGTTCAGCTCCTTGGCGAGCGCGATATGCGCGCGGAACGCTTCGCGCTGCAGTTCCTTGGCGTCGTCCCCGGTGCGGAACAGGTCCATGCCGGTTTCGCCGATGGCCACCACCTGCTTGGGGTAGGTGACGGCGAGCCGATGCACTTCGGCGAGCGCATCCTCGAAGCTGACGTCATGCCACGGCTGGTACTTCACCGGCAATCCGTCCGGCCCCGGTACGGCGCGATGGCCATGGTGCACGGCCTCATTGGGGTGGATGGCGAGCGCCGCGTACACGTGTTCGTGCTCGCGTGCCATGTCGACGGCGGTCATGAGGTTCGGCAGTTCGCACCCGCAGTCGATCACTCCGGTAACCCCTACTGCCGAGGCCTGTGCCAATAGCTCGTCCACGCTGTACACGGGGACTTCCGGCTGGCCTTTTTCCACTGCCTCATGACTCATGGCACGGGAGAACGGCACTACCGATGCCACGTGGGTATGATTGTCGATCACCTGGGCGTTGGCCGGCAATGGTTCCGGCGCGGGAGCCCAGCTGCGATCGCGATGCTTCTTTTTGCTCATACGCGCCATAGTGTCGCGTCCCCGTGACGAACCTGCGTATTGCATTGTTCGAGTTTTGCCCGCCGAATACGAACATCCCGCACGCATCGCCATCTTCCTTGTTGCCGTAGGAATAGGCGTTGCATGCGGGATGTTCGTAGCCGTTGCGGCGCTGGTTACCGTTCGGCCCGCACCTCTGCGGGAGCGTCTTCGGTCTGCTTCTTCTTGCCGAACTTGGCTTTGAGCAGTCCGATGATGGTGGGTACCAGCGACACGACCAGAATCAGTATGATGATGAGTTCGAAATGCTGCTGCACTGCGGGAATGCCGCCGAAGAAGTAGCCCATGAGGGTGAACAGGGACGACCAGCACAGGCCTCCCAGTATGGAGAACGGTGTGAATCGGCTCCAACGCATGCCGGAAATGCCGGAAATGAATGGCATGAATGTGCGGATGAAGGGGAAGAATCGACCGAGGAACACTGCCAGCGGCCCCCACTTCTCGATCATCTTTTCGGTTTTTTCGATACGTTCCGGCGTCATGGCCTTGACTTTGCCGGATTCGAGAATACGCCGTCCGAAGAAGTGGCCGATCCAATAGTTGCATTGGTCGCCGATGATCGGAGCGCACCATACTACGGGCAGCAATGCCATCAACGGCAGTGCCGCTTTGCCGGTCGCGCTGTCGGGGGCGGCGAACACGCCGGCTGCGAACAGCAGCGAGTCTCCCGGCAGGAACGGGAAGAACACCACACCCGTTTCCACGAAGATGATGATGAAGATGAAGCCCAGCGTGGGGGCCACGCCCATGGCGATCCAGCTGGCGATGGCCGCGCGCGGATCCTTCAGCAATTCCACAAAGAAGTTAATAATATTCATGCGTTTCCCAATTATTCCTTCGTCCGATACCCGGATCGGCCGGCAATGACGGTTTCCGGCAAACCGTCAACAACCCTATCAGCAGACCGCACCGCGATTCCTTGCCCGTATCGCTACCTGTCCAAATCTGCACATTCCCGCAAGCATTCCCGCAAGCACTCCTATAAACCGCCGCGCATACGAATATTCCCCGGCGAATCGTCTTGATTTCCGGGGAATGTGCCGTTTGGCCTCGACTGCCGGCATTGCCGGCGCTACTGTGCGAGCCGTTGACGGACGAAACCATCCAATGCGGCCGCGTCGATTCCGTCGTATCCGTTGATGGAGGCGAACTGCGGGCCGGAGGACGTGTCGGTGCGAATGGTGCAGGTCTGCGCGATGGTCGTGGCACCGGAGGCCGCGCCCGCTTCCAGACCGACGAAGGTATCTTCCAACACCACGCATTTGCCCATATCCTCAGGGGCGATGCCGAGCTTCTTCGCGGCGAGCAGGTATGGGGCGGGGTCGGGCTTATGGGCACAGTCGTCGTCTCCGCATACGTAGTCGAGGAACAATCCGCCAGCCTGTTCCATGATGTTTTCGGCCATGGGTCTTGGCGATGTGGTTACCAGCATCACGGGGATTCCCGCGTCGCGCAGGGATTGTAGCGTTTCGCGCACACCGTCGATCCACGGCAGACGTTCCTGTTCGGCGTTGAACACGTAGGCTTTAAGCTGCACATCGATTTCTTCGATGCTTAGTGTGCACCCGTGCTCGATCATATGTTCGGCGACTTCGGGAACGGGTTTGCCGGAGCATTCCCAACCGAGATCCTCATCCCAATAGCCGCCGTGTTGCGTAGCGAGTTCGATCTCGCCGTCATGCCACAGGGGTTCGGAATCGATGGTGGTGCCGTCAAGATCACAGAATACGGCTTTCAACAGCATGTTTTTCTCCTTGCTGAGGAGTGGAAGTACGCCACCAGTACACCAAATCAGCTCGACAGCATCATGCGTATCCGTTACGCGCCGCGCCACGGTAGGAATCAGCGGTATCCCCAAAGAATCACCGACTTGGAATCGGTGCGCGCATTAGGATCGTAGCCGCTTGCGCCGGATGGCAGTTCACGTACTGTGGCGTGGATGTCGCGCCGCCAACGGCGTGCACTGTTGGATCGTTGCATTTCGACGATGTCGCCGTCGCGCCCGGCTGCGAATACGCTGCCGTCGTTTTCCGCGCGCATGCGTTTGATCTGACGGCGCAGCTGCCGGGTTTCCTCCTGCAATTCGAGGATGCGCGTGATGCCCGAAAGATTGATGCCCTCATCCTGGCTGAGTTTTTGCGCCTGAACCAGGCGGTCGACGTCGCGCAGACTGTAGCGCCTCGCGCCGCCCGCGGTCCGCTGCGGCACCACCAGGCCTACGCGATCGTATTGGCGTAGGGTCTGGGGGTGAATGTTGGCGATTTCGGCAACCTGGCCGACGGTGAAGATCGGCATCGCAATGTCGAATCCGGCGTTATCCGCTCCATCAAGATCAGCTCGCCCCAACACGAGCGCCGTCGCGCACAGCGCGTACAGCTGGCGCATCTGTCGTGCTGTTTTCGCCATCATTCACCTCCCTGGCGTTATAAGGCATCGTTGTGTCGTTTCCTTGGGTGTTCAGGCCGCTGCCTGCGGAGCACCGAGCGGAAACCGATCAGCGCTGCAGGTATGCGCCCGCTGCCTCATCGAATTTCTTAGCCGCGTGCTTGGCGCTCATGTTGGGCTTTGCCGGCACGTGGATCTCCACGCGGCCGATCAAGTCGCCTGTCTGGTTTCCCGAATGCACGCCGTGGCCTGCCACTTTGACTTCGGCGCCGCTGGATGAACCGGCCGGAATCTTGAACGACACCGTGTTGCCGTCGATATCAGTGGTTTCGACCTTGCCTCCGGCAACGGCTTCGCCCACGGTAACGGGCAGGTTCATCACCAGATCATGGCCGCGCATGCTGAAACGCGGATCCTCAGTCACGCTGATCTGCAGATACATGTCGCCGGGAGCGCCGCCGTTGCGGCCGGGCTTGCCTTTGCCGCTCAGCCGGATCTTCTGTCCGTCTTTGACGCCGGCCGGGATATGCGTCTTGAATTTCCTGCCGTCCGCGGACAAGGACACGGTCACGCCCTTCACTGCCTGGCGGAATGTCAAAGTGATCTTCGAATTGCGGTCCTCGCCGCGTTCGGGCTGTGCCGGCTCCTCATAGCCTGCGCCGTAGCCACCACCGTAAGGCGCACCGGATTGCGCGCCGGCGCCGCCACCGAACATCGAGAAGATGTCGTTGAGGTTCGGCTGCCCGCCGCCCGAAGTCTGGAAGCGCACACGGGAGCCGCCAGGTGCGCCGCCGCCGAACATGGAACCGAAGATATCGGAGAATCCGCTGGCGTCGAATCCACCTGCGCCGGAGCCTCCTGCGAAGCGGGCGCCACCCATGCCGAACTGGCGAATCGCGTCATACTTCTGGCGTTCGTCCTTATTGCTCAGCACGTCGTAGGCTTCGGAGATGTCCTTGAATTTCTCTTCGGCCTCCTTGGTCTTATTGACGTCGGGGTGGTACTTGCGCGCCAGCTTGCGGTAGGCTTTTTTGATTTCGTCGGTGGTGGCGTCTTTGGAGACACCGAGGACCTTGTAGAAATCCTTGTTCAACCATTCATTCTCAGCCATCACTGCCTCCTTTCAAGAGGTTTTCATGAGTTGTTTCATGAAGCCTTTCGTAAAGTCTTCATACTGGTACAGCAAGGCCTCCCGAACCGCAGACGCTGATCGGCAGTCAGCGCCGGCGAGTCGGGAAGCCTTGAGGGGAAAACGGTCAGGCCTGCGGGGAGGCGACCACGACACGGGCCGCGCGAATCACACGGTCGCCGATGCGGTACCCGGCTTCCACCACGGTGTCGACGGTCTCTTTCTCGGCATTCGGATCCGGCTTATGCAGGATCGCGTCATGCTTGGTCGGGTCGAAGTCCTCGCCTTTTTCGCCGAACTTCTCGACGCCGAACTTCTCGAATGCCTTGTCGATCTTCGCGGCCACGGCTTTGAAGGAGTCATCCATCTCGCTGTGTTCGCGAATGCGGTCGATGTCGTCGAGCGCGGGGAGCAGGGCCGTCAGCACATCGATGATGCCGTGTTGACGGAAGCGATCCTGTTCCTTCTTGGCGCGATTGCGGTAGTTGATGAACTCCGCGCGTTCGCGCTGCAACGCTTCGAGATAATCAGCCGCTTCCTTCTTCGCCTTGCCCAGCGGTGTCAGCGTGCCCTCGTCGGCATCCTGCTGGTCGCCGTTGCCGGCATCGGCGGGACCCTCCTCGGGCTTCGGGGCGGCAGGCTGATCTACAGGCTGGCTGTCGGCCGGCTTGGCGGCGTCGGCGGCAGGAGCGCCCTGCCCGGCCAGTTCGTCGGCATCGGGCAGGTCGTTCAGGTAGTCGTCCTTGTTGAACTCAGACATGATTACTTGTTGTCCTTGTCATCGTCGTCCACGACTTCGGCATCAACCACATCGTCGGCGGCGGCACCAGCAGCGCCCGCACCCGCGGTACCGGCACCGGCAGCTGCGCCTTCGGCGCCCTGCTGGGCGTACAGCGCCTGTCCGATCTTCTGGGCGGAGGTCATCAGCTCGCTCTGCGCGGTCTTCACGGCCTCGGTATCCTCACCCTTCAGGGCTTCCTTCAGGGCGTTGACCTTTTCGGTGACTTCCTTGGCCACGTCGTCGGAGAGCTTGTCCTTGTTATCGTTGACGAGCTTCTCGGTCTGGTAGGCGAAGGCCTCGGCCTGGTTGCGGGTCTCGGCGTCCTCCTTGCGCTTCTTGTCCTCGGCCTCGTGGGCTTCAGCTTCCTTGACCATGCGATCGATTTCGTCCTTCGGCAGGCCGGAACCACCGGTGATGGTCATGGACTGCTCCTTGCCGGTGCCCTTGTCCTTGGCGGACACGTGCACGATGCCGTTGGCGTCGATGTCGAAGGTGACCTCGATCTGCGGGACGCCACGCGGAGCCGGGGCGATGCCGGTCAGCTCGAAGGTGCCCAGCGGCTTGTTGTCGCGGGCGAACTCACGCTCGCCCTGGTAGACCTGGATGAGCACGGACGGCTGGTTATCTTCGGCGGTGGAGAACACTTCGGAACGCTTGGTCGGGATGGCGGTGTTGCGCTCGATGAGCTTGGTCATGATGCCACCCTTGGTTTCGATGCCGAGGGACAGCGGGGTCACGTCGATGAGCAGCACGTCCTTACGGTCGCCCTTGATGACGCCGGACTGCACGGCTGCGCCGACTGCCACGACCTCATCCGGGTTCACGGACTGGTTGGCTTCCTTACCGCCGGTGAGCTCCTTGACGAGCTCCTTGACGGCGGGCATACGGGTGGAGCCGCCGACGAGCACGACGTGGTCGATGTCGGAGACGCTGATGCCGGCGTCGGCCAGCACGTTGTTGAACGGGGTGCGGCAGCGGCCCAGCAGATCGGAGGTCATCTCCTCGAAGTGGGCACGGGTCAGGGTCTCGTCCAGATGCACCGGGGTGCCGTCAGGGGTCATGGCCAGGTACTGCATGGAGATGGAGGTGCTGGTGGAGCTGGACAGTTCCTTCTTGGCCTGCTCGGCGGCTTCCTTCAGGCGCTGCAGGGCGATCTTGTCCTTGCTCAGATCAACGCCATACTTGTTCTTGACTTCGCTGACCAGCCAGTCGATGATCTTTTGATCCCAGTCGTCGCCGCCCAGACGGTTGTCGCCGTTGGTGGCCTGCACCTGAATGGTGGAGAAGCCGTCGTCGTCCTTGCCGATCTCCAGCAGGGACACATCGAAGGTGCCGCCACCCAGATCGAAGACCAGGATGCGCTCGTCTTCCTTGCCCTTTTCAAGGCCGTACGCCAGTGCGGCGGCGGTCGGCTCGTTGATGATGCGCAGCACGTTCAGGCCGGCGATCTTGCCGGCGTCCTTGGTGGCCTGGCGCTGAGCGTCGTTGAAGTATGCCGGGCAGGTGATCACCGCATCGGTGACCGGCTCGCCCAGATAGGCCTCGGCGTCGCGCTTGAGCTTCATCAGGACCTGGGCGGAGATCTCCTGCGGGGTCCACTTCTTGCCGTCGATTTCGACGGTCCAGTCGGTGCCCATGTGGCGCTTGACGGAGCTGATGGTGCGGTCGACGTTGGTGACGGCCTGGCGCTTGGCGACTTCGCCGACCAGGATTTCGCCGGACTTGGAGAATGCCACCACGGACGGCGTGGTGCGCATGCCTTCGGCGTTGACGATTACGGTCGGCTCGCCACCTTCCAGCGTTGCGATGCAGGAATTCGTGGTGCCAAGATCAATACCAACTGCACGTCCCATAACTGTGACTCCTTACTTATAGGTTCCGTCGGCTGCGGCGGAACAACGTTCTCGTTCTACGGTTTCCCGCTCACGTTTCCTTCCGGGTCATTCGACCCGTTCCAAAACTTGAGCCTACATCACTCAACTTCCGTATGTCAACTTTTATTCCCAAAATCTTCAGAAAGTTGAGTCAGTATCTATCAAGGTTTCATCAAGTCGTATGCAATATATATTCATTGCGAAAAATTCATTGCGAAAATGCGGCGACATGCACCACAATCGACGTTGTGCAAGACATGCGTAAGCACCTTTTTGCAATCGTTGTCAAAATAGGCTATCTTGTATGCTAAATAGAGAAATCAGCAAACGAAGCCAAGTCGACGCTGAATCAATAGGGGACGTTTGCAGAAACACTCGAAGAGGAGCACACCTATTATGACCAACGCCACACAGCGCGAAGAAAGCGCTGAACGTCTCGCCCGACCACTGATCCAGCTCGCCAAGGCAAGCGGACTATCGACCTCCTTCTTCGACCAGCTCGGCACATACACCGAAATCAGCGACGAGGCGCTTGTCGCCGTTCTCGCCGCACTGGGCATCGACGCATCCTCCGATGAGGCGATCGCACATTCCCTCGAACTCCACGACCGGCACCAGCGCGCCCAGCTCATCCCACCCACCATCGTCGCAACGGTCGGCAAAACCACCACCGTGGAGATCAACTGCAACGCCGACTGCGACATCACCGCATCCATCACCCTGGAAGACGGCGGCACCTTCGAGGAAGACCTCGACGCCCTGCCAGATCTCGACTCCGCACATCCCACCATCGCGCTTCCCGGCTCTCTGCCGATGGGCTACCACACCCTGCATGTCACCGCCGATGAACGCACCGCCGAAGCCACCATCATCAACGCCCCCGCGCATATCGAAGTGCCGGCAGCCGTCGCCGAGCACCATCGTTGGGGCTGGATGACCCAGATGTACTCCGTGCGCTCCCACGAGTCCTGGGGCGTGGGCGATTACGGCGACCTGAAGCGCCTGCTGGCCGACGCCGCCACCAAGTCCGGCGCGGACTTCATGCTCATCAACCCGATTCACGCCTGCGCGCCGCTCTCCCCGCTGGAACCGTCGCCATACCTGCCGGAGTCCCGACGCTTCCTCAACGTCACCTACATTCGTCCGCAAGACATCCCCGAATACGCCGATCTCAACGCGGAGGCACGAGCGAAGGTCGATGCGCTGCATGATTGCGTGGCCGCCAACAACGAGGACGCCGGCCCGATGGACATCAATGCCGCATGGGATGCCAAGCGACCGGCATTGCGTATCATCTTCGACGCCGGTCGCTCCCCGGAACGCGAAGCGCAGTTCGAGGACTTCAAGAAGAACGCCGGCCCCGATCTGGATTCCTTCGCCGCTTGGAGCCTGTGCTTCGAAGTGTGGGGCGCGCCGTGGGGAGACAACCCCTGGTTCAAGGAGACCACCGTTTCCAGCGAAGCCGTGCAACAGCTCATCGCCGAACATCGCGATCTGTTCGAATTCAACCGCTGGCTGCAGTGGATCGCCACCGAACAGGTCAATGATGCGCAGCAGACCGCTCTTGATTCCGGCATGGCCTTGGGCATGATCCAGGATATGGCCGTGGGCGTGCATGGTCTCGGTGCCGATGCATGGGCGAATCCGGAACGTTTCGCGGCAGGTGGCGTCACCGTAGGCTGTCCTCCTGATTTCTACAACCAGCAGGGCCAGGATTGGGGTCAGCCGCCGTTCAACCCGAACTACCTGGAGGCCACCGGCTATCAGGTATACCGCGAAATGGTTCATTTCATGTACGAGCATGCGGGTGCCGTGCGCATCGACCACGTACTCGGATTGTTCCGCCTGTGGTGGATTCCACAGGGATTGGGTGCCCGTAACGGCGCTTATGTGAATTACAACTACGAGGCCATGCTCGGCGTGCTTGCCATCGAGGCGACCCGCGTCGGCGGCATGGTAATCGGCGAGGATCTGGGAACCGTGCCCGATTACGTGCGCCAGGTGCTTGGCGAGCATGGCGTGCTCGGCACCGAGGTCGAGTGGTTCGCCCGAGTCGATTATTCCCCGAACGCCGGCGACCCGTACATGCCTCCGTCCGATTACCGCCGCCAGGCATTCGCCTCCGTCACCACGCACGATCTGCCGCCAACCGCCGGCTATCTCAACTACGAGCATGTCGAGTTGCGCAAGAAACTGCATTTGCTGGACGACCCCGAGTCGTTCCGTAAGTCCGCCGAAGCCGAACAGCACGCCATGCTGGACCGCTTGGTCGAAAGCGGCTACATCACCCCGGATGTCGCAGCTGATGTTCCGGCGCACGAGCAGCAGATCGTCGAGGCGATGCATGCCATGCTGTGCGATACGCCGTCCCTGCTGCTGCAGGCCGCACTGGTGGATGGCGTCGGCGAGCATCGTAGCCAGAATCAGCCGGGCACGTCCAGCGAATATTCGAACTGGCGCGTCCCTCTGGCGGATGCGAACCAGCATGTCATATTGACGCCGGACGTCTTCGACTCCCCTCGCGTGCAATCGTTGTCCAAGATCATGCGAGACGGCACTGCCACCAACAAGTAATCGTTAACCGTTTTCACGACCATTGGCGCATTTCTTCCGGAAGGTCGGAATGCGCCAATGGTCGTAATATCGTTATCACAGCTTTTTCATTGTCACTTTCAGGAGGGATCCGTGACACAAGCAAGCATTCAAGCAGTTGCCCGTGAGGCCGGGGTTTCCGTATCCACAGTGTCACGCGCCTTCGCCAAGCCCGACCTTGTTCTGCCGGAAACACGCGAGCGCGTCATGGCCGCCGCGGAAAAACTCAACTACCGCATTTCCCGATCCGCTGCAGCACTGAAGTCGGGGCAGTCGTTCCGCATCGCACTGCTGCTGAGCGAATCCATCGTCACCTGGTTCAATTCGCGTATCTACGCCGGTCTTGATTCCGTCTTCCACCCGGCAGGGTACGACATCTCCGTATTCTCCATGACGAACGCCGACGAACGCCGGAACTTCTTCACCGACCTGCCGGTCCGCCGCAACGTCGATGCCGTTGTGGTGAGCTCCTTCAACATCGAACCGGATGAATCCCGCAAGCTCAAGTCCATGAATGTGCCGATCGTCGGCATCAACATTCCTTCGAACAACGGCTTCGACGCCGGCGTCAGCATCGACGATCACGCCGCCGAACATATCGCAGTGGATCATCTTGTCGCCTTGGGGCATCATCGCATCGCCTATATCGGCTATGACGAGATGGACGACCGCTCCGCGCTGCGTTATTCGGCGAGCGCCAGATTGCAGGGCTTTATGGACGCCTGCAACTCGTATCCGGGGGTCACGCCTATGCCGTTGTCCCTCGACCATGCCGGCGACCCGGCCAACGCAGTGCTTAACTGCATCATCTCCGCCTCCCCCGCCCCGTCTGCGGTCTGCCTGTGCGACGACGAGTTGGCGATTCCGGCATTGTTCCGTTTGCGTCAGTACGGTCGCCGCATTCCGCAGGATCTGTCGCTGATCGGTTTTGATGACAACCTATACGCCCCCAGCCTTGGCCTGACCACATTGCATCAGGATCCCTATGCCATGGGCGCCAAGGCCGCACAAAAGACGCTCGCCTTGATTTCCTCCGACAGCAAGCATCCCAGCGCCGCAGCCGAGCCTCGCTTCGAAACGCCGCAGGTACAACTCATGCTTCGCGAGACCACGGCACCGTATGTCGACCCCGACGCATGATCGCGCAGCCGCCGCACGCACTGCGATAAACGCGTAAGGCATACATTCGATATGCTTGGGCCCCAATCCCCTTGCCGGAGGGGATTGGGGCCCAAGCATATGCGCAATGCGAACGCCGTCATGCCATCGCCGGCATCCCTATCAACCTATTCTTCGCCGGACTTCAGGTATTGTGCGAAACCACGCTCCAACAACGGGATATGGCACAGGATCATCGTGCCGTACCCCATAACCACCAGCAGGAACAGCCCTTGCGGGAACAAGAACCAGCAGGCCGCCAGCAGGCCGACCCATATTGCGTCAAGGACGATCATGCCCACAGTAAGCAGAATATGGTTTATGCCGAATATAAACGCGTTTGCCAACGTGCGCCCGACCGTGTTCTTGAACCGGGCTTGCAGTGCGAACACCCATTCAAACCCGATTATCCAGACCAGAGTCAAGCCGATTTTCGGTACCAGCAATGGCGTGATCTGCAATACCACCCACGCATACGCCAGTGCCGCACCGGTAATGCCGAACACCGCCCACAGCGCCGTCGATTCGGCGAAGTTCGCACGGAACGCCGTGAAGTAGTTGCGGGTCACGCCCCCGGCTTCACCTTGCAGTGCGCGCCTGTTGGCATCATGGGCCGCGGTAATCGCGGCACCGACCGTCACTATGGGAATGGATGTGACGACCATCAGAATGTTGATCCAGATGGCATCCGTGAGATTGCGAAGCTCCTGCATGAACTTCGAATCAGGAGACAGAAAATTCACTGAGCGATGCTCCCTTCGTTGCGGCAAAGCCACCCCACTATGGCAAGATGACGCCCGGCAGATTCATTGGCAATACCAGCCTACACTGACGCGAACACCTGCCTTCGTGGCCGTTCCGTTGCGCTTGCGGAAAGGCCACGATGATGGCGGAAACGTCGCTTCGACCATTGTTTCGGCAACTCGCGGAGGCGAGATATGTTGCGGCGTGATCACGGCACCCATCACATGCCCCTCAGCATGGCATAACCGCCCTCCTGCGCTGCAACACAGCAAGCCCGGGCTTTCCCCCTCCTATACGTCGTTTCAGGCCCGTACGGCGGTTCTGCCGAGCCGTATTATGCACAACGGGATTGGGGCGGATGATCCGTACGGATCATCCGCCCCAATCCCGTTGTCAGGTGTTTGTCGGTCAGGAAGTTTTGTCAATCACCACCTTGTTTGGCTTTATAGTGAGGCAAGTGCGATGCCTGATTGCATCAGCCTTTCACCGCACCGGCCATTACTCCTTTGACGATGTACTTCTGGCAGATCAGGTAGAACACGATGATCGGGATGATGGCAAGAACCAGGCAGGCCATCATAGCGCCCATATCCACGGAGCCGTAGCCGCCCTTGAGGTACTGCACTGCGACGGAGATGGTCTTGTACTTGCCCAGATCAAGCGTCAGGTACGGCAGCAGGTAGTCGTTCCAGATCCACATGGCTTCAAGAATCGCCACGGACACGATGCTCGGCTTCATAATCGGCACCACGATCTGGAAGAAGATGCGCGGTACGCTCGCGCCATCGATCATGGCGGATTCCTCAAGCTCCTGCGGAATGCCCTTGATCACGCCGGTGAAGATGAACACGGCCAGGCCGGCGCCGAAACCGAGGTATACGATGCACAGGCCCCACGGGGTGTTGAGCTTGAGCATGTCGGCCAGCTTGGACAGGGTGAACATCACCATCTGGAACGGCACGATCATGTTGAACAGGAACAGCGTGTACAGCAGCTTGGCTGCCCAGTTGTTCACACGGACGATCCACCATGCGCACATCGAGGTGCACAGCAGGATCAGAGCCACCGAACCGACCGTGACCAGCAGGGTCCAGCCGAAGCTGGCGAAGAAGTTCGTGGTTTCGATGCCGCGCGTATAGTTCTCCAGACCGATGAACGCCTTACCGGCCGGGATGGAGAACGCGTTGTTGGAGATATACGCCTTCTGCTTGAACGAGTTGATGATGACCAGCACGATCGGGAAGATCCATGCCAGCGATACGACGGAGAAAAGAACGGTCCACAGCGCCGGGTGCTTGACCTTGTTGTTGTCGGTCATCAGGCCGCCACCTCCTTGCTTGTCGTGAGCTTGTTCTGGAGCAGTGCGATCACTGCCACCAGGATGAAGAACAACACGGCCTTCGCCTGGCCGACGCCTTCCCAGCCCATGCGTCCGTAGAACGTACGCGTAATGTTCATTGCCAGACCTTCAGACATGTTGCTCGGAGCACCGTTGGTCAACGCAAGGTTCTGGTCGTACAGCTTGAAGCCATTGGTCACGCACAGGAACGAGCACACGGTGATGGACGGCATCATCAGCGGAATGATGATCTTGAACATGGTCTGGGTGCCGTTCGCGCCATCCACTGCAGCGGCTTCAAGCACGTCGGTGGGCAGGGACTGCATGCCGGCGATGTAGATGATCATCATGTAGCCGATTTGCTGCCAGCAGACCAGAATAACCAGGCCCCAGAAGCCATATGTCGCGGAATAGGTCAACGCCTTGCCCCAGTGGGCCAGAATGCCGTTGAGCAGCAGCAGCCAGATATAGCCCAGGATGATGCCGCCGATAAGATTCGGCATGAAGAACACGGAACGAAACAGGTTCGATCCCTTGATCGCCTTGGTGAGCATGTAGGCGATGGCGAATGCGGCCACGTTGATCACGATGGTCGTTACGATGGTGAATGCGGTCGAGAAGCCAAGTGCATGCAGGAATTCCTTATCCTGCAGAGCCTTGCCGTAGTTCTTGAGACCGACCCACTCGCCGTCGGTCACCGTTGTGAACTCGCAGAAGCTCAGGTACACGCCCATAAGGAACGGCACCACGAATCCGATAATGAACGCTGCGAACGTAGGCAGTGCGAATAGCGCCCACCACCTCCGTATCGCCTTTCCAGCCATGCTAATCATGAAACACCACTTCCTCCTCCTTGAGTCCATAACACTGCATCGTGTATGGATTCCAATTTTATTGTGCTGGTGCACTTCCTGCATGCTCTGACGTGACGTGCACACCCTCATGCAAGACGTATTAGTATGGTACGTGTCGCGGAAACGTATGTCAAACGTTGTCATTTTCGGCGTTTCCCCCTTTGCCCCCGTCAACGTTCCCAGCGTGCGCATTTGTTGAAAGGATTATATTTTCTGCCATACGGCATTGGACTCCGTCAAATTGCAAACGTTTGTAAACGAAACGTTATCCCCCTTACATGCAACCCCATCGAAGTGTAAGCTGGGCACAGAAGCCGCTGTTTACTTAGCAAAGGGGGTTCCATGACCAGCAGCATTCAAGATGTGGCCAAGGCGGCAGGCGTTTCCATCTCCACTGTTTCCCGCTCGTTCACACGACCAGACCTTGTTTCCGCAAAGACGCGCAAACGCGTGCTGGAGATCGCCAATGAGCTTAATTTCTCACTGTCCCGTTCCGCCGCCGCGCTGAAGTCGGGCCGGTCGCTGCGCATCGCCGTCCTGATGAGCGGCCATATCAGTCTGTGGTTCACCGCTTCGGTTATCGAGGGGCTTAACGAAGTGCTCCATGCCGAAGGCTACGACATCTCCATCTTCCAAATCTCCAGCATCGAGGAACGCAAGGAGTTCTTCGACACCCTTCCGGTACGCCGCAACGCCGACGCCGTCATCGTCGTCTCCTTTGACATCGATGCGCAGGAGAGCGCGCAGCTTGCATCCGTCGGCGTGCCTATTATCGGCATCAACGCCGTCAAGCCCGAGGAACGCGGATTCTCCGCAGCTGTCAATATCAATGATGAACAGGGCTCCACACTTGCCGCCCGGCATCTTATCGCGCTTGGGCACCGCAACATCGCCTATATCAGCACAGACCGAGGCGTTTCCCTGTCCTTCTCCGTAAAGAGCCGTTTCAACGTCTTCTGCGATTGTTGCCGCAAGGAAGGCCTCGAACCGCAGATCGTGGTCTGCAAGGTCGATCATGACGGACACTATCAGATCGGCGACGTGGTCACGCAGCTGATGAGTTTGCCTCAGATGCCGACGGCTATCGCATGCCAGGAGGATGGCATCGCCTTGCCGCTGCTTTTCCAATTGGAGCGCAACGGGTTCGCCGTCCCCGGCGACATCTCGCTCATCGGCTACGACGATAGCTTCTATACGAACGACATTGGCCTGACCACCATTCGTCAGGATCCTGCCGAAATGGCGCGAACGGCCGCACGTATGGCACTGGATCTCATTCAGGGGCATGAGCTGTCCCCCGCATTCGTGGACGTTCCGGCACAGCTTGTGGTACGTTCCAGCACAGCCAGCGTGCGCCACTGATTTCCGCAGACCCTCTGTGCCCTGTTTCACCTAGCGTGAGGCGGGGCACAAGCATATGCAGGCGCTCTCGTCTCCTCAGCACCATGCTTCGGCATATGGCGGTGCTGCGGATTCTCATTCAAAAAGGGGTGATGGCCGCAGACCCGTCAAGGTCTGCGGCCATCACCCTTTGGAGAAGTTACATGAAGAAGAAGTTGTTGCAGAGAGGAAAAGCGACGACCGGGGAGAAGGAAACCGGTCGTCGCCGGTATTCAATTATTCAGCGGATCGGACTCAGTGAGAAGCCTTGTACTCAGTGGCCCAGTTGTCCACGAATGCGGTCTTCACAGCGTTCCAGTCGCCGGTGCCCTGAGCGTACTCAAGCAGAGCGTTGCCCAGCTTGTTCTTCCACTCTTCGGACGGCATCATGGTGAAGTTCCAGGAGACCTGGGTCTTGCCGGACTTCTGATCGTCCTGAGCAGCCTGGACCAGCGGGTTGTCGGACTTGACGTCGGAGAAGGACTTGAACGGGGTGGTGAAGCCCATGTCCTGGCTCAGCGACTTCTTGCCGGCGTTGGAGGTGATGACCCACTTCAGGAAGTCCTTGGTGGCCTTCTTGTCGGCATCGGAAGCCTTGTCATTGATGCACCAGTAGTTCTCGGAGCCAGTGGCCAGGCCCTGGTTCTCTTCGCCCTTGGCGCCAGTGTAAATCGGCATCATGCTGACGGAATCGGCCTTCATGCCGGCCTTCTGCAGATCGGTCCAAGCCCAGGTGCCGTTCTGGTAGAAGGCTGCCTGGCCGAGGGCGAACTCGGAGTTGGCGTCGTCACCGGTCTTGGAGCTCAGCTGCGTGCGATCGGTGGTGGAGTCGGTGATGTACAGGTCGAAGATGTTCTTGTACTCCGGCAGGTAGGTGCCCTTGATGGTCTCCGGCTGCTCGGTGACGTTGTCCTTGGTGAACTCGTAGTACAGCGGCAGGTTGGCCAGATGGGTCTTGAAACGCCAGTCGGAGCTGGAATCGAAGCCAGCGGAGGTGAAGGCGCCCTTGATGCCGAGCTGGTCCTTCTTGGCCTGCATGTCGTCGGCGACGGCCTTCAGGGTGTCGAAGTTGTCGATGTCGTCGACGCTCTTGATCTTGGCACCATCGGTGGCGATGTACTTGTTGAGGATGTCCTTGTTGTAGATCAGGCCGTAGGTTTCCATAACGTACGGCACGCCGACGACCTTGTCGCCGTCCTTCAGCGCCACATCCTTGTTGATGAGCTGGTTGTAAGGCTCGGAATCCTTCATATCGGCGGTGTAGCGCTTCCAGTTCTGGTAGCCAACAGGGCCGTTGACCTGGAACAGGGTCGGGGCTTCGGTCTTTGCGATCTCGGACTTCAGCGTCTGCTCGTAGGTGCCGGAGGCTGCGGTCTGAACCTTGACCTCGACGCCGGTCTCCTTGGTGTATTCCTTGGCCAGAGCGGCCCACTCATCGGCTTGTTCCGGCTTGAAGTTCAGATAATAGACCTTGCCCTTGCCGTTGCTGGAGCTGGAATTGGAGCCACATGCGGCGAGCGTGCCCAGAGACATTGCGGTGATAGCAACCAGACTAACCGCTGCCTTCACATTACGATTCATCATCGAACCTTTCTCTTCCTTTTTGTGTTCCCTCCCTCGAACATTTTTAATATTCAAGGGCGAGGCGTCAGCTTCGGCGCCGACGACGTTTATCTCGACAGCACCCATTATGGCGCATCTTTCGATTTCTTGCAAACGATGGCAAAATTGGCGTGCCGAAACGCCCGTGACGCACAGACATGCACTGAGAAATCTGCGACACCGCGGCACTGCCAGGCATATTACAAATACCGGCCAAACGAGCGGATTAAGGGACAATCACCGACGCAAGCGCACCGCATGCTCAGCAATTCCAGCGTTCGATGACACGATCGCCCTTGTACAGGCTCAACACCGAGTAGTGCGCCGTATCCAGTCTGAGCAAACGCCCGAACCCCGGCTCAAGCCCAAGCCACTGCGATGTAAGAATGCGAAGAATGTGCGCGTGCGCGACCAATAGCACATCATGGCCGGCTTCAATAAGCGGAACGACCTGCTCGATGGCATTACACGCACGGGCCGCAGCCTCGTCAAGGCTTTCGCCGGCACCCGCGTGCACGTGCACACACGTGCCGTCGGGAAGACGTTCCTCCCAATCGGCATTCATGGATTCAGGAAGCGAGGTCGGGCCATCGCTCCACACATTCCAATCAAAACCGCCCATATCACTGACCGTCTGACGAGTACGCCCCTCCGCACGCCCGTAATCCCACTCGGCGATGGCATCAAGCGTACGAATATGAGAAAACCCGGCCAGCCGCGCCGTCTGCTGAGCTCGCTTCAACGGGCTGGCGAATACGCAATCATCATCGAAACCCTGCGGGAAGGCCATCCGAAGCCGTTCTCCGGCCGCTACTGCCTGCTGCTCACCTACTGCGGTCAGGGGAATATTCGTACGCCCCGTATGCTGGCCGGATTCGCTCCACACGGTTTGCCCATGACGGAGCACGACCAGACGTCCAGCTGTTGTCATGGCAGCATTGCCATTCTGTCCGTTTTCGCTCATAGTCACACTTTACCCCGCATGCCGCCGCCGACCTATCAGCGTAGGGTTTTCAGCGAGTCGAGCGGCTTTTCGCCACATCGCAGTGCGCTCACGGCAGTAGACTGGTGTATATGAGTGACGAAACCTACAATGCAACCGGTTCGACCGCGGATCGTGCTGTCGAGACGCTCCATCGTATTGACGATAAGGTCGCGATGCTGCGCAAACAGCGCCTGGAAGACCCGGATTCCGCCACCGACAAGCTCATTAAATCCGTTCTGCCCGCCATTACCGGCATGGTTGCCGGCAAATTATTCCAAGTGACTTGGGACAGGGCGCAGGCACGACGGAAGGCATCTTCCGGCGAATCTTCCAGCAACGCCAAAGGACTGATGATGAACATCGCTTTCGCTGCGGCATCCGCTGCATTGGGAGCCGTGATCTCCACACTGTCCGATCGCGGATCGCAAGCATTGGTTGATTTCCGGCATCGTAAGCATCATCGGTGAGCATTATTCGATAATCGAATATCGATTGCATCATCCATGAAATCGCGTGACAATGGCGGTATGACTGAACTTATCCATAACACCACGATCGATACGCTCCTTGAACGCCGATCCATCCGCAAATTCAGCAACGAAGCACTGAGCAGCGAAGTTATCGCCACATTGGAAACCGTGGCCCAGCATGCGCCTTCGAGCCAGTTCCTTAACGACTGGTCCGCCATACGCGTCACCGATCCCGATATCAAAAACCAACTCGCGCACATCGGAGGGCAGCCTTACATTGCGCAGGCTCCTCTGCTGTACGTCTTCGTACTCGATGAACATCGCAATGCCGCAATCGCACGTTCCAAAGGCGTTGAGACGGGCGATGACGCGTTCACACTGACCTCCAGCTATCGGTACACGCAGGCTCAGAACGACGCAGTGCTGGCGCTGCATGCCATGGAAACAGCCGCATACTCCCTTGGCCTGGGTTGTGTGGTTCTTGGGTCGATTCTCAACGATGCCGCCGCATTGGTTGACCTGCTGGGACTCCCCGAGTACACGTATCCGGTATTGGGACTGGCCATCGGAAAACCGGACCAGGAGCCGGCCCTGAAACCGCGTATGCCGCGTTCGATGCAATTCTTCGAGAATGAATATCCTTCAAGCGATGAACGTCTTCTCTCCGGCTTGGATACTTTCGATGACGAAGTGCGTCAGTATTACGATCTGCGCAATACGGAACGACCGGTCGATGCGTTCAGCGATCAGATCGCCGTGAACGCCGTGGATGCGGCTGTGCTGAACAAGTCCGTTCTGCCGCTTGCGCAGCGGCAGGGATTCCGTCTGGATCGATAAGGATATACGACGAGGAGGGGCTCGTCTGCGGTCTTTGCATGCAGACAAGCCCCTCCTCGTATATTTTTTCGTATCACTGGTGCACTACCGTCTACGTGGCTTATAGCCCTTCTTACGAGAGTGTGGCTTCATTTGCTGATTAAGTGGCGCGTACCTATAGCTTGATTGCGGATCGCGGTGCGTCAGATGCCATGTACCGCAAAACTCGCATCGATATACCCACAGTTCGGTTCCACGCTCGCGCCAACTCTGGTCAGCTGCCTGTTGGGCTGTGGCTTTGTCGTGGTACATGATCTTGTTTGATTCAACGCATCGTTTAGGTACGAAATAGTGCATAGTGTCACATTAGTGTAGTCAGGCAAAGCGACGATAGGATTCTGGTCAAACGGTTTTGAATGTTGATGGAGTTATACTGCTTTGGCATGTTCGGCCAGTACTTTTGGGTTCTACCCCTGCAATACGCAGACCGCATGTCAGTTGTTTAAATCCCGTGCCCGTTGGCTCGTATGGGTTCCGGCCCGGCGTCCCCGGGGGATGCGGGGCTGCGTCGCCCGGCCCGCGCGTGCGTGCGTGGGGGGGAAACGAGGAACCCCCCGGGAGCCCGTGGGGGCTCGACCGGGGGGAACCGTATCGTGTGAAAGCGGCGGCGCGCTACTCTCCCACACCCTCTCGGGTGCAGTACCATCGCCGTGCAGGGCCTTAGCTTCCGGGTTCGGAATGGGACCGGGCGTCTCACCCTGGCCATGGCCGCCGCAAATCTTGTCGACCTTCCCCGGGAAGGACCCCGGGGGGATCGGACCGTGACGGTCCGGGAACCGGACAATGGACGCGAAAAACTGTCTTGTGACGCATTCCGGACGCTCCCTGCCGTGGGGAATCATCCGAAGGACGCAATACGGGCCACCACCCGGAAACCCGGATGATGGAGTATGATTGCCTTTCCCCCGTTAGTACCGGTCAGCTCCACCCCTTGCGGGGCTTCCACGTCCGGCCTATCGACCACGTGTTCTACATGGGGGGTCGCGCGGCCCGAGGCCGCGAGGAATCCTAATCTCGGAGCAGGCTTCCCGCTTAGATGCTTTCAGCGGTTATCCCTTCCGAACGTAGCCAACCGGCCGTGCCGCTGGCGCGACAACCGGCATACCAGAGGTTCGTCCACCCAGGTCCTCTCGTACTATGGGCAGGCCTCCTCAGGATTCCAACGAGCGCAGAGGATAGAGACCAAACTGTCTCACGACGTTCTGAACCCAGCTCGCGTGCCGCTTTAATCGGCGAACAGCCGAACCCTTGGGACCTGCTCCAGCCCCAGGATGCGACGAGCCGACATCGAGGTGCCAAACCATCCCGTCGATATGGACTCTTGGGAATGATCAGCCTGTTATCCCCGGGGTACCTTTTATCCGTTGAGCGATGCCGCGTCCGTACGCCGGCACCGGATCACTAGCTCCGACTTTCGTCCCTGCTCGACCCGTCAGTCTCGCAGTCAAGCTCCCTTGTGCGCTTACACTCGCCACCCGATTGCCAACCGGGCTGAGGGAACCTTTGAGCGCCTCCGTTACTCTTTGGGAGGCAACCGCCCCAGTTAAACTACCCGCCAGGCACTGTCCCTGAGCAGGATGACTGCTCGAGGTTAGACATCCAATGCGAACAGAGCGGTATTTCAACGACGGCTCCTCACGGGCTGGCGCCCATGACTCGTAGCCTCCCGCCTATGCTACACAATCCACACCGAATGCCAATACCAAGGTATAGTAAAGGTCCCGGGGTCTTTTCGTCCTTCTGCGCTTAACGAGCATCTTTACTCGTACTGCAATTTCGCCGAGCTCCTGGTCGAGACAGTGGGGAAGTCGTTACGCCATTCGTGCAGGTCGGAACTTACCCGACAAGGAATTTCGCTACCTTAGGATGGTTATAGTTACCACCGCCGTTTACCGGGGCTTGAATTCACCGCTTCGCCCGAGGGCTGACGGATCCTCTTAACCTTCCGGCACCGGGCAGGCGTCAGTGCATATACAGCGGCTTTCGCCTTCGCATGCACCTGTGTTTTTGGTAAACAGTCGCTACCCCCTGGCCTGTGCCACCCCCCGCCGCTCCCGGGGCAAGCCCGTTCACAGCAGGGGGTCTCCCTTAAACCGAAGGAACGGGAGCAATTTGCCGAGTTCCTTGACCAGGATTCGCTCGATCGCCTTGGTATTCTCTACCTGACCACCAGTGTCGGTTTGGGGTACGGGCGGCATTGGCCCTCGCGCCGAAGCTTTTCTCGACGGCAGGGATCACCGGATATCGGCCCATAAGGGCCCCATCATCGCACCTCGCCCACACGCCGCACGGATTTGCCTGTGCGACGGGCTGCGTGCTTGACCACGGAAAACCACCTCCGCGGCCGGCTACCCGTCCGTGTCACTCCTGCGCTGCCCTACTGCCGGGCGGTTCCCAACGCGCCGGACCCACACCCACCCGAAGGAGGGCACGGAACCGGAACGGAGGTTAGCAACCCGGTCTCGGACCGGTCGGTCCAAAGCCGGTACGGGAATATCGACCCGTTCGTCCATTCGACTACGCCTGTCGGCCTCGCCTTAGGACCCGACTAACCCGGGGACGATGAACGTGGCCCCGGAACCCTTGGTCATCCAGCGGCGGGGATCTTCACCCCGCTCTCGCTACTCATGTCTGCATTCTCACTCCCGTGCGGTCCACGACAGGCTCACGCCGCCGCTTCGCCCCGCACGGGACGCTCTCCTACCCAGTACAGAAGTACTGCCGCGTCTTCGGTGGTGTGCTTGAGCCCCGCTACATTGTCGGCGCGGAACCACTAGACCAGTGAGCTGTTACGCACTCTTTCAAGGATGGCTGCTTCTGAGCCAACCTCCTGGCTGTCTATGCGACTCCACATCCTTTCCCACTTAGCACACGCTTGGGGACCTTAGACGACGATCTGGGCTGTCTCCCTCTCCACGACGGAGCTTATCCCCCGCCGGGTCACTGCCGCGATACGCATCACGGGTATTCGGAGTTTGGTTGCTGTTGGTACCCGGTATGGGCCCGCAAGCATCCAGTAGCTCTACCCCCCGGATGTAATCACGCGACGCTGCACCTAAATGCATTTCGGAGAGAACCAGCTATCACGGAATTTGATTGGCCTTTCACCCCTAGCCCCAGGTCATCCCCTCAGTTTTCAACCTAAGTGGGTTCGGTCCTCCACGCGGTCTTACCCGCGCTTCAACCTGCCCAGGGCTAGATCATCCCGCTTCGGGTCCAGGGCACGCGACTCAAAACGCCTTTTGAGACTCGCCTTCGCTACGGCTCCCCCACCCGGGTTAGCCTCGCCACATGCCACTGACTCGCAGACTCATTTTTCGATAGGCACGCCGTCACCCCTCAGGGCTCCGACGGTTTGTAGGCGCACGGTTTCAGAGACTATTTCACTCCCCTCCCGGGGTACTTTTCACCTTTCCCTCACGGTACTCGTTCGCTATCGGTCAGACAGGAATATTTAGGCTTATGCAACGGTCTGCACGGATTCGCACGGGATTCCACGGGGCCCGTGCTACTTGGGAGAACCCATCGGAAGACCATGTCCCTACGGCTACGGGGCCATCACCCTCTGCGGCCCGGTATTCAACCCGGTTCGCCTAAGACATGGTTTTGTGACTCCCGCCCGGCGCGTCGGCACCGGGACAGGGCTTCCCACAACACCCAGGACGCAACCCCCGACGGGTATCGCGCGCCCCAGGTTTGGCCTGATCCGCTTTCGCTCGCCACTACTCACGGAATATCCTCTCCTGCAGGTACTGAGATGTTTCACTTCCCTGCGTACCCCCCGCCCGAAGGCGGTGCCGGCCCATGACGGCCGGCGGGTTTCCCCATTCGGAAATCCTCGGATCAAAGCCCGGTTGGCGGCTCCCCGAGGCTTATCGCAGCCTCCAACGTCCTTCATCGGTCCTGTCTGCCAAGGCATCCACCCCACGCCCTTGCAGGCAACCCATACACCCGTACGGGACCCGCAAGACGCCCTATCGGCAAATTCCCAGACGACAAATCATCACATCTGAAATGATCACAAAACGATCGACGAACAACAATAAACAAAACATTCAAATGAAGTTCGATCGAAAAACAATAGAAGCAAAACGAAGGCCAAAGGCCTCCGCCTCGCTCGCGTCCACTATCCAGTTCTCAAACCACCACGCGCCACGCGCCCACGCACACCCCAAGGGGACGCGCGCACCACGCATGGGCAACGAACCGCACCACGGGAAAAACCCGCGGGGTGGCGGTCCGGGAGCCCAAAAGCATGCCCATACCATGCAAGCCGCATGATCTCTTCCACACCAGCACCCGCGACACGGCACGACCATCGCGCCGGCGCGGCACACACTGTCCGAAAACACGGACTGCAATCTCCGTAGAAAGGAGGTGATCCAGCCGCACCTTCCGGTACGGCTACCTTGTTACGACTTAGTCCCAATCACGAGTCTCACCTTAGACGGCTCCCCCCAGCGAACTGGTTGGGCCACCGGCTTCGGGTGCTACCCACTTTCATGACTTGACGGGCGGTGTGTACAAGGCCCGGGAACGCATTCACCGCGACGTTGCTGATTCGCGATTACTAGCGACTCCGCCTTCATGGAGTCGGGTTGCAGACTCCAATCCGAACTGAGACCGGTTTTCAGGGATCCGCTCCATGTCGCCATGTCGCATCCCGTTGTACCGGCCATTGTAGCATGCGTGAAGCCCTGGACGTAAGGGGCATGATGATCTGACGTCATCCCCACCTTCCTCCGAGTTAACCCCGGCGGTCCCCCGTGAGTTCCCACCATCATGTGCTGGCAACACGGGGCGAGGGTTGCGCTCGTTGCGGGACTTAACCCAACATCTCACGACACGAGCTGACGACGACCATGCACCACCTGTGAACCCGCCCCGAAGGGAGGCCCCATCTCTGGGGCTGTCGGGAACATGTCAAGCCCAGGTAAGGTTCTTCGCGTTGCATCGAATTAATCCGCATGCTCCGCCGCTTGTGCGGGCCCCCGTCAATTTCTTTGAGTTTTAGCCTTGCGGCCGTACTCCCCAGGCGGGATGCTTAACGCGTTAGCTCCGACACGGAACCCGTGGAATGGGCCCCACATCCAGCATCCACCGTTTACGGCGTGGACTACCAGGGTATCTAATCCTGTTCGCTCCCCACGCTTTCGCTCCTCAGCGTCAGTAACGGCCCAGAGACCTGCCTTCGCCATTGGTGTTCTTCCCGATATCTACACATTCCACCGTTACACCGGGAATTCCAGTCTCCCCTACCGCACTCCAGCCCGCCCGTACCCGGCGCAGATCCACCGTTAAGCGATGGACTTTCACACCGGACGCGACGAACCGCCTACGAGCTCTTTACGCCCAATAATTCCGGATAACGCTTGCACCCTACGTATTACCGCGGCTGCTGGCACGTAGTTAGCCGGTGCTTATTCGAAGGGTACACTCACCCGAAGGCTTGCTCCCCAACAAAAGCGGTTTACAACCCGAAGGCCGTCATCCCGCACGCGGCGTCGCTGCATCAGGCTTGCGCCCATTGTGCAATATTCCCCACTGCTGCCTCCCGTAGGAGTCTGGGCCGTATCTCAGTCCCAATGTGGCCGGTCGCCCTCTCAGGCCGGCTACCCGTCGTAGGCTCGGTGGGCCGTTACCCCGCCGACTACCTGATAGGACGCGACCCCATCCCATACCGATAAAATCTTTCCCAGACCACCATGCGATGGACTGGAGCATCCGGCATTACCACCCGTTTCCAGGAGCTATTCCGGTGTACGGGGCAGGTCGGTCACGCATTACTCACCCGTTCGCCACTCTCACGGCCGGAGCAAGCTCCAGCCGATCCCGTTCGACTTGCATGTGTTAAGCACGCCGCCAGCGTTCATCCTGAGCCAGAATCGAACCCTCCACAAAAAAACTTCGCGAAGGGAATCAACATGTGACTCCCAAAATAAAGAAAATCGACTTCGCCTTATAAGGAAAGGCGCTATCGCACGAAAACCCCGCCGACCTTCAAGGCCCCTCGGCCACTCCCCAACGGGAAGCGGACGGCGGACTGGCAATCATTGACTTGCATAAAGTAGTACAGACACGCTCTTGAGTTCTCAAACCACCACCGCACCGGACCGGAAGCACCAGCCCCAAGGGGAAGCACCCCGTGCCGAGCAGCAAGAGAAAAACTTACACCAACACCGGCACACACGCAACCCCGACCCACACGAACACCCCCAAAACCATTGGAAACACACGCAAACACCGGCGTGTCGAAAACACCCCCGGAACACCACGAACGGCCCGGAAAAACGGAACCCAACCCCCGGGGACACCACGAACGAACGGAAAACAAACCCGAAAAACACGGAAAACGACACAACCGCGTCTTGCAATGCATTATCACCGTTTACCAGGCAAATAAGGACAGACAAGGAAGGAAACAGGGAGGCCCCGCGTGCGCACCATACGAATCGGCGTGGTCGAAGACGACGGGTCTAATCAGTCATTCACCATGCTGACGCAAACTGTGTGAAATCCCTTGCCATATCCCAAACGCCTATACATTTCGTCAACGGCGCACGATTTTACCGCTCCCCCGCACTTTCGTATGCGTTCCATACACACCACACGGCGCAGGAAATGAGTGGACAGATGATGGCGAAAATAATCACGTCGGTCGGATAGTGCAGGCCGAGCAGCAATCGCGAACAGGCGACCGCCACGACAAGCGCGACAGCGCCGATGATCGCCCTGCGGAGGAACGCCCGTCTTCTGTTTGCACGACCGTCACCTTCTCCATCGGGGAAGCATATGCGCGCGAAATTACGCGCGGCAAGAATCATCATTACCGATACGATCACCGCGGCTGCCGTATGACCACTCGGAAAACTTGGATCGCCCGGCAACAGACCACTGCCAGCGGACGTGATCGGACGGGGGCGTTCGACCAGCCATTTGACGCTGATCACGTACAGTATCGGTGCCGCCGACACGGTGACATCGCGGATAACAACGCGCCTGCTGCGGGTAATACGCGAATCGACAGCAGCGAGCGCGGCGACGATTGCGATGCAGCCTACCGTTGAAAACAGGTGCGCAAGTACCGTGGAGCAGTCGCGCAACCCTTCTGGCAGCACCGCTAAAGCCTGCAAAATATTGGTTTCATGCATTGTTGAGATTGCCGAATTGCGCAGTGCGACGCCAATCGCAGGCACAATGCCGCACAATATGTGCGGTTGCGGCTACCACAGCTGCCGCTCTCGCGATACTTCCGTTCTTCATATGCATGATTCCAGTTAAGCAGAGTTCACTGTGCCGTTGCCGTGTGTTCACATCCGGGGCATCCCCGAAAATCGACGGATTATCTTTCAGGGTGCTTCCACGGCACGCACGCCGCAAACGACCATGCATCGCAAATATGGCATACCCTCACAGGAAATACCGCAAACGATGCGAGAATCGGGGTTGGCGTTCAAGAAGAAAGGAAGGGAATATGACCGAACCGACAGCAATGACCATACGCCATATGATAATCGAGGATTATCCGCTGGTATACGGACTGTGGACACGATGCTCAGGTTTCACTATGAAGGATATAAACGATTGCAAGAATGCGATAAAGGCGTTTCTCGAACGCAATCCCGACACCTGTTTCGCAGCCGAGGACGATGATGGAAGGATTATTGGCGCGATTCTTGCCGGCCACGACGGAAGACGATCGCGCATCTACCACACGGCGGTCGACCCCGACGTGCGCGGTAGGGGCATTAGCTCGATTTTGGTGGGCCGCGTGGTTGAAGCGCTTCGTGCGATCGGCCTGCCGAGAGTCGCTGTCGGAGTGCCCGCAGACAACGATGCCGGCAACGATTTCTGGGAGCGGCAGGGTTTTGCAGTCCGTGACGATTTGGTTTATCGGGAACTGCCGTTGTAATAACGAGCCATCCATGATGCCGTGCACGTCGCCCCAGCCCACGTTGTTCGCGGACAGCGAGTAGCAGCCGGTCAGCATGCCGCCCCGCCCATGGACACGTAGGCAACAGCGATGCCGCGGTCCAATGCGTTCATTGCGTGGTGCAGCAACCACGCGTCAAGAGGATCCCTGCCGCGATGGGAGTCTGAGAAATCATTGATGGCGGATCACTGTTCGTACGGAAGACGCGGTCTGTGCGAGCGAGCTATGCTTTGGCTAGTTTCTTACGTCTGAGGGTGTAAACGGCATCGGCGGAACCGGCGACACGCTTGGAATGCGTCACTACGATGACGCATTTACCGAGTTGATGGGCGGCATGCCGCAAAAGATTAATCACCTCATCAGTCATTTCCGGATCCAGGTTGCCAGTCGGTTCATCCGCCAGAATCGCGCGACCGGGCGCCACTAGGGCACGTCCGACCGCCACCCGCTGACGTTGGCCACCCGACAAGTGCATGATATTGCGTTTCGATTCCTCACGGCTCAGCCCCAGATCCTCGAGAATCTTCATATCAGCCTTGGGATTGACCAGGCGCAGATTCTCTTCGGGGGTGAGATAGTCAATCAGATTATGGTCCTGGAACACCAGAGATACGTGCTCGCGACGGTGCCTTGAGTAACCCGTCGTGACTATATCCTCGCCCTCAAAACGAACCACTCCATCAGAGGGGGCATCCAAACCGGCCAACAGGGACAACAAAGTGCTCTTTCCCGCTCCCGATGGGCCGGTTATCGCATACATCTTTCCGAATTCGAAATCTGCATTCACATCCGAAAGAACGCGGATCTTCGCCGCGCCATATGAGTAATTGACATGGTCCAATTGCAGACAGACGGTCATGATTAATATCTCCTAACGCATAGAGGAAAGAATTGATTTCGGGGATTTGGCCAGCACTGCGGCGCACGACACGGCAAGCGCGATCGCGATGACCGCGCATCCGAGCAGCAGGATAAGCAGCGTCTGTTCTGGCGGCAGAGCCTCCACCCGCAATGATTCAAGAGGCGCGACTCCCGAATCGTGCAGCAGGAGCGAAGACACGTATCCAGACAATAGGGAGCCTGTGCCCAGCGAGCACAGGGCGGCGACCACAGCCATGAGACCGGTTTCGATTGCAAGCTGGGCAATAATCTGCATCTTGCCGATGCCGAGAGCCAGAAGGGTGCCTATCTCATGGATACGTGAGCGGATCCAGAAGACAAGCGCCATGCCCAGTACCAACACATCAGCCAGGCAAACGGACAACAGCACCATACGGACCAGGTCGCGCACCGTTTCCACCGACTGCAGCACGCCGGAAAGCCGCGCCGAGTCATCGGTGACGACATACTTGCTTCCAGCGATTTTTTTTGCTTGGGCCACTGCGGCGGAGAGAGCCTGCGGATTATCCGAGAGGCACCGAATCGTGCCGACCCGTTCCTCTCCAGTCAGCGCGGAAACCACTTGGACACCCGAATAGATAAGATTCTCCGATGCGTCCGATGGCATAGGGCTCTGTGCCTGCACATTGCCAGAGAAGATTCCGGCCACGCGAACGGTGGAATCGCGGCCCTCCTGATTGAGACGGAATGTTGATCCCACCGATAGCCCATTCTCATGTGCGAAATCCCGGTGAATCAGTACGTTCCGGCCATTACTTGAAATGTGGTGCCCTTGTTCCAACCGGTACAGACCGCTTTGGAACTCTTCGGACAATGAGGAATCAGTGGTACCTAGCACGCTGACCTGCGTGGATAGACCGGAATCCAGTCGAGGACCACGTTCAGGGACAACCGGATGCGCACCATCCACCCCTGCCAGGGTTTTACGCTCGTAAACGGTTTTCCCTACGCCGGGGATGCGCGAGAACCGGCTCGCTTCCTTTGGACTTGCAGGATTCTCGCCTGTGTCGATGGTAAAACCTATTCCCATGCTTCTGGCGATATCGTCGGACATGTTCTGAAGCGCCGTTGACACTCCAACCTGAGCCACAAGACTGGTGAAAACCGTTAGCATCAGCAGTCCGATGATTCCGCTGCGTACCGGTTTACGTATGATTGCCAGCGTGGCACGCTTCCACACGTTCATGCTCGTCATCGGAACTCCGACAGGCTTCGCGGCGACTTGCGCAGCATCGGTATGCATGATACGGCGATGCATACCAGCATCACCGCCAGCAGGCCGAGCGATACATACAGTACGGAGGTTGCGTCGATTGATACCGTGAGCGAATCCAAGGTGCGAACCGACATATTGGATTCGAGATCGCCGCCGACCTGCCCCATGCTGCTCAGCTCCTTCGCCGCGGAGGCGTTCACGGAACGGAGGGCCGAGGTGCCAAGCCATTGGGCCACTCCTCGTGCACACAACCATCCGAAGACCAGGGACGGCAGGCCGATCAGCATCATCTCGGTTAGATATTGGGCGACCAGGGATGGCTTGCCGATGCCGAGGGACACCAATACGCCCATCTCCTGACGTCGATCGTTCATCCACAGTAAGAGCATGAGACTGAGAACTATCACAGCCGAAATGGTCACGCCGATCAAAGCGCTGCGCATCATGGAACGCACACCTCGGGCGGCATTCAGCATGCTCGACGTATATTGATCATTGCGCGTGATCTGGTAGTTGTTCCAATCCACTGGAAGTTTCTTCGCCGCTTCCATGGTTTTCTCCACGTCGACACCCTTGGCTAGGACGAAAGTGGCATCCTGATATATTTTCTTGCCGGCCTTGTACTGGTACAAAGCACTTGTAGTGTCCAAGTCGGTGTACACAGTGTTGGAGGTGAGTTCCGCGCGGCTGGATACTTTTCTGTCGCTGTCTCCTTTGAATATTCCAATGATGGTGGTTTTGACGGTTGCCGTCGAATGCGACTCATTGTCGACATCATATGGATTGGCCTTGAGCGTGAGGGTATCGCCGACTTTAAGCCCATTGGTTTTGGCGAGATCCTCATGGACCATCGACATATGCTTATCGGATGCCTTGAGATGACGCCCTTCGGTCATGCCGAGCGTGTGCGACGTGAACACATTGAGTTTTGACGAATCGTTTGTGCCTATGACATTGGCCGTATTGCCGAACTGCTGCTCTTTCTCCGCATCGTAATCATCGCCGCCGGGGACCTTCACTACGCTGGCTCCCACGAGATCGGCGGTGGCGTTCTGCCTGACCATGTACGAGTCGACCCCGGGCAGCTTCGAGATTCGTTGCACATCGGCGGGACGAACCATTCCGCCTCCGCGAGGTGTCAGCATGCTGCCTTGCAGGTTACTGGCCAGCACGAATCCGCCGACCGCCTGTTTCTCAATCTGCCCGGCCTCATGCTGAGCCGCCCGAGAAACTGCGGTCGCGGACAGCATACTCGCCGTTATGATGGTCAGCACAATGAACAGCACCGCGGTGCGCACTCGTTTTCTGAACACATAGCGCACCGCCCGTGAGATGAATGTCATTAATACCCCTTGTAAAGATGGGACCTTCTCATCCGAAACAATGAAATCTAATTCGATTCTTCGATTGGTTATTCGCCAATAATACATGGTTTGCCCCCGTTGTCTAAACGAAAGTGCAACACCCGTTAGATTGGAGATTGTCCAGGAAACGAGGAACCCCCCGGGAGCCCGTGGGGGCTCGACCGGGGGGAACCGTATCGTGTGAAAGCGGCGGCGCGCTACTCTCCCACACCCTCTCGGGTGCAGTACCATCGCCGTGCAGGGCCTTAGCTTCCGGGTTCGGAATGGGACCGGGCGTCTCACCCTGGCCATGGCCGCCGCAAATCTTGTCGACCTTCCCCGGGAAGGACCCCGGGGGGATCGGACCGTGACGGTCCGGGAACCGGACAATGGACGCGAAAAACTGTCTTGTGACGCATTCCGGACGCTCCCTGCCGTGGGGAATCATCCGAAGGACGCAATACGGGCCACCACCCGGAAACCCGGATGATGGAGTATGATTGCCTTTCCCCCGTTAGTACCGGTCAGCTCCACCCCTTGCGGGGCTTCCACGTCCGGCCTATCGACCACGTGTTCTACATGGGGGGTCGCGCGGCCCGAGGCCGCGAGGAATCCTAATCTCGGAGCAGGCTTCCCGCTTAGATGCTTTCAGCGGTTATCCCTTCCGAACGTAGCCAACCGGCCGTGCCGCTGGCGCGACAACCGGCATACCAGAGGTTCGTCCACCCAGGTCCTCTCGTACTATGGGCAGGCCTCCTCAGGATTCCAACGAGCGCAGAGGATAGAGACCAAACTGTCTCACGACGTTCTGAACCCAGCTCGCGTGCCGCTTTAATCGGCGAACAGCCGAACCCTTGGGACCTGCTCCAGCCCCAGGATGCGACGAGCCGACATCGAGGTGCCAAACCATCCCGTCGATATGGACTCTTGGGAATGATCAGCCTGTTATCCCCGGGGTACCTTTTATCCGTTGAGCGATGCCGCGTCCGTACGCCGGCACCGGATCACTAGCTCCGACTTTCGTCCCTGCTCGACCCGTCAGTCTCGCAGTCAAGCTCCCTTGTGCGCTTACACTCGCCACCCGATTGCCAACCGGGCTGAGGGAACCTTTGAGCGCCTCCGTTACTCTTTGGGAGGCAACCGCCCCAGTTAAACTACCCGCCAGGCACTGTCCCTGAGCAGGATGACTGCTCGAGGTTAGACATCCAATGCGAACAGAGCGGTATTTCAACGACGGCTCCTCACGGGCTGGCGCCCATGACTCGTAGCCTCCCGCCTATGCTACACAATCCACACCGAATGCCAATACCAAGGTATAGTAAAGGTCCCGGGGTCTTTTCGTCCTTCTGCGCTTAACGAGCATCTTTACTCGTACTGCAATTTCGCCGAGCTCCTGGTCGAGACAGTGGGGAAGTCGTTACGCCATTCGTGCAGGTCGGAACTTACCCGACAAGGAATTTCGCTACCTTAGGATGGTTATAGTTACCACCGCCGTTTACCGGGGCTTGAATTCACCGCTTCGCCCGAGGGCTGACGGATCCTCTTAACCTTCCGGCACCGGGCAGGCGTCAGTGCATATACAGCGGCTTTCGCCTTCGCATGCACCTGTGTTTTTGGTAAACAGTCGCTACCCCCTGGCCTGTGCCACCCCCCGCCGCTCCCGGGGCAAGCCCGTTCACAGCAGGGGGTCTCCCTTAAACCGAAGGAACGGGAGCAATTTGCCGAGTTCCTTGACCAGGATTCGCTCGATCGCCTTGGTATTCTCTACCTGACCACCAGTGTCGGTTTGGGGTACGGGCGGCATTGGCCCTCGCGCCGAAGCTTTTCTCGACGGCAGGGATCACCGGATATCGGCCCATAGGGGCCCCATCATCGCACCTCGCCCACACGCCGCACGGATTTGCCTGTGCGACGGGCTGCGTGCTTGACCACGGAAAACCACCTCCGCGGCCGGCTACCCGTCCGTGTCACTCCTGCGCTGCCCTACTGCCGGGCGGTTCCCAACGCGCCGGACCCACACCCACCCGAAGGAGGGCACGGAACCGGAACGGAGGTTAGCAACCCGGTCTCGGACCGGTCGGTCCAAAGCCGGTACGGGAATATCGACCCGTTCGTCCATTCGACTACGCCTGTCGGCCTCGCCTTAGGACCCGACTAACCCGGGGACGATGAACGTGGCCCCGGAACCCTTGGTCATCCAGCGGCGGGGATCTTCACCCCGCTCTCGCTACTCATGTCTGCATTCTCACTCCCGTGCGGTCCACGACAGGCTCACGCCGCCGCTTCGCCCCGCACGGGACGCTCTCCTACCCAGTACAGAAGTACTGCCGCGTCTTCGGTGGTGTGCTTGAGCCCCGCTACATTGTCGGCGCGGAACCACTAGACCAGTGAGCTGTTACGCACTCTTTCAAGGATGGCTGCTTCTGAGCCAACCTCCTGGCTGTCTATGCGACTCCACATCCTTTCCCACTTAGCACACGCTTGGGGACCTTAGACGACGATCTGGGCTGTCTCCCTCTCCACGACGGAGCTTATCCCCCGCCGGGTCACTGCCGCGATACGCATCACGGGTATTCGGAGTTTGGTTGCTGTTGGTACCCGGTATGGGCCCGCAAGCATCCAGTAGCTCTACCCCCCGGATGTAATCACGCGACGCTGCACCTAAATGCATTTCGGAGAGAACCAGCTATCACGGAATTTGATTGGCCTTTCACCCCTAGCCCCAGGTCATCCCCTCAGTTTTCAACCTAAGTGGGTTCGGTCCTCCACGCGGTCTTACCCGCGCTTCAACCTGCCCAGGGCTAGATCATCCCGCTTCGGGTCCAGGGCACGCGACTCAAAACGCCTTTTGAGACTCGCCTTCGCTACGGCTCCCCCACCCGGGTTAGCCTCGCCACATGCCACTGACTCGCAGACTCATTTTTCGATAGGCACGCCGTCACCCCTCAGGGCTCCGACGGTTTGTAGGCGCACGGTTTCAGAGACTATTTCACTCCCCTCCCGGGGTACTTTTCACCTTTCCCTCACGGTACTCGTTCGCTATCGGTCAGACAGGAATATTTAGGCTTATGCAACGGTCTGCACGGATTCGCACGGGATTCCACGGGGCCCGTGCTACTTGGGAGAACCCATCGGAAGACCATGTCCCTACGGCTACGGGGCCATCACCCTCTGCGGCCCGGTATTCAACCCGGTTCGCCTAAGACATGGTTTTGTGACTCCCGCCCGGCGCGTCGGCACCGGGACAGGGCTTCCCACAACACCCAGGACGCAACCCCCGACGGGTATCGCGCGCCCCAGGTTTGGCCTGATCCGCTTTCGCTCGCCACTACTCACGGAATATCCTCTCCTGCAGGTACTGAGATGTTTCACTTCCCTGCGTACCCCCCGCCCGAAGGCGGTGCCGGCCCATGACGGCCGGCGGGTTTCCCCATTCGGAAATCCTCGGATCAAAGCCCGGTTGGCGGCTCCCCGAGGCTTATCGCAGCCTCCAACGTCCTTCATCGGTCCTGTCTGCCAAGGCATCCACCCCACGCCCTTGCAGGCAACCCATACACCCGTACGGGACCCGCAAGACGCCCTATCGGCAAATTCCCAGACGACAAATCATCACATCTGAAATGATCACAAAACGATCGACGAACAACAATAAACAAAACATTCAAATGAAGTTCGATCGAAAAACAATAGAAGCAAAACGAAGGCCAAAGGCCTCCGCCTCGCTCGCGTCCACTATCCAGTTCTCAAACCACCACGCGCCACGCGCCCACGCACACCCCAAGGGGACGCGCGCACCACGCATGGGCAACGAACCGCACCACGGGAAAAACCCGCGGGGTGGCGGTCCGGGAGCCCAAAAGCATGCCCATACCATGCAAGCCGCATGATCTCTTCCACACCAGCACCCGCGACACGGCACGACCATCGCGCCGGCGCGGCACACACTGTCCGAAAACACGGACTGCAATCTCCGTAGAAAGGAGGTGATCCAGCCGCACCTTCCGGTACGGCTACCTTGTTACGACTTAGTCCCAATCACGAGTCTCACCTTAGACGGCTCCCCCCAGCGAACTGGTTGGGCCACCGGCTTCGGGTGCTACCCACTTTCATGACTTGACGGGCGGTGTGTACAAGGCCCGGGAACGCATTCACCGCGACGTTGCTGATTCGCGATTACTAGCGACTCCGCCTTCATGGAGTCGGGTTGCAGACTCCAATCCGAACTGAGACCGGTTTTCAGGGATCCGCTCCATGTCGCCATGTCGCATCCCGTTGTACCGGCCATTGTAGCATGCGTGAAGCCCTGGACGTAAGGGGCATGATGATCTGACGTCATCCCCACCTTCCTCCGAGTTAACCCCGGCGGTCCCCCGTGAGTTCCCACCATCATGTGCTGGCAACACGGGGCGAGGGTTGCGCTCGTTGCGGGACTTAACCCAACATCTCACGACACGAGCTGACGACGACCATGCACCACCTGTGAACCCGCCCCGAAGGGAGGCCCCATCTCTGGGGCTGTCGGGAACATGTCAAGCCCAGGTAAGGTTCTTCGCGTTGCATCGAATTAATCCGCATGCTCCGCCGCTTGTGCGGGCCCCCGTCAATTTCTTTGAGTTTTAGCCTTGCGGCCGTACTCCCCAGGCGGGATGCTTAACGCGTTAGCTCCGACACGGAACCCGTGGAATGGGCCCCACATCCAGCATCCACCGTTTACGGCGTGGACTACCAGGGTATCTAATCCTGTTCGCTCCCCACGCTTTCGCTCCTCAGCGTCAGTAACGGCCCAGAGACCTGCCTTCGCCATTGGTGTTCTTCCCGATATCTACACATTCCACCGTTACACCGGGAATTCCAGTCTCCCCTACCGCACTCCAGCCCGCCCGTACCCGGCGCAGATCCACCGTTAAGCGATGGACTTTCACACCGGACGCGACGAACCGCCTACGAGCTCTTTACGCCCAATAATTCCGGATAACGCTTGCACCCTACGTATTACCGCGGCTGCTGGCACGTAGTTAGCCGGTGCTTATTCGAAGGGTACACTCACCCGAAGGCTTGCTCCCCAACAAAAGCGGTTTACAACCCGAAGGCCGTCATCCCGCACGCGGCGTCGCTGCATCAGGCTTGCGCCCATTGTGCAATATTCCCCACTGCTGCCTCCCGTAGGAGTCTGGGCCGTATCTCAGTCCCAATGTGGCCGGTCGCCCTCTCAGGCCGGCTACCCGTCGTAGGCTCGGTGGGCCGTTACCCCGCCGACTACCTGATAGGACGCGACCCCATCCCATACCGATAAAATCTTTCCCAGACCACCATGCGATGGACTGGAGCATCCGGCATTACCACCCGTTTCCAGGAGCTATTCCGGTGTACGGGGCAGGTCGGTCACGCATTACTCACCCGTTCGCCACTCTCACGGCCGGAGCAAGCTCCAGCCGATCCCGTTCGACTTGCATGTGTTAAGCACGCCGCCAGCGTTCATCCTGAGCCAGAATCGAACCCTCCACAAAAAAACTTCGCGAAGGGAATCAACATGTGACTCCCAAAATAAAGAAAATCGACTTCGCCTTATAAGGAAAGGCGCTATCGCACGAAAACCCCGCCGACCTTCAAGGCCCCTCGGCCACTCCCCAACGGGAAGCGGACGGCGGACTGGCAATCATTGACTTGCATAAAGTAGTACAGACACGCTCTTGAGTTCTCAAACCACCACCGCACCGGACCGGAAGCACCAGCCCCAAGGGGAAGCACCCCGTGCCGAGCAGCAAGAGAAAAACTTACACCAACACCGGCACACACGCAACCCCGACCCACACGAACACCCCCAAAACCATTGGAAACACACGCAAACACCGGCGTGTCGAAAACACCCCGAAACCGGACCGAACCACACCCACGACACCCACGGGGACACCGGAACCACCCACAGAACAACCAGACAACGGCGCGTCACAGTACAGAAGACGCCTCACAGCACTCATTACATGCATCCAACAGGCGTAGGGTAGTGCGCATGAGCAAAAAGATCGCAGTATTGACAGGCGCTGGCATCTCGACCTCGGCAGGCATTCCCGATTTCCGAGGACCGGACGGCGTGTGGACCAAACACCCCGAACAGATGAACGTATACGACATCGATGCTTTTCTCGCCAATGAAGAGGATCGCGAATACTCCTGGCGTTGGCAAAAGGAATCCCCTGTATGGAATGCGCAGCCGGGCACCGCGCACAAGGCGCTCGTCAAACTGGAACAGGCCGGCATGCTGACGCTACTGGCCACGCAAAACTTCGACGCATTACATGAAAAGGCCGGCAACAGCAGCGACATCATCGTGAACCTGCACGGCACCATCGGCACCTCACACTGCATGAAATGCCACCAGCAGTACGACACCGCCGAAATCATGGCGAATCTGGACAACGAGCCGGATCCGCACTGCCATCGCACACTGCCGTATAGCGGAAACATGCCATGCAACGGACTCATCAAAACCGACGTCGTCTATTTCGGCGAAGCACTGCCGGACGGCGCGATCGAAAAATCGTATCGCCTGGCCACGCAGGCCGACGAACTGTGGGTAATCGGGTCGACACTGGAAGTAATGCCTGCGGCGAGCATCGTACCGGTCGCAGCACAAGCAGGCGTGCCGATCACCATCATGAACATGGGACGCACACAATACGACCGACTGGCAACAAGGCTGATTCACGACGACATCGCAACCGCCCTGCCGCAGCTCGTGGATGAAACCATCGCAGCCAACAGCTGAACAAACACACCTCCACATGCCGACAACGGACATGCGGAACGACGGAAAAGGCCCGGTTCACATGAACCGGGCCTTCGTGATTCCTGGCGTGCACGCCGCAATCAGTAGATGCGCTTGGGCTGGAACCCAGCCTCCCTGAGCGCCATAAGAATACGATCGATATGATCCGGACCGTTCGTCTCCACGGTCACACCCAAGGACACCGCATTGGTGTAATGGCCGGAAGCCTTGAACTGATCATGATCCAACGCAATCACATTGGCGCGTTCGCTCGCAAGAATGGTCGCAACCTTGACCAGCTGACCAGGCTTATCGGGAAGCTCAACCTCAAAATTCATAATGCGACCGCGGGCAATCATGCCCTTTTGAATCACGGCACCGATAGACACGGTATCTTCGTTGCCGCCGGAAAGAATCGGCACCACCACATGCGGGCCTTGCGCTTCAGCGAATTTGCGCGAACGCAGATTCAGATGCTCAAGTGCTGCCAACGACACGGCGCCGGCGGCCTCGACCACCAGCTTGTGCTTCTCCAGCATAAGCAGAATCATCTCGTTGATATCACGCTCGGACACCGTGACCAGATCGTCAAGGAACTCGTTGAGCAGCGCGAACGTAAGATCGCCAGGACGCTTGACGGCGACGCCTTCGGCAGAAGTGACCACATCATCGGCCGGCACAACACGACCAGCGGCCAGCGAATTCTTCCAGGCGGGGCTACCCTCCGGAATCGCGCCAATCACACGCACTTCCGGTTTGAACGTCTTAATGGCCAACGCCACGCCAGCGCCCAGACCGCCGCCACCCAGCGGAACGACAACATCGGTGACATTAGGCACATCCTCAAGAATCTCCAAACCGATGGTGCCCTGACCGCACAATACCTCGTAATCGTCGAACGGCGGCACATAGATCATGCCTTCGGTTTCGCTAAGCTCCTGTGCGCGAGCCGCGGACTCATCAAACACCTCGCCACACAGCACCACATCGGCACCATAGGCCTTGGTCGCATCGACCTTCAGCGGGGGAGTGATCTGCGGCATGCAGATAGTCGCCTTGGCACCACGCTCACGAGCGGCATAGGCCACGCCCTGAGCATGATTACCCGCGGAAGCGGTGACAATGCCATGGGATAGCTCCTCCTCGCTCAAAGAAGCGATCTTGTTATAGGCACCGCGAATCTTGAACGAACCGGTGACCTGCAGATTCTCGGGTTTGAGCAGAATCTCATGACCCGTTGTTTCGCTCAGCACCGGGGAGGGAATGATTTTGGTGTGGCGAGCCGTGCCCTTCAAACGCTTCGCTGCGAGTTTGAGTTCGGCTGCATGGTCACGCTGCAGTGCTTTCAGTACGTCCTTTTGTTCCATACATGGCATTGTATGAGTCGCACTTGCATTGGGCAAACCGCTTCTCGAACATCAGCAGACCAACGCATGAGGGGAACGCGATGCAGTCACGTTCCCCTCACCGACTTACGCACGGCTGCGCAATGCCGCCGCACCATGCGTCACAATTCGACGACGATGCCCTCCCAAGCGCTCAATTCCTTATTCGCCAAGGAAACCACAGCATGCGTCGCTCCATGCGTAGACACCACGATCCGCGGCTCGGAAACCCCGGATTCCGTCAAGGCGGCACTATCGGAGGGAATAGCCACACGCTTGCCCGACAGATTCACCACGGTAAGCAACGCGGCGTCGCCCAGCTTGCGGACGAACGCATAGACGTAATCATCGTTGACATCGATCAGATGCCACGTGCCTGCGGCAACAACCGGATTGTTATGCCGCAACGCGATCAGCTGCCGGTAGAAGGCGTATACGGAATCCGGATCGTCGACCTGACAATCGGCATTGACCGTGGCATGGTTCGGATTCACACTGATCCACGGTTCGACGGCAGCGTTCTCATCAGTGAAGCCGGCGAACTTCGACGCATCCCACTGCATCGGCGTGCGAGCGTTGTCGCGCCCGATCAAAGCAAGGGCGGCCATCATAGACTCGGGGGACTGCACCTTGGCCTCTTCGACACGCTGTTTATAAGCGTTCAGCGCCTCCAGATCGCGATATTGATCAAGTGAAGTGAAATGAGCGTTCGTCATGCCCAATTCCTCTCCCTGATACACATACGGCGTGCCACGATGCATATGCAGCAGCAAGGCAAACGCCTTTGCCGATGCAACACGATTCGCCTCACTGGAATCATCGCCCCAACGAGACACCACGCGCGGCTGATCATGATTGCAGAAGAAAAGACTGGCCCAACCGACCTTGCCCACGGCATTCTGCTGTTCGGCAAGCTCGCGGCGCAGATTCGCCACCTTGAACGGCACGGTATCCCACTTGGAACCGGACTGGTCGATGCCGACATGATTGAACTGGAACATCATGTCAAGCTCGCCATTGGCCGGATCGGTGATGTGCTCATTTCGCGCCGGAGTGACGCCAGGAGCCTCACCCACGTTCATGTAGCCATCACGCCCCTCGAAGACCTCGCGACGCATCTCAGCCAGAAATTCATCGACGCGCGGACCATCGGAGCAGAAGGGGAATGGGCTGGAATAGCCTTCCGGACCAACCGGCTCGTCGGCGATAAGGCCGCCTTCCTCGCCCGGCAGCTTGCCGTTCTCGTCAACGACCTTCGAAATCTGCGTGATCACATCCATACGGAAGCCGTCGATGCCACGATCCATCCACCAATTCATCATCTTGTAGACGGCCTTGCGCACCTCCGGATTCTCCCAGTTGAGATCAGGCTGTTTCTTGGAATACTGATGGAAGAAGTATTCGCCACGCTTCGGATCGTATTCCCAAGCGGAACCACCGAAATAGGAACCCCACTGATTCGGCTCGGCACCCGGGGTACCCGGTTCGTGGCCCGGCTTGGCGGGACGCCACCAATACCAGTCCGCATGCGGATCGTTCTTGTCGCGCGAAGCCTGGAACCAGGCGTGCTCGTCCGAAGTGTGGTTCACAACCAGATCCATAACGATCTTCAAGCCGCGCTTGTGCGCTTCGGCAAGCAGCTCATCCATATCTTCCATCGTGCCGAACAGCGGGTCGATATCCTGATAGTCGGAGATATCGTAGCCGTTATCGTCCTGCGGGGACTTGTAGACGGGGGAGAGCCACAGCACATCCACGCCAAGACCTGCAAGATAGTCAAGACGACTGGTGATGCCCTTGATGTCGCCAATGCCGTCGCCATTGGAATCCTGGAAGGAACGCGGGTAGATCTGATAGACCACCGCATTGGCCCACCATGGGTTCGGGGTGGCGCCATTGGTGCGCACCGAGTCGGGAAGGACGGAACGATTGAAATCGGTCATGCGAATAAGCTCCTTTGCTTTCTGTACATTCATTGATGTTGCAAATCTCACCTGAGACAAGAACCATACAAGTGACTATTTATAGCGTGAAACGTTTACAGAAACGCGGTTAGCGGAATATTGCCAAAACATCCAGCCAACCGCGTATCTCAAGCGGCTCGTCCCGCTCGGGGGAGCCTATGAACAGCCCACTGGGCTGTTCACTTAACGGCTCCCCTCATTACACCGCCGACGACCCACTTCTGGGCGAAGACGTAGACGATAAGCACCGGAGCCATGGCCATCAGGTAGGACGCGAAGGCCATCGGGTAGTTCGACGTGAACTGGCTCTGGAACACGTACTGCGCCAGCGGAATCGTCTGATTGCTCTGATCGGTCAGCGTGATCAGCGGCAGCAGGAAGTCGTTCCACGCCCACAGCGCGGTCAGAATTGCGATCGTGGCGTTGATCGGGCCCATCAGCGGGAAAATCACCGTCCAGAAGATGCGCCAGGTCGAAGCACCGTCAATACGCGCGGCTTCTTCCAATGAAACCGGAATCGACCGGATGAAGCCGATTGCAATGAACAGATTCGTACCGATGCCCAGAATCGTGTACAGAATAATCAGACCAAGCTGATTATCGAGATGCAACGACCCCATTTCCTTGGCGATCGGCAGCATGATCACGGTAAACGGCACGAACATCATGGCAAGGAAGAAGTAGTACAGGAAGCGGAAGAACCGCTTATCCATGTTCCTTGCCACGGCGTATGCGACGAATGTGTTCGTCAGCAAAGTGAGCACCACGGCGCACACGGTGATAATGGCGGAGTTGAGCGCGGCCTTCGGATAGTTCACTTTGTTCCACGCGTCAACGAAGTTATGCCACTGCCATGAGGACGGCAGACCGAACGAACCCGCCTCACCAGGCGTTTTCAACGCGGTGACCACGGTGAAATACAGTGGCACCAGAACGGTCAGGCTCAGCACCGCGACGGCAGCAGTGAGCCACCAGTTGATCTTATGGTCCTTGCGAAGCCCTACGGTGCCGGCAGAACCCTTGGCTGTAGTCGAAACATTTGCGGAAGTCATGTTAATCGCCCCTTACTTTCAGACCTCTACTCAGACCTTTTCCTTGTTGCCGAAGAACTTCAGCTGCACAAACGCGAGAACAGCCAGCACGATGAAGAACGTGACCGCGTTCGCCATCTGATAGGAGTATTCGCCATTGCCCAAGCCGTTCTGGAAGATCAGGTAGGAGACGGTTTCGGTCTTGGAATCCGGGCCGCCCTTGGTCAACGCCATGATCTGGTCGAATGCGCCAAGCGAGTTCTTGAGGCTCAGCACCATGTTGATGGTGAAGAACGGGCCGATCAGCGGGAAGGTGATCTGCCAGAAGTTCTGCCATGCGCTCACGCCATCGATGGCCGCGGCCTCGTAGATCTCGTTATCGATGGTCTGCAGGCCCGCCAGGTACAGCAGCGTGGAATACGCCACACCCTGCCAGATCGACAGGAACACGATCGGGAACCAAGCCAGATCGGGATTGGACAGCATCGACGTGGACAGCCAGTCGATGTGCAACGCCTGACCGAGCTCCGGCAGCGGGGTCATGAAGATGTACTTGAACACATAGCCGATGACCAGCACCGACAAGGTGTACGGGATGAAGAAGATGGCGCGGAACCCGTTCTTGAAGGCGATCTTGGAGTTCAGCAGCACCGCCAGGAACATGCCGAGGAAATTCGTGCCGATGGTGATCAGGACCGCGATGAAAATCGTGAACAGGTAGGCATGGCCCACGCGCGCATCCTGGAACATGGCGAAGTAGTTCTTGAGTCCAATGAACTTGAAATCGCCATATCCCTGCGAATTCGTGAACGAGTACATCGCTCCCTGAAGGAACGGGAAGTACAGGAATATGCCCACCAGGATCGCAGCCGGAACCGTCATCCAATAAAACGCCGGATCGACCTTGCGCTTGGAGAACTTCGAGACCTTTTTCTTCGCCGGCTTTCCAGCGGATTGTGCAGCAGTATTGACACTCATGGTTCTTCCCTCCCTCACCTGAAGTTCCTGGCTTCGATCTTGTCGTATTCGCTTTGCATACTGCTCAGGAATTTGTCTTTGTTGCCGGTTTGGATCAGCGTCTGCAGGAAACCGGCGATATTGATGCTGGCAGGCACGTAATGGTCGCAGAAGTCAGTCAGCTTGCCGGCCTTATAGAACGACAGCACACCGTTGAGCGCGCTATCACCGACATACGTGTTCTTGTATGGGGAGAATGCCGACTGCTGCTTGGAGTAGTCCTTGACGTTCTCGTCGCTCATCAGGAAGTCCACGAACTCACGGGCCTCCTTCTCATGCTTGGTATGGGCGCCCATGGTCAGCATCACGTCGTCACCGGCGGTGAGCTGCTGTTCCTTGGCGTTGTCGGTGGCGGGCATCTGCGCGAACCGCAGGTTGGCGTTCTTGTCGATCAGACGAACCTGGGGGATGGCGTATGTGCCCAGCGGCAGAATCGCGGCCTTGCCGGCAGCGAGATCCTGCGTGGCCTGCTGATAGGTGACGGCCGGGTTCTTCTGCGTGTAGTTCTGGTAGATTTCGACCAGTTCGTCGCTCACCGTGGACCACAGGTCGGAGAACTTCTTGGAACCATCCTTAAGATTCGCATATTCCGATTCCGGCACCAGCGTCGAATTCAGCGAGGACAACGGCGCCTGCAGTGTCCACGGGTCGGCGGTGCTTGCTTCGATCGGCGTGATTCCCTTGGCCTTGAAACGCTTGAGCAATGCGATGAACTCGCTCCAGGTCTGAGGCGGGTTCTCCGGGTCTTCGCCGGCCTGCTTCCATACGTCGGCGTTGATGATGTAGCCGCTTGCGTTTCCGGCGTATGGAATCGCATACAAACGCTTCTTGGACTGGTCAGTGGTCTGCACGAGACTCTTGGCGATCTTCACCATGCCCGGATTGAGTTCGTCAACGATCTCATCATCGGTGAAATCGTGGAAGACACCTGCTTCGGCGAGCATACCGTAATTGATGTCGCCGTTGATGGTGATGACGTCGGGCTCGCGGTTCTTCACCAGACGCGTACGCAGATCGGTGGTTGCGTCGGACGAATTGTTGACATTGATTTTGATGTTCGGATGGGTCTTCTCGAATTCACGCGCTTTGGCCGTAAACCAGTCGGCGGCCTCGGCCTTGTATTGGAAGAAATCCAAGGTTACCGTGCCGGCGTTCGCAGTGCCACAGCCGGCAACGCCCAATCCCATCACGGCTGCGCATACAGCCGTTGCCGTGCGTGTGAGCGCACGGGCTATTGTCTTGTGCCTTATATGAGATGCTGTTCCCATCGTCGACCTCTTTCCCTTCCTTGGGGATGCGGCATCATCACCGCAACCGACATGTTTCAGGATAAATTATTTGTTTTTTCATTCCCACCTTTCGTGTGTCTGTCTGTTGCGCAATAAAACAGCGAGAAATTTCATATCGAAGGAAAGAAAATAGGAAAGAACAAGGCGCCCGCCATGGAATTTCACCGTCCGCGGACACCTTGAGCCAAGCGGAGCCAAACCTACGAAAAACAGCTACCGCCTGACCAGGTCACGTTCGATCTCCTCCAAAGACCTGCCTTTGGTCTCCGGAACGCAACGGGCCACAAATGGAATGGACAGCACGGCGAACACCGCAAACACCGCCAGGCCGAGGATGATACGCGCGACAACCATCATCGCAAAGCCGGTGGCCGCCGCGCACACCCCCGTCTTGCCCCTCTTCCCGCATTATCGGGTGCCGCAACAAGCATCACACTGCATATGTTGGTATGCTCTATGAATTAGTTACTCTTGGATAGTAAATATGAAAAGAGAAGAGTCTATGGCGATACATCCCATCCCTCAATGGTTCGAGGGATCAGAATACACGCACGAAGTAGCGGCCTGTATCACCAAATACGGCCCCATATCACGCATCACGCTCGCGCACATCCTGGGACTGTCACAAGGCGCGGTCTCGCGCATCACCAGCGACCTCATCCACAACGGCGTCATCGTGGAGACGGAACCCGGCGAGACCATGTCCGCCACATTGCCCAAGGACTTTACCGCCGCATCAAACACAGAACGCCGCGGCAGACCACAGACAGGGCTGAAACTGAACTGCCGTTCCAAAACCTTCGTGGGCATCAAGCTCAACGGCACCATGGCACACGCCGTCGTCGTCGACGCGGGAAACAATATCGTCACCGGATGCCACGAGGCGCCGATCACCGACAGTGCGCCGGACATGGTGACGCAAACCCTGACCAGGCTCATCAGCGACTGTTCCAGCGAGGCGATAACAACCGGGCTGCCGCGCCCATACGCCGTGGGCATCGCCGTTGGCGGCCATATCGAACATGACACCACCATCACCTTCGCGCCATTCCTGCATTGGGACCACGACGTGAACCTTTCCGAAATGGTGAAACAAGCCACAGGCCTGCCGACCGGCGTATACAACGACATCGATTCAATGCTGGTAAACGAATGCTGGTTCGGGTCCGGCGTGGGATTGCGCAGCTTCGCCACACTGACCATCGGGTCCGGCGTGGGCTATTCGCTGGCGATGCACGGCAAGCTCATCGACTGCGCGGATAAAAGCTATGGACTGGTGGGGCACATCCCGCTGGACCCGGATGGCCCATACTGCGATTCAGGGCATCGAGGCTGTTCACAATGCCTGACCGACGACTCCATCGCCGACCAATATTCCCGACTCATCGGCAAGCCAGTCACGTTCGACGATTTCGAACGCGATATGCGCAACCATGTGCCGCAGGCGACCAAACTGGTCAATCGCACCTGCTTCCGATTGGGAACGCTTATCGCGATCATCTCGAATATCGCCATGCCGGAAAAAATCATGATCGCGGGAGAGTCGGCGTTCATCGCGCAACGAGGCATCGACACACTGCGCAACGGCATCAACGCGCACCGGCACAGCCAAGCCGCTCCGGTGGAATTCGAGATTCTCGACCATGACTGGTCCTTATGGGCCAGGGCCGCGGCGTCACGTGTAATCGTGAGCCATATCGGCTAGGCTCACAGCGCGCCTATTGCCATGAAAAAACGGGTGCGCAGGCATAAGAACCATGCGCACCCGTCACGAAGCCATCACGAGGCCGTCAGACGCGAACGACCTTGAACAGCACGGCCTGGGCCGGGTGAAGAGCCGGCGGGCGAATGCCATAGGAGGCAAGCGCACGACCCGTCATCCTCACGCCTTCAGCGGTCCACCAACCCAGCGGACTCTGCCCGTTGCCGATATCCTGCTTGGCCAGATCGAGGCTTACCTCAAGCGGAGACACCTCGTATACGGCATCGGGATCAAGACCGGGCAAACGCACGGGGGCGGCCGGGTAGGTCTGTGACGTGGTCAGCTGCGTGAAACGATAGATGGCAGCATCCTTGTTCGGCATGACGCAACCGTCCACGCGCACGGCAGGGTCGGCCGCGTCGGAATGGACCACCGTATCGACGGCGAACCATTCGCGATGCTTCTTGAATTCCGACACCCACTCATGCAGCTTGTCGATATCTTCCTGCGGCTGCTTCAGCAGATTCCATTCGACGCCCATGTGTCCGAAGAACGCCATGGCCATGCGCATCTCCTGCGACGTGGCACGATGCGTGGAGTGTGCGGGGCTGTCGCCGACATGCTCGCCCATCATCTCCGGAGGCACCAGCAGCGAGGTATAGCGCTGGATATCGGCGCGCTCGACCGGATCGACGCAGTCGGAGACCCAGACGCGATCGGCGACTTCGAGAATGCCCACATCGATGCGGCCGCCGCCGGACGAGCAGCTTTCGATTTCCAGTCCGGGGTGCGCCGCCTTGAGGTCATGGAAAATCCTGTAGACGGCAAGGGTCTGCGCATGTGCCGCAGGGCGCCCGGTACGCGGGGAAACCTCTTCGGTGACGAGCTTGTTGTGATCCCACTTGATGTAGTCGATGCCCAGCTCTCCGACCAGCTTGTCCATTGCGCCGTACACGTAGGCGTACGCATCCGGATTGGTCAGATCGACGACCTGCTGGGTGCGCCCCTGCATCGGCAGACGATTCGCGGTCGGCTTCATCACCCAATCGGGATGGTTACGGAACATGTTGGAATCTGGATTGACCATTTCCGGCTCGAACCACAGGCCGAACTCAAGCCCCTTGCCGTGCACGTAGTCCGCCAGCGCCTTCAACGACTTGGGGCCGTCTGGCCATACATCCTGGGAGATCTCCCAATCACCCAGGCCTGACGTGTCATCGCGGCGGGAGCCGAACCAGCCATCATCCACCACGAAGCGTTCGACGCCGCTTTCCGCGGCCTTGTCTGCAAGCGCGGTGAGGGTGTCGTAATCGTGATTGAAGTAGACCGCCTCCCATGTGTTGAGGATGACCGGGCGGGGCTTTGCGGCGATGCCATGCTCCGCACGCCAGTCGCGGTGCACATTGCGAATATAGGAGTGGAATCTGGACGACACCTCGTTCAGGCCGGTGCCATAGGAGCCGTACAGCCATGGGGTGGCGTATTCCTCACCTTCGCCCAGGCTGATCTCACCACCCAGCAGCACTTCGCCGCCGCCCAGCACGCCTGCCGTGTAGGGGAGTCGTTCGATGGAAAGCACGCTGTTGCCACTCCAACCGACGTGAGCGGAATACACGTCGCCTCGGGTGAAGCCGAAGCCCGTCTCGCCCGCGGAGAGCAGCAACGTGGCATCGAAATCCGGGCGCCCGACCATGGAGACCCGTTCGAAGCGTCCCACGGTGAGCGGCTGGCGCTGCGGGGAACGCTCATGCAGATGATGGCCGGTTGTGGTCAGAATCTCGGTGGCGTCCGCGGGAATGGTGTAGGCAAGTTCCACCTTGCCGACTTCCAACTGGCCGGAACCGATATTGATCACGGACGCCTTCTGACGCATCAGACCGCTGGCATCAAGCTCGCAGGTCCATACGATTCTGACGCCTTGCTCGGCGTCTTCGGCAGTGGCGGTGATGGTCGGCGTGGCCTTGGGGGAATCCGACACCTTCCACTGCGGGTAGCCGCCTTCCACCGTCATATCGTAGGCATTGCCGGCTTCGACGGTTTCGGCGGAGATGTTCGTGACGGTGAATTTGCAGAACAGCTTGCGTCCGTCACGGCTCACATCGAAGCGGTCGGCGCCGATCCAGGATTCCGACTGTGTGGGCAGGACGCTCGGCCACGGGGTGTAGTCAAGCGCACCGGAGACGCGCTGCGGATTCTGCGCGTCATAAGCGCCCACCAGCGTTTCGGGAGCGCTGATCGGCCGACCCCAGTGCACCAGTCGAGGCAGATCGTTGCCGACGAACGCAAATGCCACCGCCACATCGACGGCCGGCTGCTGCGCGTACACGACAGTGATCGCGGTGCCGTTTGCGGTATTGCCTTGGAATTGTTGAATGTGCGACATTGCACCATCCTTCTCTTCGTGAAACCGGGAGATTTGCTGCTTCTATAGTATGCCCGGAACTATTTTTTGCCGCACCCCAGCGTGTTTCTTGTTTTCAGAAACTAATTTATTGCGTCATCCCGAACACGACCTATCATTTCGTAGGATTGCCGAAGCAACAAGGCGGGAGGCCACTCATTCCATGGATTACGAACAGGCAGCACTTCACGGCAGCGCACGACGCACACTGTGCATTCTTCTTGCGGTAGGCCTCATCGCCGGCCTGTTCTCCGGCATGTTCGGCATCGGCGGCGGCACCGTCATCGTGCCGGCGCTCGTCTGGATCGGTCTGACGCAACGGCAGGCCGCGGCGACCTCGATCTGTGCGATCATCATCACGTCGATCTCCGGTGTGATCTCCTATGCGCACGGCGGCGACGTGGACTGGATTGCCGCGCTGCTGCTGGCCGTGGGCATGATGGTCGGCTCGCAGATCGGCAGCTGGCTGCTGTCTAGGCTCTCCGAGGTGTTCCTACGCTGGTTCTACGTGGTCTTCCTCTGCTTCGTGATTGTTTCACAGATATGTTTCACGCCGTCCAGGGATTCTTCAATCGCATTGACGCCGGAGACCGGCATCGCCATCATCCTCGTGGGCGTATTCATCGGCACACTGGCCGGACTGCTCGGCATCGGCGGCGGCGCCATCGCCGTTCCATCGCTGTCGCTGATCTTCGGCGCCTCCGACCTCATCGCACGCGGAACCTCGCTGCTCGCCATGTTCCCCAGCTCGATTACCGCGACAGTGGCGAACAGCAAACGCAACCTCGTAATCGTCAAGGACGGACTCGTCATCGGCATCGTATCCGCGCTTTCCGCACCACTCGGCACCATGATCGCCGGCACCGTCAGCCCACGCGTCGGCACGAATCTCTTCACCGTCTATCTGGTCGTCATCGCCGCACGATGCCTGTGGACCGCATTGAAGATCACACCGGCAGCACGCGGCCTGGTGGCACGCATCACACACGGCTATCACGCCAAATAAGCGCCCACACCAGATAACAACGACGGCGAGCGCTACGGCGGCTCAACGGCGAGCCGCGAAGAACTCACTCAGCACCTGGGCGCATTCCCGCTCCATAACACCGCCATACACCTCCGGCACGGAACCTACATGCGGATCGCGGGGAATATCCCACACCGACCCGCAGGCGCCGAGCTTGGCATCCCACGCGCCGAACACGATTCTCCCGATATGCGTCTGTATGCATGCGCCCGCACACATCGGGCACGGCTCCAACGTAACCACCAACGTGCAATCGGCAAGATTCCAGCCATGTTCGGCTGCCTCACGCATGGCCGCGACCTCCGCGTGGGCCAACGGATCGCCATCGACCTCACGGGTGTTCCATCCCTCGCCCGCAATATGTCCATGCGCATCAAGCACCAGTGCGCCTACAGGCACATCACCGTGCTCTGCGGCGCGATGCGCCAATTCCAGCGCACAACGCATCGCCTTATCATCGTTCATACCGCCAGTCTACCTGGGCACAGCATCGCAGAACCCCCTCCGTCCCGCCCCTGGCGATCCGATTCGCCTCACGGCATAAGACAGACGGCACATTGATGGAAACCGGTCTCTATACTGTTATCAACGTCCCTCCAAGGTAAGGAAACTTGTGGCCGTAATCGAACTTATTCTCTGCATTATCGCCATTGTCGTGGCGTCATCATTTCTCAGTCGCTTCATACCCAAGGTATCCACGCCGCTCGTGCAGATCGCGTTGGGCGCCCTTGCCAGCCAGCTGCCGTTCTTCCAGGGCGTACAGCTGAACCCGGAATTGTTCATGGTGCTGTTCATCGCGCCGCTGCTGTATCTCGAAGCCCATGACATCGACAAGTCCGAATTGCTGAAAACCGTGAAACTCAGCCTATCCCTTGCCATCGGACTGGCCATCGCCACCATGGCAGCGGTCGGATTCGCCCTGCACTCGATCTGGCCGGCAATGCCCTTGGCGGCCGGACTGGCCTTAGGTGCCGCCTTGGGGCCAACCGACGCCGTCGCCGTCAGCTCATTAGGCAAAGAGGCTTCGCTGACCACGCGCCAACGCAGCGTATTGAAAGGCGAATCCCTGTTCAACGACGCTTCGGGCATCGTCGGGTTCCAGTTCGCGATCTCTGCCGCCATCACCGGGGAATTCGCCGTTGGAAAAGCCACCGGGGAATTCATCGTCTCGTTCATCGGGGGAGCGGCGTTCGGATTTATCGTCGGACTGTTCATCAACTGGCTGTTCGAAACCGTCCGCTCGCTGGGATGGGAGAACACCACCACCCGCATTCTCATGGAACTGTTCCTTCCGGTGCTGCTGTATGTGGGAGCGGAGGAATGCCATGTGTCGGGTATTCTTTCCGTAGTCACTGCAGGTCTGCTGATCCGTTTCGACCGTACCGGAATCGGGCCGAACGTGGCACGTACCAATATTGTGTCCTCAAGCGTGTGGGGAGTACTGTCGTTCACGCTGAACGGCGCGGTGTTCATTCTGCTGGGCATGCTGCTGCCCCAGGCGATGACGGCAAGCTGGTCCGATCCGAACGTCAGCAATAAGCAACTGCTGACGGTGATCCTGCTGATCACCGTTGTGGTGATCACGCTTCGTTTCATCTGGGTGGCTTCCATGCTGTGTCTCGCGCGCGACACCACAACCGGCAAGCGTCGCAAAATGTCGCCCGACCGCTGGCGTTCCGCCGCGGTCATGACATTCGGCGGCCCCAAAGGCGCCATCACATTGTCGCTGATGTTCACCATTCCTTACACCATTGCGGCAGGCGCGGAATTCCCCATGCGCGATGAACTGATCTTCATCGCCGCCGGCGTCATCGTCATGACGTTGCTGCTGGCCAACTTCACGCTGCCGCTGCTGGCGCCGAACCATGCCGAAAACACTTCGTCCGAAATGTTCGAGGTCACGATCGAGGTGCTGAGACAGACGGTGGAGGAACTCACCACCCGCATCACCCCGGACAACCGCCGTGCAGTGCTGATGGTCATCGATTCCTACACCAAACGCATCAGCCGTTTGAAGCAGCTCGCCGGCATCGTCGACTTGCACGGCTATGAACAGCTCAAGCTCCAGGCACTGTATTGGGAGAAGGAATTCGTGCGTGCCCGGCAGGCCGAGGTCAGGGCGCATCCGAATGCCAACAAGGCTGTGCAGGAACTGAATCTGGAAGCGTGCGAGCGCATGCTCGACCAGATCATGAATTCGCTTCGACATGCGTCCGCGAACCCGGAATCAGGGCATACCGTATCCCAGATTCGCGGCCGTATCCGCCGATTCCAGCATCGAACGGGCAATATCGTCAAGCGCGTAGGCAATCGCATCCGTCGAACCACTCCGCTTGTCAGCGAAGATCAGATCTTCGCGCACACGCAGGTGCTTCAGGTCGAAGCCATCGATCATGTCATTGAACGACTCAGCGAGGAAATGACCAAAGACACCTACAACACGGAATTCTGCTCCGCACTGATCCTTGATTATCGTCGAGCCGAAGCCTCGCTGAAATCACGCCCGAATATGGAGGGAAGCACCGAGGCCGCCAATCAGGCAGCCGATATCAAACGGGACAGCTACGGCATCGAGCTCGGCGTTGTGCAGGACATGCTCGAAGCCGGCGATATCACCCGTGCGCAGGCCAAGGCGCTGCGTCGCAATATCTACGTGATGCAGGTGGATGCGGATTCGGGAGTCTGAGTCGGCAATGCCGTTTCGCAAACCGCTGCATTGCATGCCGGCGAGTGTGCCGACAAAGGAAACCCCGGTGGGGTCGCCACCGGGGACAGAAAAAGGAGAGAAGAAGAAGATTCAATTATCGGAGCCATATGGCCCGGGTCGATTGCTTTCGACAGGTCCTATATAACCTCACGTTCCTGTGCTTACCGATACGGTTATCTGATAAATACCTGAGAATTCCTCAATACCGCGCATTATGCCAAACGTCCTTATCGCAACCGCGATAGACGGCAGGCACTAGACTGGCGGTCAGTATCGTTTCCATTTGCGAGGAGCTCTCATGCTGTTGTCCGACCGCGACATTCTGACCGCACAGGCCGAAGGACATATTTCATTGGATCCATGGACGCCGGAGATGGTGCAGCCTGCCTCAATCGACGTCAGGCTCGACCGGTTCTTCCGTTTGTTCAACAATCACGCCTACACCTATGTCGATCCCGCCGAAAACCAGGGCGAGCTGACCGAACAGTTCGAGGTCAAGGCGGACGAGCCGTGGATCCTGCATCCGGGGGAATTCGCGTTGGGATCCACTTGGGAGTATGTCAAACTCGATGCCAGCATCGCGGCTCGCCTGGAAGGCAAAAGCTCGCTTGGACGCCTGGGAATCCTGACGCATTCCACAGCCGGATTCATCGACCCCGGTTTTGAGGGGCATATCACGTTGGAACTGTCCAACGTCTCCACGCTACCGGTCAAGCTGTGGCCTGGCATGAAAATCGGTCAGATGTGCTTCTTCCAGCTCAGCTCCCCGGCGGAACACCCGTACGGGTCCGCCGGCACCGGATCGCATTACCAGGGGCAGCGCGGCCCGACGCCGAGCCGTTCCTATGAGAACTTCTACCGCGCGCGCATCACCGACTGACTCGCGGTATCCGATATTTCGTTTCGGCGGCCTTCACCGGCCGCCTTTGCATATACAAGGAGATAAGCATGAACGACCCCAGTGGCGAGTTCCACTTCGATTTTCAACGTCAGCCTCGCGCCAATCGTCCGTCCGACGAGGAAACCACTGTGCTGAATCAATCGCAGAACAGCGAAGCGACGCAGGCGTTCCCCACCAGCTCGAATCCGGTATCGAATACCGCAGCGACCCCGGAAACCCCGCCCAGTTCCGCATCGCTAGGCGAGACACAGGCCATGCCGCCGCTATGGGATCTCGAGGACTTTGCCGCACCGGGCACGGCACCCTCGGCCGCGCAACCCACACAAGCCATGCCGCAGACGACATCAGCCGCACAACAGCCCACGCAGGCCATGCCACAGCCCACGCAGGCGTTCCCCATCGCATCGCAACCCACGCAGGCGTTCCCCACTATGCCGACGCCCCCAGCAGCTTCGTCAACGCCGGATCAGCTGCAGGCAACACAGGCCATGCCGGCTCAACTACAGGCCACGCAAGCCATGCCGCAAACGGCGCCAGCCACGCAGTCCACCATATTCGGCAATCAGGCCGACCAGCCTACGCAGGTGTTCACCCCTGACACCGCCCAGCCACGCGTAGCCGGCCAAACCACTCCTCGTACCATCACCCCTTCGACGCAACCGACGATTCTGCCGCCCACCATTCCTCCCAACGACCACGATGACGCCGAGCAAGACGGCACGGCACCGAACAAAAAAGCCAGGAAACTCTCCAACGGCAAGATCGCCGGAATCGTCATCGCAGCCATTGCGGTTGTCGCACTCATCGTGGCTGGCGTGATGTTCTTCCGCTCGAACAGCGGAAAGCTTGCCTATGCCGCATGCACCGGCGCGCAGTCGTCATATAACGATACGGTCAAGAAACTGAACGCGGAGGCGACGCAGGCGCAACAGAACGCGCCAGCAGCCAGCACCGTAGACGATCAGCAGACGCTGACCACTCTCAATCAGGCTATTGCCAACGCCTCATCCGTTACCACAACGGCAAGCTGCTCCGCGGATATGAAAGCCAACGAGCTGAAAACGAACACGACCAGCTTCAAGAACGCCACCAAACAGGCGAAAGAGGCGCGCAAGGCCATTCAAGACGCCTTGGAAGCCGCAAACAGCAGCAAGGACGCCAAGGATGTCAACGCATTGAAAGCCGATCTGAACGCCACTATCAGCAACGCGCAGAATGTACTGAACAATTCCGCCGGCCAGGTCGCGGACGAAAGCACACGCACCGCATTGCAGAACGCGATCAGCAACGCCAATAACGTCGCCGGACAGTCCACGCCGGCGCAATCCGACGTGAATAACGCCAAATCCCAATTGCAGAAGGCCGCATCCGACGTCAACGCCTCGATCAGCGCCAAGCAGCAGGCCGACGCCGAGGCACAACGCAAACAGCAGGAACAGCAGAACGCCGCCAATCAAAACCAGAATCAGAATCAAAACCAGAATTCCACCAATAGCGGCCAGTCCAGCCAAGGCCAGAACGCCCAATGCGACGATTCGGCAGACGGCACCTGCCAAACCGGCAACGGCAACGACTGATCTGCCCACCGATTGTCGTTCAACCGTGGAATGAACGACAATCGACATCCAACGGCACCTTGATAGCAACGGTTATCAAGGTGCCGTTCCGTATCGACACCGGTGTTCCACGCCATCAACGCCGTACCGGTATGACGCGGGGTGCTGGGACAATGGGACGCATGGCACTTAAGAAAGGACCGACCAAGGGGTCGGGTGGAAAGCATAGGAACGCACTTCGAGGCAAAGGGCCGACGCCCAAAGCCGAAGATCGCGTGTATCACAAGGCATATGCGGCCAAGAAGGCCGCCGACCGACGCAAGATGTCCGATCCGCGACTGGCGGCTCGACGCCGCGCCGACAAGTTCTCGACAGGCAACACCACGGATCTGGTATTCGGCCGCAATTCCGTCCTCGAGGCGTTGCGCGTCGGCGTACCGTCGAACACGCTGTACGTGATGTCCCGCATCGAACATGACGACCGTACTCGTGAAATCGTGAAAATCGCAAGCGCCCACGGGTTGCGCATGATGGAGGCCGACCGACTGGAGATGGATCGCATCGCCAGGTCCAGCAACCATCAGGGCGTGATTCTCAAGGTCGAGCCATACCAGTATTCCTCGCTGGCGGAGCTTGCCGATCGTGCGGACAAGAAATCCCGCGCCATGGAAGCTGCGAACTCCGCTGCGGCACGCATCAGCGCCAGGCCGCTGTTCATCGCATTGGACGGGGTGACCGATCCGCAGAATCTCGGTGCGGTGATTCGTTCCGCAGCCGCATTCGGCGCCAATGGCGTGATTCTACCGGAGCGCCGCTCCGCTTCGGTGACCGCCGCGGCGTGGAAGGTTTCGGCGGGCGCCGCAGCCCATCTGCCGGTATGCCGCGTAGTCAACCTCACCAAGGCCATCGAAGCGTTGAAGGCTCGCGGCTACTATGTGGTGGGTCTTGACGGCGGCGGCGACAAGCTGGTTGGCGAAACCGGTTTCGAAACCGATCCGCTGGTAGTGGTGCTCGGCTCGGAAGGCAAGGGTCTCAGCCGTCTGGTTCGTGAGGCGTGCGACGCCATCGCCGGCATTCCGATCTCCAGTCAGGTGGAGTCCCTGAACGCGTCCGTCGCGGCCGGCATCAGCCTGTATGCCGTGGCCAACGAACGCCGTAAGGCAGCTGACCGCTGACTTCTCCTGCAAGGAGGCAAACCATTTCGTATCGTCCCATGGAATCCATGGGACGATTTTTTATGGCTTTTCTCAGCGTATAGCGGTGAACTTCCAGGAAAACCCAGTGTTAGACACAGCAACGGGTGGTTATATATCAAATACCGAAGCAATTCGGGCGGAGCTCCACAGCCTCGCATAACTCAATCTTCATCTCTTCCTTCTCCTTTTTCTTCTCCCCGGTGCCAACCGCACCGGGGTTTCTTATATGCGCATGCATTGCGCACATACGTACACATATACAACATCCCGTCCAGGTCTCAACCTGAACGGGATGTGTAGCTTCACGGTTGCCGCAGCAAGTTGCCTTGGGGGAGAGGAGAAAAACCTCCGGCTCGTCTATCGGCTGACAAGCAACAGATCAGTGACTCCACACGGCTGCGTCGGGATCGTAGTCGGGATCGTATCCGTCGTCGCCATACGTGCTTTCATCATCGATGACGCCGGAATCCGCCTCTTCCAACAGCGCGCTGATGGCCTTGTCGTCAAGCTTGTAGTTGGGCAGCACATTGTCGATATAGTTCTTCACGGCCTCGACCATCGGCACATCATGCCCGGCATGCTCGGCAAGATACCAGCGATGGGTCAGAATCTCATGGAAGAACTGCGCCGGCTGAATCTGCGAGCGGTATTCGCGTGGAATCATGCGGACGGTCGGTTCGAACACTTCGCGCATCCAATCGGTTGCCACGATTTCCAGATCCTCGCCTTCACGCCAAGTGGACGCACGGTATGCGTCAAGGTCGTTGAGCAATCGACGCGCCTGATTCTCCTGCACATCAAGACCGGTAAGGCGAAGCAGCTTACGTGACGCGTAACCGGCGTCCACCACGCGCGGGCGGACCAGCACACGCTTGCCGTCCTCCGTGGTCTTCATTTCCAGCTCGTCAACGTCGAAGCCAAGCTCGTTCAGCTTGTTGACGCGCTTTTCGATCTTCCACATCTCATCGGGCTTGAACTTGTCGGTATCGGTGAGCGCGCTCCACAGCGAATGGTAGCGGTCGACCAGGCGATTGCCGATTTCGATCTCGTCCACGTCGCCCGGAAGCAACTTGCCGTAGCTCAAATCCATAAGTTCGCCGATGATGTTGGTGCGAGCCAAATCGATATCGTATTCGCGCTGGCCTTCGGTCAGGTTGATCTGCAGATCGCCGGTTTCGGCATCGACCAGGAATGCCGTGAATGCGTCGGCATCACGCAGGAACAGCACGTTGGACAGGGACACATCACCCCAATAGAAGCCTGCGAGGTGGAGACGGACCATGAGCACGGCCAGGGCGTCGATCAGTCGTTCGGCGGTATCCGGACGCAGATTGCGTGCGAACAGCGCACGGTACGGCAACGAGAACTTCAGATGCTTGGTGACCAGAATGGCTTCCAGCGGTTCCCCATTGTGATCATGACGACCGGTAACCACGGCGATCGGCGTGACGGCGGGCAGTTCGAGTTTCTGCAGACGGCGAAGATTCTCATATTCGCGTTCGGCCATCTGCCGGGTGATTTCCTTCATTGCGTAGACTTCGTCGCCTACATGCACGAAACGCACAACGTGTCTTGAAATACCTCTCGGAAGATTCGCCAGCAGATCCTGCGGCCAGGAGGCAAGCGGCTCGGACCACGGTAGGGTGAACATCTTCGGGTTGGAACTTGCCGCGGTAATCTTCAGAGCCTGCGGTTCCGCCGCGTTCTCCGATTCGCTTTCCGCATTCACAGAAGTCGCCATGGCGACACGGGGGTCCAGCTGGGACACATCAATTGGATTAGGGGTCATGGCTCATGATTCTACCCTCGCCACCTCCCCATGGAATCGTGAATATGCTGTTTCGTCTCAGAACGGGGATACGTGAACGCGCACATAAAAAAGAAGCCCCGCGTCATAGCGGGGCTTCTTCAACGAGACGGTTAGAGAGGAAGAGAAAACGTCTCGTTTAATGGTTGACCAGCTCAGTCGAGAATCTGGTCAAGTCCGATACGACCGGCCTTGCGGCCTGTCACTCGACTCAGTTCAGACGCAGCTCGGTCGACGGAGCGAACAGATGCATCTTGGCCGGATCGATCTTGATCTTGACGACGTCGCCAACCTTCGGCAGCGCACGCGGGTTCACACGAACCGTGGTGAGCTTGTTCTGGTCGGACATGACCTGGGTGGCCTCGGCGGCAGAACCGTCGGTGATGATGTTGCCGTAGATGTAGCCATCGGAGCCGAGATCCTCGACGTTGACGACCTTCAGGGAGAAGGCGTTCGGATCGTCGGAGGTAGCCAGGGAGGCGTCTTCCGGACGGAAGCCGACGACGATCTGGCCCTTGTCTTCGGCGGTCAGCTTGTTGACGGCCTCGGCCGGCAGATCCACGGTGTCCTCACCGATCTTCGCCTTGCCGTTCACCACCGGATGGGTGTTGATGTTCATCGACGGGGAGCCGATGAAGCCTGCGACGAAGACGTTGGCCGGGCGATCGTACAGCTCGGTCGGAGCGCCGACCTGCTGCAGGATGCCAAGCTTGATGACGGCGATACGATCACCCATCGTCAGAGCCTCGGTCTGATCGTGGGTCACGTACAGGGTGGTGACACCCAGCTGACGCTGCAGGGCGGCAATCTGGGTACGGGTCTGCACACGGAGCTTGGCGTCGAGGTTCGACAGCGGCTCATCCATCAGGAAGACCTTCGGCTTACGAACGATTGCACGGCCCATGGCCACACGCTGACGCTGACCACCGGACAGAGCCTTCGGCTTACGGTCGAGGTACTCGGTCAGATCAAGGATCTTGGCGGCTTCCTCAACACGCTTGCGAATCTCGTCCTTCGGAGTGCCAGCGATCTTCAGGGCGAAGCCCATGTTGTCGGCAACGGTCATGTGCGGGTACAGCGCGTAGTTCTGGAACACCATTGCGATGTCGCGATCCTTCGGCTGCATGGTAGTGACATCCTTATCACCGATGCGGATGCTGCCCTTGTTCACTTCCTCAAGGCCAGCGAGCATGCGCAGGGTGGTGGACTTGCCGCAGCCGGACGGACCGACGAGCACAAGGAACTCACCATCCTTGATATCAAGATTCAGATTATCCACAGAGGGCTTGTCGTTGCCCGGGTAGATACGAGTGACGTGGTCGAATACGACTTCTGCCATAATTGCAATCCTTTCAGAGGCAGGTACGTGCCTCACGATCCGTTGTAAAGGGATTTCGGTGCTTCAATCTGTGAATCACCTGCCCGTTCGCATCACTGCAAACATTCAGGCAAACCGCAAACTTCTGCGTTTACTTGTTTGGTTTTGAGTTCAATGAGGTCCTCCTCATCGAGCCTTCTGTTTACTATACACGCCGATTCCGATTCGTCAATCGGCATGTTTCGTGTTCAACCGGAGATTGTGAGCCATATCACATCATACAAGTCGGCCTATTGGTGGCCTATTGCCTGGTATCCGTTCCGCTCATACACACGGCCGATCGGTTCCACGGCATGCGGCGAGTCGTTGGCCTCATACGAACAGCATCATCCGCCCCTGAGCAGTCCGGCATACCTGCCGCAGCACCAGGTCGGCTTTGCAGTATGCCGGATGAACGTTGGCACCACCCGTTGCCGACAATAAAAAACGGGCGGCGGAATAATCCGCCACCCGTTGCGCGTTGCTGCCGCCCGCCGCGACTCAGTCGTCGCCAAGCGTGATGTGCACGCCTCCCACCAGGGAGCTCACGACGTTATAGATCAGAGCGACAATGGCCGCGAGCAGAGTGAACAGCACGATTTCGATGATGGAGAAGATCGTCACCGCGGACAGCACCGAGCTCAACGAGAACACATCGGTCAGGTTCAAACCGCCTGCGTCAAGACCTGTGGATGCGACGATCTGCGTCAGCTGGTCGAATACGCCGACGACGTTCAGCAGCATCCACACCAGGCCCGCCGCGATGATCTGGATGATGCCCCACGCAAGCGACATCATGAAGGACACCTTGGCAACGCTCCACGCGTTCAAACGCGTCAGCGACAGGTTCATGCGGCGTGCGCGCGGCGTGCCACGCTTGCCGGACGGAGCCGGACGCACGGGAACGCCGGTAGGCGTGGTCGAAGTCGCCGTGGGGAAGGTGTGAGACTTCTCGCTGGCAGTGGACTGGCTCGACACGGAACGGGCCTCACGCGGAGCGTCATCCAGGCCGCGCGGCTGATCGACCGGTTCGACCGCCTCGGTCGCGTTGGTGTTCGCCGGCGCCTCGGCGGTTTCGGCGGTCACGTTCTCTTCAGGCTTGTCGTCGCTCATGTTGCTCCTTCATGATTCGCTATCTGTAGCCGAGACTAGCAATCTTTACCGACGATTACTCGCCATCCGACTCAGTGTTCACATTCTGTACGTCAGCGGGCTGTTCGGCCTGCTGCTCGGCGGAATCCGACTGTTCGGACTGGGCGGGCTGAACGTCGTTCTGATCGTCGGCATCATCCTTCTCGGCGTTCAATGCGATGGAGATGATCTCGTCATTCTTATCCGGCTTGGCCAGCGTAACGCCCTGCGTATTACGGCCGGTGCGCTTGACCTCGGCCACATCGGAACGAATCACCTTGCCTGACTTCATAATGGCCATCACCTGGTCATCTTCGGAAACAATCAGCGCGCCGACCAGCGATCCACGGCCTTCAGCAAGCTGCAACGCCTTGACGCCGTAACCGTTACGCCCCTGCAGACGATACTCGCTGACGGCGGAACGCTTGGCGAAGCCCTCATCGGTGACCACGAGCAGATCCTTGTCGGAATCGCCCCACACCACGTCCATAGCCAGCAACTCGTCGCCGTCGCGGAATTTCATGCCCTGCACGCCGGCGGTCTGTCGGCCCATCGGGCGCAGCTGTTCGTCGTTGGCGGTGAATTTCAGGCTCATGCCCTTTCTGGACACCAGCATGATGTCGTCGTCGGCGTTGCACAGTGCGGCACCAATCAGTTCGTCTGCGTTTTCGCCGTTCTCGTCGGTCATCAGACGCACTGCAATCAGACCGCCCTGACGCGGAGAGTCGTACTCGGCAAGCGCGGTCTTCTTGACCTTGCCGGAACGGGTTGCGAGCACCAGGTACTTGGCGACCTCGTAATTCGGAATCGACAGCACGGTCTGGATGGTCTCGTCGGGCCCGAACTGCAGCAGGTTCGCCACATGCTGCCCCTTGGAATCCCTCGAGCCTTCCGGCAGCTCATACGCCTTGAGACGGTAGACGCGACCCTTGTTCGTGAAGAACAGCAGCCAGTTATGCGTGCTGGTCAGGAAGAAGTGATCGACCACATCATCCTCACGCAGTTTCGCGCCCTTGATGCCCTTGCCGCCACGGTGCTGCGCACGGTATTCGTCGGCCTTGGTGCGCTTGATGAAACCGGAGTGGGTGACGGTGACCACCACGTTCTCTTCGGGGATGAGATCCTCGACGTTCATCTCGCCGCTGTACGGCAGAATCTTGGTGCGACGCTCATCGCCATACTTGGCGACGATTTCGTCGAGCTCGTCGCCGACGATCCTGCGCTGGCGTTCCGGCTTGGCGAGAATATCGTTGTAGTCGGCGATCTTGCGCATCAGCTCGTTATGCTCGTCGACGATCTTCTGCGCTTCCATATTGGCCAGTCGCACCAACTGCATCGACAGGATGGCATCGGCCTGAACCTGATCGATGTCGAGGAATTCCATCAGTTTCGGACGTGCGTCCTCACGCCCCTGGCTGCTGCGAATCAGCTTGATGACCTCTTCGATGGCGTCGAGCGCCTTCAGCAGACCCTGCAGAATATGATCGCGTTCCTCCGCCTCACGCTTGAGGTAGGCGGTACGACGGGCGACCACGTCGATCTGATGGTTGATCCAATGGCGGATGAACGCATCAAGGCTCAGCGTCCGCGGCACGCCGTCGACCAGCGCCAGCATATTGGCGCCAAAAGTCTGCTGCAGCTGGGAATGCTTGTACAGATTGTTAAGCACGACCTTCGGAACCGCGTCGCGCTTGAGCACGAGCACCAGGCGCTGACCGGTACGGCCGGAGGTTTCGTCACGCATGTCGGCGATGCCCTGGATCTTACCGTCGCGCACCGCTTCGCGGATGGAGGCGACCAGTCTATCGGGGTTGACCTGATACGGCAGCTCGGTGACGACCAGGCACATGCGGCCCTTGATCTCCTCGGTGTTGACGACGGCCCGCATGGTGATCAGGCCGCGGCCGGTGCGGTAGGCCTGTTCGATGCCCTTATGGCCGAGAATGGTGGCACCGGTCGGGAAATCCGGTCCCTTGATGATGCGAATCAGGTTGTCGAGCAGCTCCTCACGGCTTGCCTCCGGGTGGTCAAGCGCCCAATGCACGCCTTCGGCGACCTCACGCATGTTGTGCGGCGGAATGTTAGTGGCCATGCCGACTGCGATACCGGAGGAACCGTTGCACAGCAGATTCGGGAAACGTGCCGGCAGTACGGTCGGTTCCTGCGTCTTACCGTCGTAGTTCGGCAGGAAATCAACGGTGTCCTTGTCGATATCACGCACCATTTCCATGGCGAGCGGCGCCATGCGGCATTCGGTGTAACGCATTGCCGCAGCCGGATCGTCGCCGGGGGAGCCGAAATTGCCCTGACCGTCGACCAGCATATAGCGCATGGACCAGGACTGCGCCATACGCACCAACGTATCGTAGATGGCGGAGTCGCCGTGCGGATGGTATTTACCCATGACCTCGCCGACCACGCGCGCGCACTTGGAATAGCCACGATCGGGACGGTAGCCGCCGTCGTACATGGCATACACCACGCGGCGATGCACCGGTTTCATACCGTCGCGTACATCCGGCAACGCTCGATCCACGATCACGCTCATGGCGTAGGCGAGGTACGATTCGCGCATTTCCGTCTGCAGATCACGCACCTGGATGCGTTCGCCGACCATCAGGCCGTAATCGGTGTTGTCGGCCTCTTGCGGGCTTAGCGGTTCCATCGAGCCGTCCGGCACGAACTGACCGTTGTCATTGTTGTTTTCGTCTGCCACTTTTCCTCCGTAGCTATGCTCCTCCAACAAGGAGCTGCCGGTCACACAACCGGCTGGGGGAGAAGCCGTTCAAGGCTTCCCCCGTTACGTTTTCTGGCCCTCTTGCGCATCGGCCGTGATGTTCGAAGCGCAAGAGGAGATGCAATATGCCGGTTAGGCGTCGATCCAGCTGACGTTGCGCGCGTTGCGCTGGATGAACAGTCGGCGCGGTTCAACCTCGTCGCCCATCAGCATGGAGAAGGTCTCGTCCGCGGCTTCCGCATCCTCGATCTGCACCTGCTTCAAAATACGATGCTCCGGATCCATGGTGGTTTCCCACAGTTCCTGATAGCTCATCTCGCCCAGACCCTTGTAGCGCTGGATGCCTTCGCCCTTCGGCAGCTGGCGTCCCTTCGCCTTGCCTTCGGCAAGCACACGGTCGCGCTCGGCGTCGGTGTAGACGAAATCATGCGCGCCCTTGGTCCACTTGAGTCGGTACAGCGGCGGCATGGCCACATACACGTAACCGGCCGTGATCATCGGCCGCATATAGCGGAAGAACAAGGTCAGGTTCAGCGTGGCGATATGAGCGCCATCGACATCGGCATCGGCCATGATGATGACCTTGTGGTAGCGCACCTTGTTGATATCGAAGTCCTCGCCGTAACCACCGCCGACCGCGGTGATCAGCGATTCGATGGTGTCGGACTTCATCATGCGGTCAAGGCTTGCGCGCTCGGTGTTCAGGATCTTGCCTCGCAGCGGCAGAATCGCCTGGGTGATCGGGTTGCGCCCCTGGATGGCGGAACCGCCTGCGGAATCACCCTCCACGATGAACAGCTCGCATTCCTCCGGATTGTTGGACTGGCAGTCCTTCAGCTTGTCCGGCATGCCGGCGGATTCGAAAATCGACTTACGTCGAGTGTTTTCGCGGGCCTTCTTGGCGGCAAGACGAGCGCGGGACGCTTCGATGGCCTTCTGGATGACGTTCTTCGCCTCGCTCGGATGCGCGTCGAACCAGTCGCCGAGCTTGTCGGTCATCACACGCTGCACGAAGGTCTTGGCTTCGGAGTTGCCGAGTTTGGTTTTCGTCTGGCCTTCGAACTGAGGGTTGGTGAGCTTGACGGACACCACCGCGGTCAGGCCTTCGCGTACATCATCGCCGGACAGGTTCTCGTCCTTGTCCTTGAGGATGTTCTTCTCACGCGCATAACGATTCACCAGTGAGGTCAGCGCGGCTCTAAAGCCTTCCTCGTGGGTGCCGCCCTCGGTGGTCGAGATGGTGTTCGCGAAGGTGTGCACGGATTCGGAATACGCGGTGGTCCATTCCATGGCGATTTCCGCGGAGATGCCCAGCTTGAGGTCTTCGGCGTCGAAGTTGATGACCTCGTCCTCCACCGGCACGGCCTTGCGGGACTTCACCAAATAGTCCACGTAATCCTTGATGCCGTTGACGTACTGGTAGGTGGCGGTCTGATGCAGTTCCTCGGCGGCATTGTCGCCGTCGCCGGCCACTTCGTCGCCGGCTTCGTCCAGTTGGCGAAGATCGGTCAGCGTGATCTTCAGGCCCTTGTTCAGGAACGCCATCTGCTGGAAACGGCTACGCAGCGTCTCGAAGTCGTATGTGGTGGTCTCGAAGATCGCCGGATCGGCCCAGAAGGTGACGGATGTGCCGGTGGACTCGTCGTCTGTCATGGGCTGCCCCTGCGCCAGCGGTGCCGTGGGGTGCTGGTCCTTATAGGTCTGGGTCCAGTGGAATCCCTGGCGGCGCACTTCGATGTCCACGCGGGTGGACAGCGCGTTCACCACGGAGATACCCACGCCGTGCAGACCGCCGGAAACGGCATAGCCGCCACCGCCGAACTTGCCGCCGGCGTGCAGCTTGGTCATCACGGTTTCCACGCCGGAGACACCTTCGCCCGGCACGATATCGACGGGGATGCCACGGCCATCGTCCACGACGCGAATGCCGTTATCCGGCAGAATCGTGACTTCGATATGGCTGGCGTAACCTGCCAACGCCTCATCCACCGAATTATCGACGATCTCATACACCAGATGGTGCAGGCCGCGAGGACCGGTGGATCCGATATACATGCCTGGGCGGATACGCACGGCCTCAAGACCTTCAAGAACCTTAAGATCGGAGGCGTCGTAATGTTCGGGAGTCATTGACTCGTCGAGCTCGCCATCCTGCAATTCGGCATTATTGATATGTTCGTCTACGGCTTTGAGCTGTTCTTCTTTGCTCGTAGCATTCTCCAGCGAATCCGCCAAGGAGCTTCCTTCCTGCGTCACTGGCTCGCGAAGGGGTTTTTCGCGGTCCATTACCTCAAAAACGCCTTCTAAGGCCCCTTGAGACGTTTTGACTATACTGCATGTGATTCTACTCACGCACCGCGACGAGCACTATATACAGCCGTTAACGACGTTTGCCCCATTTTCTGCTGTACCCCACGGAGGGCCCCCTCACCCGAATATCGGTAATGGGCAGCCCTTCCAGTTTTCTGGTGATGGTATCGGTGAGCTGCGGAATAAGAAACGTAAGCTGCGTGGCCCATACCTGGGATTCGGCCGCGATGGTCAGCACTCCGTCGCGCAGGCTCACGACATGGGAATGCTGCGCCACGCCAGGACCAACCACCTGATCCCAATGGTTGTTCAGCTGGGAGATCTTAAGATACGGCATCCAATTGCCGTTCTTCGCGATAACCGTCGCCACGCCACCGAGTTTGACCGGGTCGCGCCCCGGTTTGCCGAAGTTCTCCCATGCGAGTTCCGCTCGAATGGCCCTGATTTTGCGCGAATCCTCACGCCGCGCATATCGTTCGAACACCTGAGCTGGCAGGGTGCGCTGGTCCAGCTTCAATGTCACCGTTATCGGCGGTTTCATAGCGAACCGCTTCCTGACGGCATGGGCATCGCACCGAACATATCCGATTGTTCCTTCAGCGAGGCGACGTCGATGATATTCGCCCTATCGTCTTGCGGAATATCGCTCGCCGCGGCAGCGGTGACCAGCACCTGATCCTGATCATTGGCGAAATCGAGGATCTGATGCCTACGAGATTCATCCAGCTGCGCGAACACATCATCGAGAATCACAATGGGCCTGATGCCGCGAGATTCGGCGATCGCCTCGAACAACGCCATTTTGAGCGACAGCGCCATGGTCCACATCTCGCCGTTCGAGGCGAAATCACGAGCCGGCTCGCCATCGAGCAACACCGAGAAATCATCGCGCTGCGGGCCGATGAGGTTCATGCCGCGAGACACCTCGCCCGGGTATAGACGCTGGAAATGTTCGGAGATATTCAGCTCCGGAGTATCACAGTCGCGGACTTCCACAAACGACGGCTCATAGACGATTTCCGCTTTGCCGTGCCCCGAGGCAAGGCGTGCATAGATATCGGAGAACGGGGTCGCCAGAATCCCCATCACCTCGTTACGCATTCTGGTCAGGGCGACGCCGGCTTCGATGAATTGCCCCGTCCAAACCTCCAGTCCGCTCAATACCGCATCCGCTGAGCCTTCATGCTGACCAAGCTGCTTCAGGAGTGCTGCACGCTGGCGTGCGATCTGCGTGAACCGCTGCAGCCGACCGGTGTACCCGGGAATCAGCATACCGGCACTCTGATTGAGGAAACCGCGGCGCGTGGCCGGATCCGCGCTGATCAAACGCTGGTCTTCCGGTGTGAACGAGACAGACGGCACCAGACCGACCACATCGCGAAGATACTGCGACGGCCCGGAATTCACTCGTGCACGATTCGCGCCACGCGCTGCAATCGTCACCTCGTAGGTGGTGGTTTCGGCAGTATTGGCATTGACTCGAATGGTCGCTTTGCCATACCCGCGTTCCACCAGCGGCAGCGAGGAGTTCACCCTATGGCTGCCGCCGGTAGACAAAACCTCCACGGCCTCGACCAGATTGGTTTTGCCCAGACCGTTCGCCCCATACAGCACGTTCACTCCAGGCGTAAAGTCCACTACGACCTGATTCCAGGAACGGAAATGGTCAAGAGCGAGGCGCGAAATATACATGGCTGTCAGTCGGGGTAGATGGAGGCTGTGATTCAGTTGTTGAATCGCATCGGAACGAGCAGATAGCGGTAATCCATCGACTCGTCGGAGTCGGCTTCCTGCTGGCCGTTGAATTCCACGGGCTTTACGGCGGTGGTGAGCTTCATGCGGACATACGGTTCGCTGATGGCGCTCAGACCTTCGATAAGGTACGACGGGTTGAAGGCGACGGTGATGTCGTCACCATCCATATCGACGTCGATGATTTCCTTTGCCTGCGCTTCGTCCACGGCACCGGCGCTCAAGGTGAGTTCCTGCCCGGAGAAGACCATGCGAATGGGGGCGTCACGTTCGGCGACCAGGGCCACACGCTTGATGGCGCCGATCAGGGACTGCTTGTCGATGACGGCTTGAATCGGATAGTCGTCGGCGAACAGTCTGTCGACTGCGGGGAATTCGCCGTCGATGAGCTGCGAGGTGGAGGAGCGCCCGGCATTGTCGAAGCCGAGGAGGGACGGGTTCTCCGTATCGAAATCAAGGGTGAGGTTCTGACGTTCGTTAAGGGAACGGGAGACATCGCGAAGCAGCGAGCCACGGACGAGCGTAGTGGTGTGCACGGTCGGATCCTGGGGGCTCCAGGAGAAGGTGGCGCGGGCCAGGCGGAAACGATCGGTGGATGTCAGCACCACCTTGTCGCCGTCGAACTGCATGCGCACGCCTGTCAGCACGGGGCGGTTTTCTTCGCGGGAGACTGCGACGCAGGCCTGAGATACTGCCTGTATGAAGGTCGGTGCGTCGACCTGGCCGAGCATGCCTGGCATGCTCGGCAAATCGGGGTATTCGGCGTTCGGCATCAGCTGCATGGTGAACGTCGATTTGCCGGAGGTGATGGTCAACGTGGTGGAGTTGGCCGAAAGATAGGTTTTTTCGGATGGCAGTGATTTGGTGATGTCGGCGAGCAGCTTGCCAAGCACGAGGATGCTGCCGGATTCGTCGACTCCAGCTTCGATATGGTCGCGGGCAGAAATTTCGTAATTGAAGGCGGAAAGCCGTAGGGCACCATCTGCTGCTTCAAGCCGGATGCCGGCAAGAATTGGGTTGGAAGGACGAGCATCAATGACCCTGGTCGTCCATGCTACTGCGTCGGCGAGTGCGCCGGAATTGACTTCAACCTTCATAAAAGCCTGCTTTCACTGGGAAGAACCCGTGGAACGGGTATTTCTTGAACTGAAAATCATTGTAGCGACTTGCGGATGCTTTCAGAATCGGCTCAGTCGGCGCATTATTGCTATGAAGATTAGTTGAGGTAACTACGTCAGTAATACTCATAATAAGGTCCGGTGGATATGTGGATAACGTTCGCAATCCGTTCTCACATGTAGCATTGTGGATAACCCTCTTATTGTGGATAACTCGAAGAGTCATGTGGACAACATGGCCGGTTATCCACAGGCGTTTTGCACGAGAACGGTTATCCACATTCGGTGCAAAGTTGTCCACGAGTTATCCACAGCGAAATGTGGAGTCATCCACGGGTTATCCGCAGGCTTTACCCACATTTGTGAATAACTATGTGGATAACTTTTTTAATTTTTACCGGCTTCGCCGGAGTGTTGCGGCTGGGAGAATCGTTCTGACGAACCGAAATCCGAACGATATGTGGATTACCGCAAAACATGCAAAAACCGTCTCTCAGAATCGTTCTGAGAGACGGCAGGCGTATGTGCTTCGGTAGGTTAGTTGGATCCCTGCTTCAATCGAACCGTAAGCTCCATAACGTAGTTGTAGATATCCTGACGCTGCTGCATTTCATTGGTAATACGGTCACAGGCGTGCATAACCGTGGTATGGTCCTTGCCACCGAATACCTTGCCGATATCCACCAGACTCATGCTGGTCATTTCTCGCGTGAGATACATGGCGATCTGACGTGCAAGCGCGATGTTCTTCATACGCGAACGCCCAACGATATCGTCAAAGGTGAGATGGAAGTACTTCGCGGCCTGGCTGATGATGTCCGTGGGCTTAATCTCCACATCGGTGGTGAAGAAATCCTGCAACGTCTGCTCGGCCATGGCTCGCGTCACCGGCTGATTGCTCAGCGAAGCCACAGCGGTCACTCTGGTCAGAGCGCCTTCAAGCTCTCGAATGTTCTCCGTAAACCGCTCGGCGATCAGATCAAGCACGTCGTTCGGGATATTGCTGTGGTTCATGGACGCCATCATGCGAAGAATGGCGATACGGGTTTCCAGATCCGGCGGCTTGACATCCACCGTCAACCCGGAGTCGAAGCGCGAGATGAGGCGGGCCTCGAAGCCCTTGAGGTTCTTCGGAGCCACATCGGACGCGATGACGATACGCTTATTCGCCTGATGTAACGCGTTGAACGTATGGAAGAACTGTTCGAGGGTCGCTTCCTTGCCGCCAAGGAACTGAATATCGTCGATGAGCAGCACGTCGACGCTGCGGTATCGGCGGTTGAACTCCGCAATACGCCCCTGGCTTTGCGAAGGGATCTGCAACGCCTCGATGAACTCGTTCAGGAATTCCTCGCTATTGACGTAACGCACCTTAAGCGTCGGGTCTTTGACCAGCGCGTAGTTGCCGATGGCGTTCAGCAAGTGGGTTTTACCCAAGCCGGATCCGCCGTAAATACACAGCGGGTTGAAATCCTTGCCGGAACCTTCCGCCACTGCCAATGCCACGGTGCGGGCGAAACGGTTGGAATCGCCGGGAACGAACGTGTCGAATGTCGCATTCTTATTGAGATGCGTTTCGGGATCGCGCTGGACCTTGTTGCGGTCAACGCCATACTGCCCCTCCGCATCGCCACTGACCTGCGGCTGCAATGCCGAAGGAACGGTCGGCACCGGCCCTGCGGTTCCGAAAGGCTCCTTACCCAGATCGTCAAGGGACGGGGACGGGCCGTTCAATGGCAGTTCGGGCTGTTCCTCAACGTGGCTGGCGGGTTTCTTCGGCTGCGGCTTGGACTCAGGCTTCGGTTCCGGTGCCGTCTGCTGCGGCACGATCTTGAATGCCGGGAACATATCCTGACCGGTGACGATCTTCAGCGCTTCGAGCAGCGCCTGCATGAGTTCGTTTTCAAGCGCTTGCCGCGTGCTGGCGTTATCGACGCAGAGCACGATGGTCGTACCATATACGGCTTCGGGCGTTACCCCCTCCAGCCATCCCTTGTCACGAGGGGAAAGGGACTTCTTATGCTTCAGCAGCGTAAGGGCGTCTGACCAAATGTTCTTGGCTTGTACTGTTGGGTCTTCGGCGCTCATGGTCAC